>PVWD01000066.1 GCA_003003615.1 filamentous cyanobacterium CCP2 | reverse complement strand
ACCCCACCCCACCCCAAACCGTTGGCCACAGCAAACTTCGTGTCACCACCAAGCTGGCCTATGCGATCGGCGACTTTGGAACCGCCCTTTGCGCCAATATTCTGTTGTTTTTTCAGCTAATTTTCCTGACCAACGTGGCCGGATTGCCTCCTGTGTTGGCAGGCAGCGTGCGGACGATCGGTGGCATTTGGGATGCAATTAATGATCCCTTGATCGGGGTGATGAGCGATCGCACCAAGTCTCGCTGGGGCAGACGGTATCCCTGGATGTTTTGTGCGGCGTTGCCCTTGGGAATTTCGTTTTTTCTAAGTTGGGTGATTCCGGCGTTTAGCGATGATGCGGGTCGGCAGACGATCGCCCTGTTTTGGTTTTACGTCGTTGTCAGCATGGTTTTTAACGCCGCCTACACAGGAGTGAACCTGCCCTATAGTGCCCTTACCCCAGAGCTAACCAAAAACTACGATGAGCGCACCAGCCTCAACCAGTTCCGCTTTACCTTTTCTGTGAGCGGCGGCATCCTAGCCCTGATTATGGCGCAGGTGATTTTCTCCAGGATTGAAAATCCGGTTCAGCAATATCTGTTTCTGGGGGCATTAGGGGCGATCTTTTGCACTGTGACACCCTACTTGTGCATTTTGGGAACGCGGCGGCGAATTGCGGAAGTGCATGAAGAGGAGGAAGAAGCTCCCACATCAATTCCCTATTTGCAGCAGTTGAAGCTGGCTTTCAGCAACAGGGCGTTTCTCTGTGTTGTGGGAATTTATCTTTTCTCCTGGTTAGCCCTCCAGAATACAGCCGCCATCATTCCCTACTTCGTCACCGACTGGATGGGGTTGCCTTCTGAGCATTCAGCGCAAGCGGCTCTGGCGGTTCAGGGAACAGCGGTAATCATGCTGTCGGTGTGGAGTTTGGTCAGTAAGCGGGTCGGCAAAAAAGCTGTTTACTTTATGGGGATGGCAGTGTGGATTATTGCCCAAATTGGGCTTGTCTTCCTGCAACCCGATCAAGTGGGGCTGATGTATTTCTATGCTGTCCTGGCAGGGTTTGGCGTGGCAACGGCTTACCTGGTTCCCTGGTCAATGATTCCCGATGTGATTGATCTGGATGAGCTACGCACCGGGCAGCGACGAGAAGGAATTTTCTACGGCTTTATGGTGTTTCTCCAAAAAATTGGTTTAGCTCTCGGTCAACTCCTGGTTAGTATTGCGCTCCAGACAACTGGATTTGATGGCACTGCCGAAACCCAACCCCCTGCGGCACTCCTGGCAATTCGGGCGACGATCGGCCCTCTTCCTGCGCTATTTCTGGTGTTAGGGTTAATCGTGACCTATTTCTATCCCATTACCCGCGAAGCCCATACAGAGATATTGCTGAAGTTGGAGGAGCGAAAGCAGGCAAGGCAAGCAGGCTCACAAAGGGTAGAAGATGGCAACGGATGAGTTGGTGAATTCAGTCGTAGGTTGCTTAGGTTGCTAACCCACAACGGATAGGGTTGCAAACGGATGAGTTGGTGAATCTGAACGGGCAAGATGTCCATTCCACAAGAGATTGGAACAAGTTGCCATTGGGTTAAGTCCTAAAAAATATAGGACAGATTGCCTATTTCCAAGCTTCTTGGCTCTGGTGAGTGCAACTGTCCTATTATCAATTAACTCGTTAAATTTGCTACTGTCTTCGTTTCTTTGGAAAGGGAATTCCGGCTGTTGTGTGGAAGTCCTGCTGCACCTTATGAGTGAGACGGCGGGAAACTTGGCGAACAATCTGGTTTAAAAGCCGATCGCCAGTAGATTGAACGAGTTGTTTGGGTAGTGCATGAATAAAGCGGGGAAAGTGGATCATCACTTGCAGATCTAGTTCCCATTCCACGCGGGTAATGCGGTTTGGTAAACCAGAGGCGTTTGAGTCAATTTCTACAAGCTGTAGAGCGGCTTGGAAGTCAACATCATACCCCTGAGGGTGATAATCCGGAACCGGAATGGTCTGAATCCGGTAAATCCCTTGGTCTTGAGGTAGTAAGTCTAACCCCACCTTGGGTTCCACCTCATAACCAAAGGAGCCATATCGCCCGATCGTGACTGCATATCCTGTTTCGCCGATCGGCTCAGTAGACATGGGTTGGGCACAGCGAGGAAACCAAGCGCGATGGGCATCCAGGTAGTCTGCAACCGTTTTCGCATCGGCATACATCTCCATGCAGCTTGTAAAGTGCCCATGAAAACAGGAGGGGTCACTTACTGGAGAATTGCTCATTGAATGGGCTGAATCTTCATGCATTAGAGACGTGCCATCAATCAAACCTGGTGTTGCTCCTAAGACCATAGGATTGGCATCAGTATGGCGTTCAGCGGAATTTGCCTGCATAAAATATACGTTCCTGCGATCGTTGTTTCCTATCAACTCCTACCCAATCGTTTTAAGCAAAAAACAAAATATCATTTGCTCTAGCCAGCAATGGAGTAGGTTTTAAGCGACGACTCAAGCCAGGGGACGACACGAACAAATATGAACCAAAGGGGAACTTTACCCAAGGACTGAAACCCTAAATGGCAGTAGGTACATGAGAATTTCACAGAGTTAGAATCCCTTTAGTCTGAAATTTACAAATTCATCTGCAACTGAACTCAGATCTCAGTCTAGCAGCCGATCTCGTTTGGGTCATCTTTAGAATTTTGTTCAGCATACCTCTCCCTCCAAAGACATAGCCATGATTGATCTACGGAGAGAAAGAAAAAAACCAGGTTAAACGCGAGAATTATTACTGATCGCGATCGGGCGGAGGACAAATTTCTTCATCTCTAGATTCAAATCCCTCCCTCGGATACAGTAAAAATGACAACATTTTCAAATTTAATTAGTAAAGTTTATGAAAGCATTTGTTGTGGGTGCGACCGGAGAGACTGGACGGCGGATTGTTCAAGAGCTTGTCCGACGTGAGATTCCGGTGCGGGCATTGGTCAGAGATTTAGCAAAAGCTCAGCAAATTTTGCCGGAAGGGGTTGAGCTAGTCGTAGGGGATGTTTTAAAGCCCGATAGTTTGCGTGAGACGATCGCAGACTGTACTGTGTTGCTTTCTGCCACGGGTGCGGCTCCCAGCTTTGATGTGACCGGGCCCTATAAGGTTGACTACTTGGGCACAAAAAATTTAGTGGATGTGGCTAAAGAGAAGGGCATTCAGCAGTTTGTGATGGTGTCTTCCTTATGCGTGTCGCGTTTTTTTCATCCGTTGAATCTGTTCTGGCTGATTTTAGTTTGGAAGAAACAGGCAGAGGACTATCTGCAAAAGAGCGGTTTATCTTATACAATCGTCCGTCCAGGGGGGTTAAAAAACGAAGATAATTCCGATGCGATCGTCATGCGAGGCCCAGATAATTTGTTTGATGGCAGCATTCCTCGCCAAAAGGTGGCCCAGGTTTGTGTGGAAGCAGTCCTGCAACCGCAAGCTAAAAACAAAATTGTGGAAATTGTGGCAAAGCCAGACGCACCTGCCCAGCCGCTTGATGCCCTGTTCACCAGCATTGCCTAGTTGCCTGATTGCCATTGCCTGATTTTTGCCATATCCCCTAAAAATTTTGCTGAACGTATCGCAAAATGCCTGCGGTGATGGCCTCTGCCATGGAGGTGCGAAAGTCCGGATCAGCCAGGCGACGGGAATCTTGATCTCCGGTGACAAAACCAACTTCCACCAAAACGGCAGGCATGGAAGTGTGGCGCAGCACATAAAACCGGGCAAAGCGAACTTGCCGATCGGGGACACCCGTCATTTGCAGCACCGTATCGTGGATTACCTGTGCCAAGCGTTCCCCTGCGCTGGAATAGTAGTAGGTTTCCAAGCCATTCACATCGGGGCGGCTGAGGCTGATTGCATTGGCATGGATGCTGACAAAAAGGTTTGATCCAGCCCGGTTAGCCAGTTGAACACGCGGCTCTAAGCCCACCTCTCGATCGTCCTGGCGCGTCATCACCACCTGAACCCCCTGCTCCTCCAGCAAGGCAGCTACTTGCCTGCTAATGTCCAGCACAATTTCAGCTTCGCGGATGCCACCAATGCCAACGGCTCCTGGATCTCGGCCACCATGTCCTGGATCGATCGTAATCGTGACACGGCTACGGGAAACATCGGGGACGGGCTGTGTAGGGGCAGGAAGCGGGGCTGGGCGATCGGGACTAGGAACAGGAATAGGGCGATCGGGGACAGGGAGCGATGAGGAGACAGAATCTGTAGCAGCAGTAAGCGATCGGGGGGATTGAACGCCTGCTAGAATGCTGCTTTGCCTGGGAGTAAGGACAATGCCACCAAACTCACTGACATTGACGCGCCAACGGTCTACATCTGGCTTGAAATAAAGAACGATATTGGCAGTGGGTGGATCATCATCGTCTACTTCTGCTTGAACAAGCTCAATCCGTTCAATGCCGTAGTCATTCAGTTCAAGCTCTCGACGCACCACCTCAGGCGAAAAGGCGGCATTTTCAATTTCTATCGTTAGCCGTCGTCGTCGCCTGCTGTAGTCTTCATCAATATCTGGCGTTTCGCCACGAGTTCGGATGAACAGCCCATCACGAGTCAGCCGTAGTTCTTCAATTTGGGTGGCCGCTTCGAGGGGGGAAAAGGACTCTGCTACGGTATCAGCACTTTCTACGGCAACACTTTCTGCGGCGATCGGCTCACTGCCAGGTTCTGGTTCTGGAAGTTCCACCGTCCACTGGCTAGCAGTTGTCCCACGCACACGCACTTGCTCTGGATCAAGGCTGTATCCTGCCTCAAGCTCGATAACGATACGGGTAGTTGCGTCGTCAAATTGCCCAACCCGCACGGCCCGAATGCCACCGCCAACGGCTTGTTCCACCTGAGGACGGCCAAACGTTGTGCCAGGGAGGTCAACGACTAACCGCGTTGGATTAGCAATCAGTTGAACTCTAGGCTGCACTGCCTCGTCTGTATTGAAGGTCAGACGATTTTCGTTAGGGCTGAACCGCCACAGCACCAACCTGGCGGCCTCTACGGGGGAAGCAAGGAAAAAAACGCCGATCGCACCCAGAATACTGGGCATTAGCCAGTGTACTCTCACAATTACAGTCTCTCCTCTAGCGTTAGTGGTCAGTACAGGTTGACCTATCACAAACTACGAAGAATTTGCCACGTTCATTCGTAGTCAGTGACCCACTTTCACTTCCCTCACAAAATATATAGGTTTTGAGATACAAAAAAGCTGCCTCGTGTTCCTTAGATGTTGCTGAACTTTAAACAAAGAAAGCTTTCCTATCTATCATTTTCAGATCGTCATTCTAAATGATTGATCAATCTATCTCACACACACCAAGACATTCTACAGTTCATCACTCTCTTTCATAACTGTCGTGATGAAACATCGGGTATTTGATGGGACTGCTCAGAACTCCAATTTGCAATCCTACCAGAAATACTGTCCCTTTTTGAGGGTTCAAATACTCTTCATATTCGTTCTCGAATGATCAATCTTTTGCGCTGTTGGGCATGGGCACTTGACAGAAAAAAGCCTCCTAGCCTAAGACCAGGAGGCAAGAATCAGGGTGCATCTACCACTTCATTCTTTCCAACGAAGCGATCGATTGTCAGGATGATTTGGCAAATTTGCTGTTAATTTAAAAAAATCCCACAAATTAGGTAAAAATGGAGTGCCTAGGCGATCGGTAACCTGTTCTTCAAATTGATAAATTTTTTCGCGGCTTAGGAAAAAATAAATTTGGGAGTTTAGGTTTTGGATTGCAGAAGGTAGCAAAACTGGGGCAGATAGAACTTATCCAAGGTATTTGTTTAAGAGTTAGGCATCGGGCTTTAAAGCTTGCTTAAACTGGGTGAGTAAGCCGCAGGTGGGGCTAAACAGAAGTGCCAAAAAAAAGATGCCAGATACAACCATGACAATGGCTGGGCCAGAAGGCAGATTGTAATAGTAGCTGAGATACATGCCACTAATGCTAGAAAATACGCCAATTCCAGAACCAACCAGCATCACTTGATGCAGACGCGGAACCAGCAAATAGGCCGCTGATGCAGGAGTAATTAAAAGCGACAACACCAAAATGACACCAACCGCCTTCATGCTGGCAACCACCGTCAGGGCAACCAAAATCATTAACCCCGCATTGAACCAGTGAACCGGCAAGCCCGTTGCCTGGGAACCCATCGGATCAAAACAGTAGAACAACAGCTCTTTGTAAAGCAAGACCACCGCCAGCAACACGATCGCCGCAATAATGGCAGTATCCCTGACCTCAGACACCGTAACCCCTAAAATATTGCCAAATAAAAAGTGATTAAGGTCGATTTTGTTCGTTTTCTGGACGATGGTAATCAGCGTGATACCTAAGGCGAAAAAGGCGGAAAATACAATCCCCATTGCAGCATCTTCTTTGATCGGCGATCGGGTATGAATCCAGCCAATCAGTACCGCACTGAGCACACCCGCCACAAACGCCCCCACGTAAATATTGACACCCAAAATAAAGGCAATTGCCAGCCCAGGCAGCAACGAGTGGCTGATGGCATCCCCCAACAACGCCATGCGCCGCACCATCAAATAGCTTCCCACAACGGCACAAATGATGCCCACAATCACCGCCACCAGAAGCGATCGCTGCATAAAGCCGTATTGCAGTGGTTCAAGAAGGAACATGGGTAGAAGTATAAACCTTAAATGAAAGCGAGCATTTCTCAGGCGACTTGATTCCCAAAAAATCTGACGTGGCCACCGTAGGCCCGAGTCATGTTTTCAAGGGTGAGAACCTGAGTGCGATTACCGCTAGCAATCAGATCACGGTTGAGCAAAATCAGGTGATCAAAGTGAGTAATGGACTCGCCCAAGTCATGATTCACCACCATAACAATTTTGCCGGCCTGAGCCAGTTCCCGAAAGATCCGGAAAAGCACATCCTCAGTTTTTTGATCCACGCCCACAAAGGGTTCATCAAAGATAAAAACATCGGCTTCCTGCGCCAGCGATCGAGCGAGAAATACTCGTTGCTGCTGTCCGCCAGAAAGTTCACCAATCCGACGATCGCGGTATTCCATCATGCCAACTCGTTCCAGGGCATTTGCAGCAATTCGGCGGCTGGAGGCTGAAAAGCGATGAAAATAGCCCGATTTGCGGACTCGGCCCATCAGAACTACATCCCAAACCGTTGCCGGAAACGACCAGTCAATGTGCGATCGTTGGGGAACGTAGGCGGTGCGTTCCAATTGTTCTACCAGAGGGCGGTTTTGATACAAAACTGAGCCTGTCACACTCGGAATCAAGCCGAGCATTGCTTTCACTAGCGTACTTTTTCCCGCTCCATTGGGCCCAAAAATCCCAACTAATGTTCCTGGCTGTACTGTGAAGCTAACATTTTTCAAAGCTTGCACCGATCGATAGTTAACAGTGAGGTGGTTAACAACGATGGAGCCATTAACACGATGAAGGGCGATCGATTCGCCAGAGGAACGAAACGAGGGCGACACAGATGAGTCGATGGGTTGATGGAGAAAAGCCAGAGGGTTCATGGCGCGTTTCCCAATTAGATGACAAAAATGAAAAGATTATGAAAAAATGCTAGCACAAATTATGAAATGAATATGAAAGGATCGTAAACCGCTAAGGTGAGTAAAAACATGAATTTCTTTATCAAAGCTGTGAGCAGCTACCTCTACTGTGGCTTGTCTGCCCTCAAGCGTCGTCGCTCTTTGGTTGCAACTGTAGCCGTTGTGGGAGTATACCTGGCTGGATGTGAGCAACCGACTGGTGGCTCCCCCTTTCCCAATGAAGATAGACCCAACGTTGTCACCACCAGCACTATTTTGACGGACTGGACAGCCCAGGTTGGCGGTGAAGAGATTGATTTAGTGGGGATTCTCAGCCCTGGCGAAGACCCGCACATTTATGAACCTGTTCCGGCAGACAGTCGCGCCTTTGAGGAAGCGGATCTGGTGTTTTATAACGGCTATAACCTGGAGCCAGGGCTGATTCGGATGATGAATGCCTCTGCTCCAAATGCACGACAGATGGCAGTGGGAGAAGTCGTCCCGCCGTTGCAACTGGAGCAAGAGGGGCAGACGGTTCCCGATCCGCACGTTTGGGGAGATGTGGAAAATGCGATCGTCATGGTACAAACCATCCGCGATGAATTGAGTAGCCTTTCGCCCAATGAGCAGGCAACCTTCACCGCAAACGCCGACCAGCTAATTGCCGAACTCGAACAGCTTCACGTTTGGATTCAGCAACAAATTGACACCATTCCCCCCAACCAACGCCAGCTTGTCACAACGCACGATGCCTTTCAGTACTATGCCAATGCCTACGGGCTAACCGTTGCCGGAACGCTGATTGGCATTAGCACGGAAGAACAGCCCAGTGCCCAAACCATTCAGCAATTAGTCGAAACGATTCGCGGATTTGGTGTCCCCGCCATTTTTGCCGAAACGACGATCAACCCCCAACTGATTCGCACCGTTGCTGAGGAGGCTGGCGTGGAACTGGCTTCCCAGGAGCTTTATTCTGACTCGATCGGTGCTCCGGGAAGTGATGGTGAGACTTATGTAAGGATGATGGTCGCAAATACAACGGCGATCGTGGAGAACTTAGGAGGCTCAGTTGAGGAGTTTGGGGAGTAGAGACGCGAAATTTCACGTCTGTACAGCCAATGGGAAGTAAGCAGAGCTTGTGAAGCTTGTGGGATGGGCATCTGACCCACTGAGTCAATTCGCAAATTTGAAACAACCTGCACGATCGTTGTTGTTTTAGTTACAATGCACTGCGATTGTCTACGATAGGCGATTGACCCTGATGTATGTAACTTACATAAACAGTGAATCGACCAAGTGAGTAGGTAGACTGAGTAATGCTCTTGATTCCCTACTCCCCACTCCCCACTTCCAATTCCCATGATTGAAGCCGAACACCTAAGCAAAATCTACGGTACGACCCCTGCGATCGAAGATGTCACCTTTTCAGTGGAGAAGGGGGAAATTTTGGGCTTTTTGGGGCCAAATGGAGCCGGAAAAACCACAACGATGCGGATTTTGACGGGATATCTTCCGGCCACAAGCGGCACCGCCCGAATTGCTGAGTTTGATGTCCACGAGCATTCCATGACGGTTCGGAAGCAGATTGGCTATCTGCCTGAAACGCCGCCCCTTTACCCTGATATGACGGTGGAAGGCTTTCTACACTTTGTTGGTCGTATTAAGGGCATGGCAGCAGGCGATCGGCCCAGCCGTGTGGAATCGGCGATGACTCGCTGTAATTTAATCAGCAAGCGAAATGTGTTAATCCGCAAACTGTCGAAGGGGTTTCGGCAACGGGTCGGCATTGCCCAGGCGATCGTCCATGACCCACCCGCTATTATTTTGGACGAACCCACCGTCGGGCTTGATCCGCGCCAAATTATTGATGTACGAAACTTAATCAAAAGTTTGGCTGGAGATCACACCATCATTTTGTCTACGCACATCCTGCCAGAGGTCAGCATGACCTGTAGCCGAGTTGCAATTATCAACCGAGGCAAAATTGTTGCAACTAACACCCCAGAACAGCTTTTGGCACAGATTGCAGAAGGTTCTGGATATGAACTTGAAATTGAAGGAAATATTGCAGGACTTCAGAAACGGCTTCAGGAACTGGTGGGCGTTCAGACGGTTGAAGTCATGTCCAGTCAAGCGGTTGTCCAGCGTCGTCATCGGTTGCGGGTTACAACCCAGTCAGGGTTTGATCCGGGTCGTCAGATTGCGGCGATCGTGGTTGGCTCTGGTTTGGGACTTTATGAAATGCGGCGACTGCAAGCCAGTCTGGAAGATGTGTTCTTAGACTTGACGACTGAGGAGAAAATTGCCGATAGCAGTGAAGAAAACTCACAAGACTCCGATGAACTGCGATCGGAGGATAGCGTTGAAACGAGCCAGGACACGCAAGACATAAACAATAACTACCCAGCCTCACCTGCTGATGCTCAATCCAGTGAACCAGGAGAAGTCGCTTAATGGGAACAATTTTCGCCAACATTATGGCCATTTACCGTCGAGAACTCCAAAGCTATTTTGCATCGCCGTTTGCCTATCTCATTGCGGGTGTGTTCTGGCTGCTGAGCGGCTTTTTCTTTATGGCAATTTTGCTGGACGGTCAGCAAGGACTCATTGCCCAGGCGGCTCTACGCGATCAGTTGGGCATCACGACTCCTCCCATTGATGTGGCGTATCAGTTTCTTAACTTCTTTTTAGGGGTTCTGGGTTCTTTATCGCTGTTTGTTTTGCCTATGCTGTCGATGGGGCTATATTCCGAGGAACGCAAACGCGGCACCCTGGAACTGTTGGCAACTTCTCCGATTACAAACTGGGTCGTGGCTTTAGGTAAACTGCTGGGCGTTGTCACCTTTTTTGTGTCGATGGTGCTGCCCCTGCTGATCTATGAAAGTATTGCTCTGGGTGCGGCTGATCCACCCATTCGGTTGGGCGTGATGGTGATTGGGCATGTTGGGCTAATTTTGATGGCAGCCGCGATCTTGTCTTTGGGAATGTTTATTTCCTCACTAACAGACAGCACCATTCTGGCGGCTATTCTCACCTTTGCCCTGATTTTGCTGCTGTGGGTGATTGACCTGGTTGCCACCAGCATTGGGGGGCCAGTGGGCGATGCCATTACCCATCTATCCCTGATTCGCAACTACAATAACCTGATTCAAGGCATTCTTGATGTGAGCAGCTTGGTTCTCTTCATTAGCTACATTGTGCTGGGCGTATTCCTCACAGCCCAATCGATCGAGGCATTACGGTTCCAACGTTCTTAAACGATTTTTCCCATGACAAAGAAGCTCAAAATCTTCAACTGGAACGCCAACTATCTTTTCCTGCTTAGCCCGATCCTCATCGTAATGGGTCTGACGGCTGGCTCGATCGCAGGCTGGACAGGGGTTCCAGTTGGGTTGGTGACTGCGGGGGCAATGCTTGGTTTAGTGTGGTTAGGATTGCAGGGTGCAACGCAACGGGGCTTTTGGGGAAGACGATCGACCCAGGAAGGAACCAATGCCATCATTGCGACGCTGGCCATGTTGGTGATTCTGGGATTGATCAACTTTTTGGCGACCCGTTATGCCGCTCGGATTGACCTGACTGAAAACCAAATTTTTACCTTGGCTCCTCAATCCCAGCTTGCCGCCCAGCAACTTGAACAACCCGTCAGAGCCGTTATTTTTGCCCAATCTCCTGACCCGATCGATCGGCAGCTTTTGGAAAACTATCGACGAGAAAGTGAGCAGTTTAGCTATGAGTATATTGACCCGCAGGCTCAACCCGGTGTGGCTCAACAGTTTGGGGTGCAAACCTTCGGAGAAGTTTATTTAGAATCTGGCAATACGCGGCGGTTTATTCAAACCATCAACGCTCAAGAGCGCATCTCTGAACGACGGCTGACCAACGGTTTGGCCCAAATTAACAACATTGGAGAGCAAAGCGTTTATTTCCTTCAGGGGCACGGAGAGCGGCAATTGGCCGAAGGGCAGGGGGGCTATGCTCAGGTGCAGGCAAGCCTAAGCGAAGAGGGCTATAACATTCTGCCGTTAAACCTGATCGAAAATCCGTCTGTGCCAGAAGATGCAGGAGTCTTGGTGGTGGCAGGCCCCCAACAACCCTTGCTGGAAGCCGAAGTGAATGCACTGCGATCGTTTTTGCAAAGGGGGGGTGGACTGTTTCTGCTGATCGACCCTCAAACGGAACCCAACAACCCACAAATTGACTTTGGCTTGAATCCTTTATTACAAGAGTGGGGTGTGCGGTTAAACGATCGAATTGTGATTGACCCGGCAGGTCAGGCTTCAGGACTGGGATTAGGGGTAACGATCGTCAATCAATATGGTGATCATCCGATCACACGCGGTTTTGGTAATGGCATTTCTTTTTACCCGCTGGCACGGCCCCTAGAAACGGCAGACATTCCCGATGTGGAAGCGGTACAGCTACTTGTAACCAGCGATCGAACGGAAGCCCATCGGCTCGGCGAGTCTGGCGAACTGGAATTTGATCCAGAAACCGATCCACGCGGGCCTTTTAATCTGGGATTGGCTCTAAGCCGGAATTTACCGGAAGCGGCGGCTGAGGAAGAAACTCCTGAGGCTGAAGAAAGCCCTGTGGCGGAAGGAGAAACTCCCGAAGCTGAGGGAGAGACTCCTGTGGCGGAAGAAAGCCCTGCGACTGAAGAAACTCCGGTAGCTGAGGAAAGCCCAGTAACTGAAGAAAGCCCAGTAACTGAAGAAAGCCCAGTAACTGAAGAAACTCCTGCAACTGAGGAAAGCCCGGTAGCGGAAGAAAGTCCTGAAGAGGAAGAAAGCCCCGAAGCTGAGGAAGACGCTGAGAATGAAGCACTGGAATCAACGCCTCAGGCGCGGTTAGTGGTGATTGGAAATGCTGGCTTTGCTGGAAACGGTTTGCTTGAGCAACAGTTGAATGGTGATGTGTTTTTGAATTCGGTGAGTTGGCTCAGTCAACAAGACGATGAACTGTTGTCCATTCGCCCCAGAGAAATGACCAACCGGCGGATTTTGATGACCCCGGTTCAGCAACTTTCAGCGGCTTTGCTGGCGATCGCTATTCTTCCTCTGGCAGGCGTTTTGGCAGCAGCGTTTGTTTGGTGGCGCAGAAGATAACGAAAAGCCCAAAATTTATCATTCACAATTCCTAATCTAGAATCCCAATGAAGGTTAAGCCTACAACGATCGGTTTAGTAGTGGTAGCAATATTGCTGGGGGGCATTACCCTGCTGACGGTGCAAACAACAGAGCCAAGATCAGAACAGACCTCAACGGACGAATCACAAGAACTGTTTGCATTTATTGAAAGTGAGGTGCAGTCGTTAAGGCTGGAAACTCAGGCTGATTTATTTGAGTTTGAACGTACAGAGGAAGGTTGGCAAATGGTGACACCAGAAACAACCCCCGCCAGCGATGCTTCGATCGCGTTTTTGCTCGACCAAATGGCAACGGCCCGCAGTAGCCGCTCGGTTACAATCCCTGCTGAAGACAGAGCCGATTTTGGGTTAAATGAGCCATTGGCAACGGTTTTAGTAACGCTGAATGACGAAACAACCCATGAATTGGTGCTGGGCAGCTATGATTTTAACCGGACTTCGCTCTATGCTTTGACTGACCCACCTGACTCTTTAGATGAAGCTGAAGAGCTAACCGTACACTTGGTTTCCCCCAATTTTGAAAACGCAGTGGGCCGCCCCTATGAGGAATGGAAACAGCCAGTGGCGATCGAACCCTCTGAACCTACACCAGAATCTCCATCCCCCACACCCGATTCAACAGAGCCAGCAGAACCAGCGGAATAATCATGGCAACGGATGGTGAGGTGAGGATGGTTGAGGCGATCGAGTCCAATAAACGGATAAGTTTGGAGGAGGGATAATGGATTTCGGAAGGAATACAAATTTAATCACCTGAAGTTCTTGTGGGGTGGGCATCTTGTCCGCCCGGTCAAAAATTTTGTTGTTCAACCAGTTCGATGATCTTGTCAAAACGTAGATGGCTTGCCCAGTGAGTTAGGACGATCGCCAACTCGGAGCGAGGATCAGGAATGTGATCGATTAGTTGCAAAATCAGTTCATCATCAACCTGAGTTGCCGCCTGATATAAAAGGCTGAGCCAGTCTGAAGGCATGGAAGTAAGCTGCGTGATGACTGCATCCATATTAGAGTTTGCGATTGCAAAATTCGATTCAGCTAGCTGTTCATCTGACGGTTCATAAATGTATTTCACACCAAGATGCTGCTCCATTCTGGCAAACAGGATGTCTTCCTGAAAGGGCTTAGTCACACAATCATTGCATCCAGCTTCTAGGACTTGTTCTCGGCTTTCTTCAAAGGCGTGGGCAGTGAGGGCAATGATGATGCAGTGTGAAGGGGGATTGACCGCGTTAACCAGGTCGTGATTATGCATGTGTAAAGCACGTTGTTCGCGTTGGCGAATGTGCTGAGTTGCTTCCCGTCCATCCATAATGGGCATTTGAATATCCATCCAAATCAGGTGAGGTTGCCAGGTTTCCCAAGTGACGATCGCGCTTTGTCCATCCGTTGCTTCCTGTACCAAGAAACCAGCATCAGTTAAGAGTTTGACCAAAAGTTGACGGTTCTCTAGCTTGTCTTCAACCACCAAGATTCGATAACTGGGCTGATCCGGAGCTAGCCCAATCACTCGTCGTCTGGACTGTTGAGCCGGAAGCAGGGTCCATTCCACATTGCGTAGAGGAATGCTGAAACGAAACGTTGATCCTTGTCCAACTGCGCTCGTTACAGTAATTTCTCCTCCCATTAACCGCACAAACTGTCGGCTGATGGGCAACCCTAAACCCGTCCCCTCCTGCGATCGTCGTCCAGATTCTGCCTGCACAAATGCTTCAAATAACCGTTCTAACTCGCGATCGGCAATGCCTGGGCCGGTGTCTTCCACCTCAAACCATAGACGGGGCAGTGGGAATTGGAGCAGAGATTTTGCATCTTGGCTTCTACCCCTTGCTTCTTGGGCTGTTCCCGCCATATCCTGCCCTATTCCTGCTTCCTGCCTAACCCGTAGAATAACTTGCCCTCGTTGCGTAAATTTGATGGCATTTCCCAGAAGGTTGATTAATACCTGCCGCAGTTTACTCTCGTCAGCATAGATATAGGGAGGGACATCGGCCGCCCGATCAAACAACAGCCTGAGTTCCTTCGATCGCGCTTTGAGACGCAGCATATCTTCAAGGCTGTCCAGCAGTCGGTAAAGATCAACGCTCGTTTCATTCAGCGTAGCTCGTCCCGCTTCAATTTTTGACATCTCCAAAACATCGTTGATCAACGTCAAAAGGTGTTCGCCGCTACGGTTAATGATTTCGATATAATCTCGCTGTTCCCGTTTCAGTGAGGCATCGTTAATTAGGAGCTGGGTAAATCCTAGAATAGCGTTGAGCGGTGTTCGCAATTCATGACTAATTTTGGCCAAAAAGTCGCTTTTAGCGCGGTTTGCTGCATCTGCAACTTCTTTGGCTGCTTTCAGTTCAGCCGACTGTTGACGGGCGTGTGCTAAGAGGTCTGCCTGCTGTAAACCAACACCAAGTTGGCTAGCAATATGGGTGACAAACTCAATTTCTTTTTCCTGCCAATGACGCGGCACCGAACATTGATGAATACACAACAACCCCCACAGAGAATCACCCTTCAAAAGGGGGGCAACTAAATTGGCTTTGACCTGGAATCGTGAGAGGGTTTTCAGGTAGCAGTCTTCCAAATTTGCAGTTTGGACATTATCAATCGCAAAAACCCGTCGTTGTTGGTAGGTTTCAGCATAGCGCGCTCCAAAGCAGTGATCATCCACCGATGCCCCCAAAGCCGCATTAAACCCTGGCAAAACGGCCTCCGCGACAATCTCACCAATGCTGTAATCTGATTCGGGCTGAAACCGAAACATCGCCACCCGATCGGCATTGAGCAACTGCCGGACTTCCGTTGCCGTTGTTTGGAAGATCGTCTCAATATCCAGCGTTTGCCGAATTTTTTCAATCACTTGGGCGATCGTCCGTTCCCGTTCCGCTTCCAGGGACAATTCTTCTGCCCGTTGTCGCAGTTGAGCCTCCAAACGACTTTGCAGCACGCTCGATCGCTGTTGTGCTTGTCCTAGTAGTTCCGCCTGCTGGATGGCAACCCCAAGGTGATCACTGATTTGCAGCAAAAAGTTAATATCGCTGTCGTGCCACTGACGCGGATGGGAATTTTGGTAGGCGGCGAGTAAGCCCCACAGCCGTTGTCCATGATAGATGGCAATGATGGCGTAGGCTTGGGCTTGGCATAGTGACAACAGTTGTAAATAACAATCAGAAAAATTGGCTTCAGCAATGTTGTTACACACGCGAAAGGTTTGCCCTCTGACAAAGCTTCCCCCTTCACTGTCTTGCAAATAGGTATCAATGACTTCAGGATTTGATAAACTTTGGACGCTACAGGCACTAATATTCTCGCGGAGTCTCGGAACGTCTTGCTGTACCTGCAAAAGCGATCGCCATCCTTCAGCAACCGACTCCACCACAAACTCGCCGCTCCAGTCATGATTGAATCGATAAATACAAACCCGATCGGCCTTTAGCAACGATCGAACTTCTTGAGTCGCCGTCTGAAAAATCGTATTAATATCAAGCGATCGACGAATTTTGTCAATAATGGTTGCTACGGCTCTTTCCCGTTCTACCGCTCTAGATAACTGCTCCGATCGAATTCTCAGTTCCTTGATGGACTCTGCCTGCTGGAGGGCAACACCCAATTGGCTAGCAATTTGAGAAAGCAAGCTTACTTCCCCTGGTTCCCAGCGTCGGAATGTTGTTTGGTACGCTGCCAGCAATCCCCAAAGTCGTTCTCCGACAAACACTGGAATCACAACATAGGCTAGAATATTGGACTGTTCTAGAATTTTGCTTTGCTCAGGCGGAAGCACAACATAGTGAATGTCTTCGACAACAATAATATCCTGTTGCGGTGTTGGAAATAGATCTAACCAAATATCGCCGATCGACTCTTGCAGTGGAGCAATTTCTGCGTCTATCACGGATTCTGCAACAGAGCGGCTATGGCCTTCTGACGAGAACTGATAGACAACCACCCGATCGCAGTGAAGAATGTTGCGAACCTCCTGCGTAGTGGCATTGAAGATCGTTTCAATATCCAACGTTTGGCGAATCCGATCGATAATTCGGTTCACTGCCCGTTCCCGTTCTGCTTCCAGGGAAAGTTCTTCTGCTCGTTGTCGCAGTTGGGCTTCCAGCGTTGTTTGTAGCTCAGACGATCGACGTTCTGCCCTAGCGAGGAGTTCAGCTTGCTGAAGCGCAATTCCCAGGTGAACTGCAATCTGAGTTACAAATTCAATTTCTGACCCCTGCCACTGGCGTGGACTCGAACATTGGTGAATACAAAGCAATCCCCATAAATTGCCTCCTTGCAAAAGCGGGACGACTAGATTTGCCCTAACTTGAAACCGTTCCAAAGTCTCGATATGACAGTTGAGCAAGTTGGCAGCATAAATATCGTTAGTTGCCCAAACCCGCCCACGCTGATAGTAAATAGCATGATTATCACCAAAACACCGATCGCTAATTTTGACCTTTAGCACAGAAGAAAACTCCGACAAAGCATCTTCTGCAATAAATTCGCCTTGCTTGTAACCTGAAGCAGGATCAAACCGAAAAATACCAACACGATCGGCTCTTAGCAGTTGCCGAATTTCCGTTGCAGTTGCCCGAAAAATCGTATCAATATCCAGGGATTCACGAATTTTGCTAACCACACCAAACAGCGTTTTTTGCCGAGCCACCTGAACCAACTCCGACTCTGTTTGCTCCAGTTGAGCTACACGCTGAAGCAATGTGTTTAGCTCCTGCCGGAGAGCTTGAAAGGCTTCGTGCGTAATCAGTTCATTTGGTGCGGCAGGCTGATTAGGGGAAACGGAATCATCTGGCATAATCGGTTGATTTGGCATTGGTAGTTGACCCCCTTTAAAGCCGCATTGATGTTAATAAGCGATGTCAATCGGTGATGTTAATGAGTGATGTTAATGAATGATATTAATGAGTTTTCAGAACAATGCAATCTCGCCCCTTTTCTTTAGCAGCGTAAAGGGCTTGATCGGCAATCGCAACGATTTGATCAGGCGATTGAGTGGGGTGAGGCACGAAACTGGCAATTCCAACGCTGAGGGTGACAAAGGCACTGACAGAAGATTTAGGATGAACCAATTGCATCTGTCGCAGCGTCGTTTGGATATGTTGAGCAATATGGGCTGCCCCTTCCATCTCAGTAGACGGTAGAATCACCGCAAACTCTTCTCCGCCATAGCGTGCAACTAAATCGGAAGGGCGATGAATTGCAGACTGAATCGCTTGAGCAACCTGCTGAAGGCACCGATCGCCTGCTTGGTGTCCGTAGGCATCGTTATAGTCTTTGAAGTGATCCACATCGCACAATAGCAACGATAAATTCGCTTGTTCTCGCATCGATCGCTGCCATTCTTGGGTGAGGTAATTGTAAAAGTGCCGACGGTTTGCCACTTGGGTTAAGTCGTCTACGATCGCCAAACGTTGTAGTTCTGCATTGGCTTGTTGCAGGGCAATTTTAGCTTGTTCCAGTTCATGTAAAGTGCGTTCATGCTCATCGATTTTTTGCTGTAACAAGACGTTCTGTTCTCGGAGTTGCTGCTGTAAATCTCTTAGCATTAGCTGATGTTCAACTCGTGCCAATACTTCCGCCACCTGAAACGGTTTCGTAATATAGTCAACACCACCGACCGCAAAGGCTTTTACCTTTTCAGAAACTTCGTCCAGGGCACTAATAAAAATAATTGGAATGTCTTGGGTTGCTTCGTTGGCTTTAAGCTGCTCACACACTTCATAACCGTTCATATCTGGCATGTTGACATCCAGCAAAATTAAATCTGGCGGGGCCGTTTGGATACCCATTAACGCCATTTGCCCATCTAAAACTTTGCGGACTTTATAGCCGTCCTCAGCCAGCATTCGACTGAGCAACTGCACATTTGCCAACGTGTCATCCACAACTAATATATTCGCTTTGGCGATTTCAGCAGTTTCTTCCATGAGAACAACCCGATGAAGCGGATGAACATCACCTAAATGCGCCAAGTGCCTGTAAAGGTGCCAGTTAGGAACGCCCTGAAGTGCTGAGGCAAAGAGGTCATTTAATCTTAAGCCTACCCAAAGGGTGAGGTTTAATCATCCCTACACCAATGCTTCGATCGCCTCAATTTCGGTGGGCAGCGCAGATGTCAAAATTTCAGGTTTGCTCGTCGTAATCAAAATATCATCTTCAACCCGGATGCCGCGTACATCCCCAAAGGCTGCTAACCGTTCCCAGTTGACCACTTCCTGATATTTTGAGCGACGATCGGGATGGTGCAAAAGGGCTGGAACTTGATAAAATCCTGGCTCAATCGTCACAACCATCCCCGGAGCCAAAGGTCGATCGAGGCGCAAATAGCCCAACCCAAACCGATCGCTGCGGCTACGTCCCGCTTCATAACCCGCTAAATCGCCCAAATCTTCCATATCATGAACATCTAAACCCAAAAGATGCCCAATTCCATGCGGAAAAAACAGCGCGTGGGCATCCATTTCCACCAGGTCTTCCGCCCGACCTCGCAAAATTCCCAGATCAACCAACCCTGCCGCAATGATGGTTGCCGCCATCAGGTGTAGATCTTTGTATTCCACCCCTGGTCGTGCTTTTTCAATACACACATCATGGGCAGCCTTGACCACTTCATAAACATCTCGCTGAGTGGGAGAAAATGTCCCAGACACCGGCCAAGTCCGCGTCACATCTGAGGCCCAGCCCGACTCCGCTTCTGCCCCCACATCGGCTAAAAGCAAATCGCCTGCTTGCAGAACATTAGGGTAGCGATCGTTGTGCAAAACCTCTCCGTGAACCGTCACAATGCTGCTGTAAGCGCAGGTCATGTTATGCGCCAGGATCACCTGCTCCATTGCCGCCCGAATTTCCGCTTCTGTTTTGGCAGTGCGAGTGGCTTTCATTCCGGCTGTATGGGCTTTTACCGTCACTGATGCCGCCTTGCGGATCTCTGCCACTGCGGCCTCATCCTGGGCTAGGCGCAACCGCACGATCGCCTTTGCCAGATTTAAATCATCCCCTTGCAGGTTATGAGCAGGCGTAATCATCCGGTTGAGGAATTGGGACTGCTGGAGGCGAGTATCAGCGTCCTGGACTGGAATCGTTGCGGCATTCTCAGTCAAAGCCTTGAGGCGATAGAAAGGATAATCAGCATCTGCCCCGATCGTCTCGGCAATTTGCGATCGACTGGGAGACTCTCCATGCCACAAAATGCTAGCAGGCGTGGGGTCATCCATAAATAGCTCTAGCCGACCCGCCTCCAGCCGAATCGCTGCATTCAGCAGGGGAAGCCCCGCAAAGTAAAGGAAATGGCTGCTCGCACGAAACGGGTAGGTATTAGCGGGAAAATTCCGGGAATGGCTACCACCAGACCACAGAATGACTGGGTAATGAACTTGCTTGGCCAGTTGCTGGCGGCGATGGCGTAGAGTGTTGGCAAATGCAGAGGAAGTGGAAGGTTCAGATGAATGTAACTGGGTTTGCATGGGTGCAAATGGAGACAGGAATTTGCTCCTACATCCTAACTTCCTTCTCGATCGGCATTCACCATCCACCTCAAATCGTCGAGATCAGAAATATTTACCGGATGATATTAACCTGACCATTTGCCAACCGAATTCGATCGCCCGCATTCAAAATCTTCACCAATGCCGAAGCGGTAATCGTTGCCACCATTGACCAACCGATCGCCAAGCCCACCACTTCCGCCAAAAATACCCCCGTTTTTGCCCGCAGAATTCCCCCAATGACCCAGCCGTAGGGCAAGCCGATCGCCCAACTCACCCCGCTAACAGCCACCCACCACAAGGCACCCGGCCCTTTCGAGCGCAACGCCACCCACTGCAACGCCCCCAACACCAAGCCCGCCTGTAACCCCAACGGCAGCCCATAGGATATCCGTACCCATAAAAACGCTGTCCGAGGGGCAACCCAGCCGATCGCTCCAATTTTGGTTATTGCCAATAGTCCCCATCCCAGTAGGCTAAAAATCATCCATTGCCAAGCGTGGGGCACTCGTGACCGCAAGGCAAGAAACTGAAGCGTTCCTACAATGCCTCCACCTAAAGCAGCATGCCAGGGATCAATGTCTGGTTTAAATCCAATTTCAACCCAGTACAGGGTGAACAAAAATCCAAGCAAGGTGAGTCCAATCCATTGCAGCCAGAAGCCAAAGCCAGCAGAGCGGGGGGAAGATGCGCGATCGAAGGTCATTTTAGATTGTGGAGTTTGGATTTTAGATTTGGGGAGCGGTGAACAAAGACTGGAAATAGGTGCGGCGTTCCCTCGGAGATTCAGGAGCAAGATAACCCCAAAGACTTTCCCAGTAAAAAAACGAAACACCTGCAAAGCCATTCGATCGGACTCGTTCCACTTGCTCTTGGATTTGCTGAAAGGAAGTGGGCTGACGGAGTGACCCAGTGTAAATGCCGATCGCCACCGGAATCGATTGTTGGGCAAACTGTACGGCTGGCTGGTTCAGTTCTGTCTGGAAGCTATCTGGATCTGTGCGGTACACCTGCAACACCAACTCTTCCACCCAACCGCGCTCAACCCAGGTTTGCCAATCTTGGAGATAGTTGCGGTAGGAAAAAGCTTGGGAGTTGGGCGACAGGCTGAGGATGCAGTCCGGTTTAGTGGCTTTGATGGACTTAAAAAGCTGCCCCACGAAAGCGGTTAACTTGTCAGCACGCCAACGTATCCATTCCGGATCACCCAAATCCGCAGGGGGATTTCTGCCCTGATGCTCGGTTTGATATAGATGAACGGTGTAAGGGTCATAGCCAAACGAAGCGGGCAAGCCAAAGTGATCATCAAGCTGAATGCCTGCCACATCATAACGAGTCACCACTTCAATCACCATGTCAATAAAAAACTGCTGCACCTCAGGGTGAAAAGGATTCAACCAGGCAGAGTGCTGGGGTAAATCGGTCGTTTCAGCCTGGCTCATCAACGGTTCACCACTTTGCTGCTGGGTCAACCAATCTGGATGCTGACGCGCCAACTCAGAATGAAGCGGTGCAATAAATCCATACTCAAACCAGGGAATGATTCTCAGGTGATGCTGTTTGCCCTGAAAAGCAAGTTCTGCCAGCACATCTCGCCCCATCCGCCATGCCGACAAAAACGGATCTTGCGATCGACTAAATGCCTTCTGAGCCACATCGCTGGGATAGAGCGTATATCCCCGATTCCAAACCACTGGATAAACTGTGTTGAAGTTAAGGTGGGCCAACTGGTCTAATGCCCGATGCACCCCCCAGGGAACAAACAGCACCGCACTTGCAACATTGGTGAGCCAAACGCCCCGGATTTCTGTGGAAGCAGTGACTTGAGGTTGGGCCGTGTCTAGGGGAAAGACAGTACGAAAAACGACGATCGCTAATACGAAACTCGCAAGCAAAAGCTGAATCAGAGATTTCTTCATTACCGTTGCACTGGCTCAACCTGACTCAATCTTTCACATTAAAGGCCAAAATTATGAACGTTAGATGAGAAGAAATGATTTAACTTCATGAACAAAGAGGACTCTAGCCATTCGCTCCGGCCATGCAGTAATGATGAAAATTAAGAATTGAATCGGGGAGTTCCGGTAGGGACAATTTGATGGGATTTTAAGATGAATTTTAAGAAGATAATGGGTCAACTTGCTTGCGGGATGGGCATCTTGGTTGCCCCTTCAACGGACAGGTAAAACGCCAGCACTACAAACTAGCTCAATGTTACAAAACTAAAAATATTCATCTACTAATTAACTTTCGTAAAGTTAAACAAGATTCTGTATCAAAAAGGGCATTCGATCGCGCTGCCAATCACAAAATTCGTTCAAAATATTAATTTTTCTAAATTCTCATAGCGCAAATGAGTAACGAAAAAGGAGATTCAACAATAATTGTAAAAGTCACGTCAAGTCACGAATAGAACAGCCTTAAAGCTTGAAGTATTAAATTGAAACATCGATCGACCTAATTTAATTTTTTCATCAAAAAACTGTTTACAAAATTTCATTAAACAAAATCACAATATGTCACTAATTGATTGGAAAAATCAGGAAATCCTTCTATAGTTATGCCTAGCGAGCCTTAACTTGCTACATATATCTCAATTCAAATCCATCGTTTTGTAACGAAAGCAATCATTATGACCACTACCTTTCAGCGTCGCGAAAGCGCAAGTCTGTGGGAGCGGTTTTGCAACTGGATTACTAGCACCAATAACCGCCTTTATATTGGCTGGTTTGGTGTGTTAATGATTCCTTGTTTGCTAACTGCAACCATCTGCTACATCATCGCCTTTGTTGCAGCTCCTCCCGTTGATATTGACGGGATTCGTGAGCCTGTGGCGGGTTCGTTGATCTACGGTAACAACATTATTTCTGGTGCCGTTGTTCCGTCTTCCAACGCGATCGGACTGCACTTCTACCCCATCTGGGAAGCCGCTTCTCTTGATGAGTGGCTCTACAACGGTGGCCCCTACCAGCTTGTTGTATTCCACTTCTTGATTGGCATCTTCGCCTACATGGGTCGCCAGTGGGAACTGAGCTACCGCCTAGGGATGCGTCCCTGGATCTGCGTGGCTTACTCCGCTCCTTTGGCAGCAGCCACCTCTGTATTCCTGATCTACCCGATCGGACAAGGTTCCTTCTCCGATGGGATGCCTCTGGGCATTTCTGGAACCTTCAACTTCATGTTTGTGTTCCAGGCCGAGCACAACATTCTGATGCACCCGTTCCACATGTTAGGTGTGGCTGGGGTGTTTGGCGGTTCGCTGTTCAGTGCCATGCACGGCTCTCTCGTTACCTCTTCTCTGGTACGGGAAACCACTGAGAACGAATCCCAGAACTATGGCTACAAGTTTGGTCAAGAAGAAGAAACCTACAACATTGTGGCTGCTCACGGCTACTTTGGTCGGTTAATCTTCCAATACGCCAGCTTCAACAACTCTCGTTCCTTGCACTTCTTCTTGGGTGCATGGCCGGTTGTTTGTATCTGGTTCACGGCTCTAGGCATCAGCACGATGGCGTTTAACCTGAACGGGTTTAACTTCAACCAGTCTGTGTTAGACAGCCAAGGCCGCGTCGTTAACACTTGGGCAGATGTTCTTAACCGCGCCAACCTGGGGATGGAAGTGATGCACGAGCGCAACGCTCATAACTTCCCACTTGACCTGGCTTCTGCGGGTGAAGCAACTCCGGTTGCATTTACAGCTCCGTCCATTAACGGTTAAAGCTGAATGAGTTAGGGGGTCTTGCATTAAGGACTCCTAATTCAGTAAACTCACAAGCGATCCCTGTAACGGGGATCGCTTTGTTTTGTTAGTGTTTCAGATCTGGCCCCGTAGGATGTAGCGATAGAAAGAATAATAGGGATCACCAAAATTAGCGCATGAAGACAAATCGGCGCACGATGCGAAGACAAAGCCTGAAGCGTCACGTATCTAAGCATTACACCGTTTGGATAGCCCGTGAAGGACGAAAGCCGATCGTAATGGCGTTTCGCCCGATCGCTATTACCTTAGCCATTGGCTTACCCACGATCGCGATGATTGGGCTAGCGTTCTCCTTCGTTCATCGAAACACTCAGCTAAACCGCAGGAACCTTGAACTCACGGAAGAGGCGGCTGATATCCTGGAGCAGCTAGAATCCCTGGAAAGTACGATTATGACACTTCAGGAACGGGCAGGCATGGCGGAGAGTGAATTTGATGAAGGTGGGTTTAATGAAAGTGAGTTTGATGAAGGTGGGTTTGACGAAGGTGACAATGTAATTGATGCAGACAGCCTTGATGCAGACAGCCTTCTCGATCGCGATTTAGATGAACCCAGCAGCGAGGATTTCGACTATCGCGGGGAGAATGGGGTTGAATGGTTTGGCAGAACCCAGCCGCAACCTCCTAGGGTGCCAAACTCTAGGGGAGGGGTTGGTGTAGTAGCCGCAGAAGAACTGTTGCAAATTGCCCGCTCCAAGCTGCCTGCCCTACTGCGGGAACTGGAAGGAGAAGTAGAGCCTGCCCTGGAAAAAATTATTCTGCGAGAAGAAGCGAAACCGAGGGGAATGCCGCTCTCTGCCGCAGATACAGAAATCACCTCAAGATTTGGATTGCGTCCTAACCCCTTTGGCTGGGGTTACGAGTTTCATGAAGGAATGGACTTTGTGGCGGCCTATGGGGCTCCAATTCATGTGACAGCCCCCGGAGTGGTAGACAAGGCCGAGTGGGAACCCGGTTATGGCAATTATGTTGTTGTCGATCACGGATATGGTCACCAAACGCTGTATGCCCATTTATCAGACATTAAAGTTAAGCCAGGAGAATGGCTCGATCGCCACCAAATTGTTGGTTCCCTTGGCAGTACGGGGCGTTCCAGTGGGCCACATTTGCACTACACAGTATTCCAAAATGGGCAAGCAGTAGACCCCAAAAAATACTTAGATTAAACTCGTCTCAGCCGTATTGTTAAAACGCTCAACCGTTAACCAAAGGACTAAGAATTAAGCATGTTCAGGCGCAATCAGGCTCACTCATTGACTTACCTTAGTGCAACTAGTGAGTTTCGGGGTGATTTAAATGTAGAGGGCAATCTGCGTGTTGATGGAGTGATTCACGGTACTGTGCAAGTCCAGGGAGATATGGAGATTTCCCAAACTGGATTAGTTGAAGGGCCAGAATTGAGGGCACACAATATTATTGTGCATGGCGTAATTAAAGCAAAAGTGATTGCTGAAGGTCGCTTAACGCTGAGCCGATCGGCCCGGTTAGAAGGTGATGTGACTGCTAAATCGTTGGATATGGAGGCAGGAGCCTTTTACGTGGGGCATATTGCCACAGCGGATGTCAAAGCTCTTCCTGTTGCCCATCCGACCTATCCTGAACTCATGAGCCGTGATGAGCCGTTGAGCTAGATTATATGATGTTCATAATGAAACTCACAGCCGTGGACAAAGTGCCATGCCCCTAACGCTTTACAACACCTTAACCCGTCGCAAAGAAGCCTTTGAGCCGATCGAGCCTGGAAAGGTGAAGATGTACTGCTGCGGTGTGACAGTCTATGACTACTGTCACTTGGGTCATGCGCGATCGTACATTGTTTGGGATACGGTACGGCGATATTTGCAGTGGCGTGGCTATGAGGTGCGCTATGTGCAGAACTTTACCGATATTGATGACAAGATTCTGAACCGGGCCAAGCAAGAAGGCTCCACCATGCAGGAGGTCGCCGATCGCTACACTCAATCCTACTTTGAGGACATGGCGCGGCTGAATATTCTGGAAGCGGATGAATATCCCCGTGCCACGTTCACAATGGATGGGATCAAACGCCTGATTCACGAACTGGAGCAAAAGGGGTTTGCCTATGCCTCGCAAGGAGATGTGTACTATACCGTGCGAAACTTTGCAGAGTATGGCAAGCTCTCTGGGCGCAAGCTAGACGAGATGCAGGCAGGAGCCAGTGGTCGGGTAGACGCTGATCCAGATGCTCCTAAGAAAAAAGACCCGTTTGACTTTGCCCTCTGGAAAGCCGCAAAACCAGGGGAGCCAGCCTGGGAATCTCCTTGGGGGGCGGGTCGTCCGGGATGGCACATTGAATGCTCGGCAATGGTGCGCGAAGCCTTTGGCACGTCCCAGGGGGATACACGGCTAGGCAACACGATCGATATTCATGTGGGCGGGGCTGATCTGGTCTTTCCACACCATGAAAATGAAATTGCCCAGTCGGAAGCGGTGACAGGGCATCCCTTGGCAAGGTACTGGATGCACAACGGCATGGTCAACGTTGGCGGCGAAAAGATGTCTAAATCCTTAGGCAACTTCACCACCATTCGGGCCCTGCTAGATGCGCCCAATGCCCCTGCTCCAATGGCTCTCCGCCTGTTTGTCCTCCAAGCCCACTACCGCAAACCGATCGACTTTACCGATGAGGCGATCGAATCTGCCAAAAATAGCTGGGAAACGCTGAAAGAAGGATTGCTGTTTGGCTATAGGTATGGCAAGCAACTCGGCTGGACGGACACCGAAGACCGTTCCTTTGGCAACCCCGAATTTATGCGAATTCCTGAAGATAGCCAGGCAGTGAAACGCTTTCAGCAGGCAATGGATGATGAC
>PVWD01000320.1 GCA_003003615.1 filamentous cyanobacterium CCP2 | reverse complement strand
GTTGGGGAGTAGGGAGTAAAGGGTAGGGGCGAATCGCGATTCGCCCGTACAGGGAGTGGGGTAGAGACGTAAAATTTCACGTCTGTACATGGAAGTTCAGAAAATAATTAGGTAATTGTCTTGTGGGGTGGGCATCGTGCCCCTCAGTCAAAGGATGGGCATCATGACTGGATTAAATTCCTAACTTGCATCTTGCCTGCGATCGAATGAAGTAATCCGTAGCGCGGGCATCTTGGCTGCGAATGGGACAATTATTCTGAATTGCTTATCTTACTAACTGACTGATTCCCAGGCTTTTGATCCAAACGATGAACCTGCTCCAGGGCTGCCTTTTCCTTCGCTCGTTGTAGATAAGGTTGCAACCTGTCCATCTCCCAACCCGTTAAAAGACTCAAATTTTCGGCTGAAACTCCCCTCATCAACATTTCCACACACCAGGTTTGCTGAGCTTGCTCGATCGCGGGCGGTTGTCCTGAGGCAGTCAGAAACTCACTGGCGATCGTCTGCCACCGCAACCGAATTTCGACTTCTGAAATGGGATGCCCCGCATCATTGAGAAACAGCGCAGATTGGTCATCTTTACGGCTTTTGAGCCATTGCCGCAGAGGATGCTGATTGCGAAAACCATAGCGTTTTCCCAGAATCCACTGGTTTAAGGGAACCTGGCGAACAGTTCCTCGGTTCACCTGCACCAGATTTTGTTCTCCATCACTGATCAGGTGCGATCGCTGCAATCTAGCCATTTCCATCGGGTTTAATCCTGATGCAAACAGCACATAGGTCAAGGCAGAATCCTGCAATCCTAACTTGCGGGCACGGCGCAAAATCAGGTGAACTAAGCTAGCTGGCAAATCGGTAATGACTTCGGAAGGGGCAGGGTGAACCCTTTCATCCTCAAGGACTCCGAGCGATCGGTGTTGAAACGGTTCTGAAGATTCCGGAGAAAAGATTGCCCTCCCCAGCAGCAAATTGACTAAATCATGCAAAAACTCATCACGATCGCGCCAAAGCTGAGACGATTCGCTGGTGAGTTCTAGTACGGCATAGCCCAGCAGCAGCGTATTGAGCAAACGGGCGATCGTCGTTGACGAGATGGGAATTGGCTGTTCCCCATTGGACTCCGAATGATTCAACACCGTCGCCAAATACTGAGCCGTTCCCTGGTTCACCTGCTGAATGCCCCGACCGATCGCTTGACGGCTCTCCGCCGGATATTTTCCTGCCTCCCCAATCAGCGATCGAACGAACTCTGGAGATTGGTCTAGCAGGTGCAAACAGTTTGCAGCATACGCCCTCAACGCCTCGGCTAAGTCATCAGCATGATTCGCCTGCCGCCCCAGAGATTCCCCCAATCGATTAAACACTTCCGCATCCTCGATCGTGGCTAACAGCAAATTATGTTTATTACCAAACTTCCGAAACAGCGTCACTTCATTCACCTCCGCCAAATCAGCAATCTGCCGTGTGGTGGTCTCAGTGATTCCTTGAGTGGCAAAGAGTTGCAGGGCTGCCTGAATTAAACGCTGGCGAGTGGAATTTTGCTGAGGACTCATAAAATCAAAATGTAAGTAACACTTGCATATTTAGGCGATTGTTGTTAGACTTTCAATGTAAGTAACACTTGCATACTTCTACTGTAACAGTCCGACTGACATTAATTTGTCTGGCATTGAGGATCGTAGATTAAATAACCTGTTCACCGTTCTGCTTTTTTGACCGGGCAGGCAAGATGCCCACCTCACAAGAATTTCAGGTTATTAAATTTGCATTCCTAAACGTTTGAACATCAAACGTCTGGCATCGAAACGATCGCAGGCAAGCTGCCTGTGTGACTCAATTACCTTAAAGGAAAGATTTATGCCATCTCACTCGGTTCAAACTGCCTCAACAGGCAGCCAGCTTTTGCAGCCCAATTCTCTACAACCCAATTCCCTGAAACCCAATTGGGTCAGCATTATTTTTTTCGCCACCGTTCACGTCCTCGCCCTCCTCGCCTTCTGGACTTTTTCCTGGTCGGCGATCGGTGTCACCCTGATTCTGCACTGGCTACTAGGCAGCATCGGCATTTGCATGGGCTATCATCGCCTTCTCACCCATCGCAGCTTCCAAGTTCCCAAATTCCTGGAGTACATCATCGCCACGATCGGTGCCCTCGCCCTTCAAGGAGGCCCCATCTTCTGGGTTGCCGGACACCGGGCCCATCATCTTCACACTGAAGACGAAGAAAAAGACCCCTACTCCGCCCGGCGCGGCTTTTGGTGGAGCCACATGCTCTGGCTGTTCTACTATCGACCCGAATTTTTTGACCGTCAACGCTACCAATCCTACGCCCCCGACCTCGCCCGCGACCCCTACTACCGTTGGCTAAATCAATCCTTCCTGCTGCTGCAAATTCCCCTAGGATTATTGCTCTACGCCCTAGGCGGCTGGTCTTTCGTCATCTACGGCTTATTCCTCCGAACCGTCCTGCTCTGGCACAGCACCTGGCTCATCAATTCAGCCACTCACCTCATTGGCTATCGCTCCTTTCACGTTGCAGACGGTTCTCGTAATCTATGGTGGGCAGCCCTCCTCACCTACGGCGAAGGTTGGCACAACAACCACCATGCCCATCCAAACGTCGCAAAAGCCGGTTGGCAATGGTGGGAAATCGACATGACCTGGTGGGCCATCAAAACCTTAAAAACGATCGGACTAGCCAAGCGCGTTGTAATGCCCCCGACCAGCCATTCAGCCAGGAACTAGTGGTGAAAGAAACCCTTGCAGACCAGCTACCCACAATACTAGTGCAGCAAGCTCAAAATGATAGATTCGGTGAGTACTGCCCACCCTACAAAGTCAGGTTTTGCACGATCGACCCAGCCAGTTAAGCTAGATGCGCTACTACGGCAAGCAAACTATTAGGAATCATCTCGCTCCAGTCCACTTCCAGTGGGCTTTTTTTCGATCGCCCGAACCTAAACAAAACCCCTGCGATCGACCAAAATCAGCAAAGACAAAATAACCCACCACAAGATCAGCGATCCAACTTTATGGCATCCTAACCTAGAGACACCCCACCTATCCGTTTCATCCGTTCTCAAATCCGTTGCCCTATGCCCTTCCCCACCCAAGACCTCCACTGGACACAAACCCGCGACTTTCTCCAGCAGTACGCTCCCACTGCCAGCATCCTCGCCCCGAACGAGTTCCTGGAATTCCTCCCCGGAACCTACCACTACAACGTCTCCTACCTGTTTCCGGCAGCGCAATTTGATTTTGTCGTCGTCCACAAAGGCATGGTGGCAGACATTGAAACGCCGTTGCTGCTAACTGTCATCGAGCAATTCCATCCCGTATTTGCCAACGATGTCTTCGTCGTTTACGCCAAAGAACCGATCGCTGATCTTCCCCCCCCCGAACCCATTCACACCCAACCCTTAATCGAGCAGTTTCAGCCTGAAACGGAAGCCCAAGCTCCTGATACCACCTCATCCCCCACAGGGCAACCTGCCTGCGCTGCCGTCATCACCACCTATAACCGCCCCAACGCTTTAAGACGATCGCTCCCCCAAATTGTGAAGCTGGGACTGCCGATCGTGATTATTGATGATGGGTCAGCACCAGGACTGCATCGGGCGAACCAGAGCATTGCCAATGAATACAACGTGCCCCTGATCCGGATTCCCACCAATCGCGGCTTGCCGAATGCGATCAACGTCGGGGTCGAGTATTGGTTAGCCGATCCCAGCATTCAATGGATTTCCTACTTCCAGGACGATGTGGATGTTAGTTCCAACACGCTGCGAGTCCTGACCGCGATTCAGCATTCCCAGGAACGCCCAATCTTAGCCGGACAGGAAGCCCCGGAACACCCGATCGTTGAGACCACCGAAATTGCGGGATACCCCGTCCTCCTGAAACGCTCCATGCCCGGACAGCACCTCCACGCCCACCGGGATTATTGGAGAGCGATTCTGCCCATCCCCACGCCTTACCTGGGAGCACCCAAACAGGACAAGGGCAAACCCGGACAGGGAGCCGATGAGGACTGGTGGATCACCGCCTGGGCCCCGCAGTCGATCGCCAAACAGGGACGTTATGTGGTTTGTATTCCCAACCTCGTCCGCACCTTCCAGCCTGCCGCCGATGAGTCTACCTGGGGCAATATTAGCGGTTATGTTAACAGCACAAATGAGGCAGAATCCCTCAGCCTGGAAGGGGTGAAAGTCCTGGTGGATGGCTATAACCTGCAACTGACGAAGGGGACGGGAATCAAAACCTATGGGCTGAGCTTGATTCAGGCACTCGATCGCATGGGGGCAAAGGTGGATGTCCTCCTCAGCCGCAACGGCTACAAAGCCAACGAAGTTTTGGATGAAATCATCTTTTTTGATAACCAGTCTGGCAACCAGAACTGGATTAATCTGAGCAAATGGGTGATCAAATCCCTGTCGCCGTTTTATCGGGCAAAACGCCGCAAGCCCTTTGCCGGACTGGTGGTGAAGCGCGGCAAGTACAGCGATGATTTTCTGCGCTATGCCGAATCCTTTAACCTGCCCCAGTGCTACGACCTGGCAAACGGACTATATCAGAAACTCCAACTCACCACCAAAATTAATGTTTCTGAAAAAATAGACCTCTGGCACGCCACCTATCCCCTGCCGATGCAGGTACGCGGAGCCAGGAAAATCACCACGATTCATGATTTAATCCCCCTGCGGCTGCCCTACGCCACCCTGGACGACAAACGAGTTTTTTACTTGAAAATTCGCGATGCCCTGAAAGATTCTGAGGTCATCATCACGGTTTCCGAGAACTCCAAGCAGGACATCCTCCGCTATTTCGATGTCGATCCTGACAAAATCTTTGTCACTTACCAACCGATCGCCCTTAAGCCCCTGGAAGACACCGAAGAGGGCATTGCCACCGTTTTAGGACGGTATGGACTCAAACCCCAAAACTACCTGATGTTTGTCGGGGCGATCGAACCGAAGAAGAACCTCGGTCGCTTACTGGATGCCTACTCCAGCATCGATACCGATATGCCGCTGGTGATTGTGGGTAAAAAGGGCTGGCTCTGGGAAGAAGAACTGGGTAAAGCCTCCCTCTTCTTTGACAACAAGGACTCTAAAAAGAAAGTGAAGCTGTTCGAGTATGTCTCAATGGACTTACTGCGCTACCTCTACAAAGGAGCCTTCTGCCTCGCCTTCCCCTCCCTCTACGAAGGCTTTGGACTGCCTCCCGTTGAAGCCATGCACTACGGTTGCCCGGTCATCACCTCCAATGTTTCCTGCCTGCCGGAAATCTGCGGTGATGCTGCCCTCTACGTTGACCCCTACGACTTTAAGGACATCCAGGAAAAGCTGGAGATGGTCATGGGTGATACCACCTTACGGGAGCAAATGATTAAAACCGGATACCAAACTGCGGAGAACTTTAGTTTAGATAATTACACTCGGCGACTGTATCAGGCGTATGCCAGGGCTTTGCAGTGAGGAGTGTTCGCGGAGTGTGGGCGCAGCCTGTAGGAGTGAGGAGGCAGACCATTCTCTGGGCATGGGATGGGAAGTGATTTGGGTTAAATTGAATATAAACCAGCCAATGAAGTGAGTCGGCAATCACCTTATCTCACGGGGTTTAACACAGCTTTCTGATCAGTTCATCTCGATCGATGCCGAAATGTTGAGCAATATCTTTCAAAATTACATTTAGCGTACCCAGCTTCATCGGGCTGTGATTGGGAACGGTGACGTGATGTTCTCCATTTTTCTGGGTCGTTAATCGAATATGGCTTCCCGTTTAACGATCGATTGCGTATCCCAGCTTTTCCAGAGATTTTGCGAGTTTCTGCCCGGTCAAATCTCGCGGCAGCTTCATGAAGCGATGACCTCATCTCGAACAATGTGCAGTCGAATTAGCTTAGGACGTTGTTCCGCTTCAAAGTGACATTGCACAGCATCTCGCACCATCTCGCGGATCTCTTCGATCGTCTCTCCTTGAGTAAAGATAGATTCTCCAATCGCTTTTGCTGTATATCCCCCTTCCGGATCTTCTTCGACGAGGAAAATGATTTCTGTCATTGATCTGCCTCATCCAGCGTTAAAGGTGGCTTTGGTATTTTCCCAAGAAATCGTATCGCTTTAACTAGCAAGGTTGTTCTGCTTGGGCGATCGTGAGTTTTTTGGGCTGCAAGGTGTGAAAGGATAGGGCACGCACCTTCCACGATGGAGAGACAAACAATCGATTCTACAAGTCCTCTGGCTTCAAACCTGTCTTTTTGGCAATCCGCGACAACATCCTTGACCCAATTTCATCACTATCCCGAAAGGCAAAGACATAATCTTCCCAACCAGACCGCTCCAACACTTTATGGGAGCCTGTTTGCCGTTTCACCTGCCAACCAATCCGCTCCAATGCCGCCAAAACCTTGCGGGCTTTAGTAGCTGACCATTGAGGCATCACTTCACCCTTATGCAGCAAAAAAGGTCAAGCTGGATAGCGCAGAGGCAAGTTCTCCATGCTCTATCTTATCGGCAATCACTCTCAGGGCAAGGGCTTGGACATTTGCAATGGCTTCTTCCTGTGTGATTCCGTACACCAGGACTCCGGGCAGTTCCAAAACCTCCGCGATCCAACGTCCATCTGCTTCTTGATCTAAGTCGATTGTGAAGTTTGTCGAGTTCTGCGAAAGCATAAATTTGATTTACGCCTTAGTCAATTTAATGAGTCATACTGTCTATCGTACTCGAGCTTCCTGGTTCTGACAGCCAATACTTTGCAAGCTGCCAAAGACGATCGCACCCATTTCGGAATTTCCATGCACCGGGATCGTCCTTCTTCATTGATATTCATCCAGGTTGAATTCTTTGAAAAGGGTCGATCGCCACTCCTGTGCATCTAGAGGAGCTGAAACGTTGGAGCAGTGCCGCGATCGGCTTCAAGAGGTGTTGGAGGGTTGGATTTTATTGGGTTTGTAGTTACAGTATTCTATTCCTGTTTCGGCAAAACCCTGTTAAAGCAGGTTTCTCTGATACGCCAAATGCCTTCCGTTTCTATGACAAATAAATATGCCTTCAACCGATCCAACCCATCCCCCGTAGCGCAGGCATCTTGCCTGCCAGCCGCACAAGTTAGCCTACTAATTAAACCGATCGTTTCCCATTTGCCCGATCAATTTTTACATCAAAGGCAGGTTTGCAACAG
>PVWD01000319.1 GCA_003003615.1 filamentous cyanobacterium CCP2 | reverse complement strand
AGATGTGTATAAGAGACAGTAGCAATACTGACAACATACCAGGCGATCGGCTGATTCCCGTAAGCTGGAATGCTGGCGATGGCAACGGAATCCGCCCTCAAACCTATCCGGTACAAGTGCAAATCGAAGTGTTCGATCGGGTAGGGGTGCTAAAAGACATTCTTTCTCGACTCAGTGATTACAACATTAATGTCCGCAGTGCCCAGGTTAAAACCTTTCCCGGACAAACAGCAGTAATCAACTTAGGCATAGACATTATTGATCACAACCAACTGGAACGCATTTTTACCCAGATCCGCAAGATGAGCGATGTCTTGAAGCTGCGACGGCTGAGCCAAGTTGATGAGTCGTGACTCAGGAATGCAAATTTAATCACCTGAAATTCTTGTGGGATTGGCATCTTGTCTGCCCAGTCAACAAGGCAAAATGATTAGCGGTTGTTCTACCTCATCCTAATTTTTTCATCCATTGCTATACATGCTGAAATTGTTGTTAAAGAATGAAATATAAGTTAATATGTCTCTACGCAACTACTAAATGCACCAATTATGTGCAAATTTGGATCAGGGTGATGACTCAAAAAACCGCTTAAGAGCAGCCTATATGGAGCTTGAAAAATTAATTAGGGTGGGAATCATAGATTACCTTGGTGACTGAATTCCATTGGGGGTCTCGCTTTTAGTTCCAACGTCAATGCTTTGCACCCTGAGTGTTGTTCGTTGCATTGGATGTTGGAGAGGTGCCCTGTTTAGCCTAATTACGCTAAAGTCACCAATCTGTGATGCTCAGACGATGCCCTTGGCACCAGTTTTACACTATTATTGAGTTCCCGCGCTTGTATTTTGCGGCAGAGTAACAGCACCGATCTTTACGTCACCGATCTTTTGTCGCCCTCAAGTCCATTCTTGACAAGTGTTAGTACAATGCCTAAACGATTTGCGATCGGCCCGCTTGGCGAACATGATGATCATTGGTTAACCGTATGGGCAGCTCTAACCGGAAAAAGTAAGTCTTACTTGGCAACCACTCTGATTGGGCTACGGGTAAGGGAAAAAAAGGAAGTCATCCAAGAAATGCTAGACCATTGCGCTTCTCTGCGGGGTCTATCGCAGGGTGAACTGTTCACAGCAATTCTGACAAACCCTCAATATTTAGAACAACAGCCAATTGTTGAAGATGTTGAGCAAACTGAAGGGCTTGATGCTTGAAGCTGAAAAATTTAACAATAAAATCTGACAATGTTGGCATTTGGGCATCACATTTGGCGATCGATGTCTCCGGTTTGGTTATCCTGGCCCATTCAACCATTCTTGCAAGTCATTAGCACAAGGTGAACCAGCATTGCCACAAATTAATGCCCGATTACACCTCGCTCAGTTCAGGCAATGGCGGAATTCGTGCCCCAAAAGCTCGCTGAAATGGCGGACGTTTCGTGAGTCGGTGGAAATAATCAAGAACAGCGTCATATTGTGTTTCGGTTCTGAAATCAAGATTCATGCGGATAAGCATATAGCTCAGCTGCGATCCCAACGCCACATCTGCTGCGCTAAACCGTTCTCCTATCAAAAAGTAATTTTGTCTGAGATGTTGATTGAGTGCTGAAAACAAGCGAGGCATTTCTCGCCCTCGACGAGCTTCATTATAAATTCCTGGTTTAAAGGTGGCATTTGTAAAAAGTATCCATTGCGCTAGCTTGACCCGACTTTCGAGCGTCGTTGCGATCGGATCATCGTACTTTTCTGCCAAGTAGAGCAAAATCGCGCCCGACTCCCAAAGCTTGAACGTTCCATCTACAATTACCGGCACTTTGCCAAACGGATTAATTGATAAAAAGCCTGGTTTTCGTTGATCACCAGCTACAAGGTCAACCAGAACAAATTCATAGGGAACCCCCAATTCTTCAAGATACCAGCGTATAATTGCAGCCCGACTGTGTACACCACCGTAAAGTTTCAGCATGAGACCCAATTAGGTGTAAAAGTTTACAATGTGATTTTGCGATCAACCCAATAGCCTACTTCTCACATGCAGTTTCAAAGTAAGGTTGTGGCTGACGTTGAAAAACGTGCCTTCAGAAGGTAATTTTTTATCTGTCAAAAGTGCCCTGATATTTAAGCAAATGCCACGATGCCTGCATCGGTCAGGTCATTAGTTGATTCTGGATGTATTTTAATAGACAGAATTCTCTCAAACCATTACCTTAAATCTATAAAAACCCAAGATGTTATCTATCAAACAACGTTTAGCCCAGATTTGCTTCGGATCAGTTTTCGATCGCTACAAATCCTACTTAGATATGCACGGTAGCGAATTTTGCTTAATAAAATTTATCCTAGTTCCGTCGCCCGAAGCAGGCAGATTGTCTAGAAAAATAAGAATTTTAAGCAGCGACTAATTAGCGATCGCAAATCTAAGCGAGATGCTCTTCCTCTTGCTCGTCTTCAGCGATCGGATTTTCCTCAAGATAGCGAGAATTCGTCAAAATTGCATTGAACAGTTCATCAGCCGTCATCCCTCTGAGCTTTGCTGAATGTTCTAGCAATTCCTGAATCGTTTGCTTATACTGCTTCACTCGTCCTGCAACGACTGATGTCGCTAAAGCAGCCTTGCTCTTTCCCGCAAGGGCAGACCATACCGATAGCCAATGGTCATCATGTTCCCCCAATGGGCCAATCGTAAATCGCTTAGGCATTAGCGTCTTGAATCGTCATAAATCAACCAAGTCTTAATTTAACTCGTTCACACTGATGGTCACGTGTTTTCAATCAGCGCATTTTTTACATAGGTTCATTCTTGACATCCTTCACCCCTAAGTTTAATCTTCTCAGCCAAAACAACAGTTTGGCAAATCAAAGGGGCGGTATTGTGAAACTCCTTCACTACCTAACTTTAAAATCCTACAACAATGAGTTCGCCTTGAGTGTAAAGTGAGTGTAAATTACTCAAAATGTTAGAATAGACCTTAATCACAGTTCACTGCCGGTTTAGCTCACTCAATTCGACTCATTGATCGACTCATTGATATTGATCTAGCCCTAACCTTGTGAAGACAATCATCCTTTACCGATAGAAACGATTCAAATTGAGCCATGTCGAAAAAACGACCTCGGCGGTTGCAAATTGAGATATCAGCAGACCTGGAACGCAAGCTGATTCTCTGGGCCGCGACGAGAGATATGAAACTTAACCCTTGGGTCAAACTCGTTTTGAGAATGAGGGCTGACGAGTCTTGGAATCGCGTGCATCAGTCCTTGGAAGAAAAAGCAGCACGATTAGATCTGTCTGTGGAGGAACTGGAGCAAAAACTCTTAGAACAAAACGGATTCGATTTTGAGAGAGAAAAAGAAGAACTAGAAAGCGGACTCAATGGGGATGAAGGCAACGAGTAATAAATTAATAAAAACCCTCTAAGGTCTGCTTTAAAGCCTCCAAAGAATTTGTCTAGAACTTTAAGTCAAGTCCCTAAGAATTGGGTGTGTCTCAATTTTGCATTGACATGACAAATCGCTCACCGGTAGGCAAGATGCCTGCACTACGGAATTGCTCCATTTGCATAAATGGGATGCTCCCAATTGCAACGCCCTACAGTCATTGCAAAATTCCAATTGTTTCTAATTTGTATCATCTTTACTAGAAACTGGAACAGCCCTAACTTCAAACTGTACGGGTGGTACATATTCATCCCGCCGAGCAGATTTCCAATGTGCTTTCTCTTGCTGTTGTTTGGCAAAAGACTCTGCTTGGAAAAATGTTCCAAATTCATCTTTCATCAAGCGATCGCCTTGAGAAATTTCCCAGACTTGCCAATGAGAGATGGGTTGATCGGACAAAATATCAATCGTCAAATCATCCAGTGAAGGGTTTAACTGAAATTGGTTATCGCGCCAAATTTTTGTTTTCCTGCCTTCATCCTCCTCCACTGTGGCATTTCGATCGATGATATTACCATCAGATTCAAGCGGGTGAACTCGTAACTGATGACCCGCAAAACGTGATTTATTCATCGCAATTCCCTCATATTTGTATCACCAAACCTTCAAGATTTCTTAGCTTCTAAATAAACGAACATTTTGTTTTTTCCTCAATGTTGGCTGATTTGTGTTCTGAAGTTGACAATGCTTTTCTATAGGAGGCAATGCTACATAAAGAGTTGTGCCGCTTGAGTTCCATTGCCTGTTCCGCCACCCTGGAGCCTGCAAATTCCCATAACTCTTCATAGGTTATTTTGCCTTCTTGAAATAAGTTCGTGAGCACCCGATGGGGCAAACTAACAACATCTATTGGTTGTGCAAAATATTCAACTTTTTTGTGGATATAACGTTCATTCAGTTCTCGTACAATGCGAGCAACTGTCATTCGGTCTAACAAGTCATCCAGTTCAGTCACTTGACCTTGGCCATTACGGCAGGAAATTCTGTAGAGTGTTTTCATGATGACAAGTGGCAGGAGTAGAAAGCTTTTTAACTTAGTCTCTTTGGACGTTGTTACGACGGAACCAAACTGAACGAAACCTGTAACGAGTCAAGTGGAAACGAGAGATAAAAGTTAGAACTTGCATTCTTTTTCCCGCGCAATGTATTTCTAAAAGGAGCAGCAAAAATGCAGACTGCTTCGGCAACCTCGATCGCAATTTAATACAACTGCAATTGCAATGAAAGACCAGGTTGTAAACTCCAAAAAGGTTTGAAGAGCAACTCAAATTACCAAGAGAAGATAGTTAGGAAAAAGGGTTGATATCAACCTTCGACTGTAATGCGAGTAAGAAGCACTTGTAGAAGAGGAAATGACGATCGCCAAAACTCTGGAATAGTTGTACAAGTGCACCCTTTCGATAAAACTAACATATGGATCAGATTTGCGCAATATTGAATCAGATCTATACACAAACAAGCAAATTTAGCATCAAAAATAACAAATTCTATTCGGTAGAGTAGCCCCTGGCGCAGGGTTTTGTTTGCAGAAGTCGAACAAACTCTGAAGCCATAAAAAGAATCCGGTCGGTGAATCAGGGATTCCTCAACCGGATTTTATGGGATATGTCAGCAGGGGAGAAGTTTTTCAGGTTTACTTACCTGCGCCCGTGCCGCTTCTGGTGCCAGTTCCAGGCGTGGGTCATAATTTGTGTCAGGTCAGCATATTGAGACTGCCAACCCAAAACCGATCGCGCCTTGTCGCTGCTACCCACCAGAGCCGGAGGATCACCCGGACGACGATCACACTCGATCGCTTTAATGTCCTGTCCAGTAATGGCTCTGGCAGTGTCAATCACTTCTTTCACCGAGAAACCATTCCCGTTCCCCAGGTTAAAGGCTTGGCTTTCCCCCCCATTCAGCAGGTACTCTAGCCCCAACACATGGGCACTTGCCAAATCAGTGACATGAATGTAATCCCGGACGCAGGAACCGTCTGGCGTGGGATAGTCTGTCCCAAAAATAGACACCGAATCACGCAGCCCCAAAGCCGTTTGCAAAACCAGGGGAATGATATGGGTTTCTGGGTTGTGATCTTCACCCAGTCGTCCTTCTGGGTCAGCTCCGGCAGCGTTGAAATAGCGGAAACAAACCGACTTAAAATCATAAGCAGCATTAAAATCTGCCAAGATGCGCTCAACCATTAGCTTGGTCGCACCGTAGGGATTAATTGGGTTCTGGGGATGGTCTTCAGGAATGGGAACGATATCAGGAACGCCATAGGTAGCGCAGGTGGAGGAGAAAACCAGCTTATTCACCCCTGCCTCGAGCATGGCTTCTAAAAGGGTGAGCGTTCCCGTTACGTTGTTGCGGTAATACTTGGCAGGATTTGTCACCGATTCGCCCACATAGGCATAGGCGGCAAAGTGCATAACAGCGGCAATATCATGGGTATCAAACAGCTTGTCGAGCAGGACGCGATCGTTTGTATCTCCAATGACAAGCTCTGCTTTCAGGACATCTTCAACAAGTTCCCGATGCCCATATACCAAATTATCTAATACAACTACGCCGTACCCTGCTTGCTGAAGGGCCAAAACAGCGTGAGAACCAATGTAACCCGCCCCACCTGTGACTAAAATTGTTGGCTTTGCGTCTGACACAATCAAACTCCTTGATATCCCCCTAATGCATTTTGGAATGCATTTCGTCTGAGTTATAGCAGTTTCTCCATGGTAAACTCTCGAAAATTGGAGGATACCGCCTCAAACTTTATTTAATCTTTAAGCCTGTATCAAATCTGATTGCCCAAAGTTTAATTAGCCCAGAGTTTGACTTTACCCATGGCCTGTGTCATCGCTGGTGAGCGCAGTGGAGTCGGTAAAACAACCATAACGTTGTCGTTGTTGGCGACCCTACGATCGCGCCAAAAGCGGGTTCAATCCTTTAAGGTTGGCCCGGACTATATTGATCCCATGTTTCACCGTTTCGTGACCGGAAGAGCCTGCCGCAATCTTGATCCGGTGCTAACCTCACCAGACTATGTACGGCAATGTTTCCAGCAGCATACGCAGGAGGTGGAGTACGCCTTAGTTGAAGGAGTGATGGGCCTGTTTGACGGAGCAACTGGAACAGACGACTGGGCCAGTACTGCCCACATTGCCCGCCTACTTAACTTGCCAGTGGTATTAGTCTTGGATTGCAGCCGCATTTCCCGATCGATCGCCGCATTAGTTCACGGCTACCAAACCTTTGACCCCTACCTCACCTTTGCCGGATTAATTTTGAACCGAGTGGGCAGCGATCGTCACCTGGAATTGCTAAAAACGGCTCTATCTCCCCTAAATCTACCGATTCTGGGCGTTCTTCATCGCCATGAAGATATCACCCTTCCCGATCGCCACCTCGGACTCATTCCCACCGACGAATTACCCAATCTCCATTCCATAATCGATCGGCTTGCCTACCTAGGAGAACACTGGTTTGACTGGAAAACCCTCCTTCCCCTCCTCCAAACCACGCCCCACGCCTCAAAATTGCCATTGCTCACGATCGCGCTTTCAATTTTTACTATCCCGATAATCTGGAACTGCTGGAACAACTGGGAGCAGAACTCCTCTTCTGGAGTCCATTGAAGGATGAAGCTCTGCCTGATGGCGTGAGGGGCTTATATTTCGGGGGTGGATTTCCAGAGGTGTTTGCGGAGCAGCTAAGTCAGAATCAGGCGGCTCGA
>PVWD01000318.1 GCA_003003615.1 filamentous cyanobacterium CCP2 | reverse complement strand
ATTTATTGCAGCGGCTGTGTTTTGTTATTACATTGCCGATATTTGGTTCAACTACGCCATCAACTATGTTCCCAACTACCAAACCGGGGCACTGCCAGAGGTATTCTGGATTTTTAGTGGTTGCCTATTTGCGATCGGAGCCGTTTTGGAATACCACTTGTCCAATGTGCGCCGACGGGCCAGCCGCAGACGGGCTTAGTCGTTTTTTGAGGTTTTGCTTAGAGTGGGAAAAGGATTCGTCAAGTTTCATGAGTTTGGCACTAAGTTAATGCCCGAATAATTGGCATTTTTGTTACAATCCAGTAGCGAATTGAGAGTACGGTTCGAGGAACACTTCTGGCATGGCTCCTAGAAAACTGTCTGATGCTGATCGGCAAGATATTTTGAATCGTTATCGTCAGCCAGAGGAAACAACGGTGACGATAGCCAACCACTACGGGGTGAGTACAAGTACCATCAGCCGTATTCTCAAGCAGAATTTTTCTGAAAATGAGTATGATTCACTGATTCAGCAAAAGCGATCGGGCGGTTACAAGTCTTCGGGTGAATCGTTTTCTGCTGATCAGAAAGAATTACCTGTGGTGACGCAAGAAACTGCCCTGGTTCAGCCCCCCGCAGAAGAGCTGCCCGCTCCTAAACCTGCACCTCGTTTACGCAGCCGAGCAGAACCTGCTGTTCAGCCTTCCCCCCCCAGCCGTACTCCGACCTCTGACCGACCAAACACCAGACGATCGAGGCGTTCCAGGCAATCGGATCAGCTAGAGCTAGAAACGGCTGATATGCAGCCCTCCAATTTGGAGCAAGAACTATCCAAGGAAGATGAAGACTTTATCCCAGAAGCGTTTCCTGTTGTTGCAGAGCGTGAATTGAAGGAAATTCAGGCAGAGTTGGGTAAAGTTAGCCCTCCTGTTGTGGAAGAGGAGCTAGATGATGACGAACTGGACAACGAGGATGATCTAGAAGATGATCTGGAGGAGGATGACCTGGAGGATGAAGATTTAGACGAAGGTGACTTTGACGATGACGACGATGAAGAGGATGAACTTGATCTGGCATTGCATCAAGACAGTTTCTCTGGCGTTAGTGTGCAAATCCACAGTGGAGCCTTTGTCCAGATTTTGCCATTGTCAGCAGCCGAAATTCCTCGGACTTGTTATGTTGTGGTCGATCGATCGTCTGAACTGATCACCCGCCCGTTGAAAGATTTTGCTGACTTGGGGCAAATTCCTGAAGAGGAAATTTTAGCTAAAACACTGCCGATTTTTGATAATCATCGCGTTGCCAAACGGTTTACTCGTCGAATGCAGCGAGTCGTGAAGGTTCCCGATAGCCGGATGTTGCAAAAGGTCAGCCCTTATCTTCAGGCAAAGGGAATTACGCGGGTGTTGATTGATGGCAATGTGTATTCGCTGTAAGTCACCTCTTACCGTTTTATTGTATGAATCGCAATATCAAACTTTTCACGATAAAAGCTGAAGCAGCGGCGATCGTATTATTCTTGTTTCTACCCATCTGGCAAAGTCCCGCCTTTTTGGGATTTCCTGACTTTAATGCCATGTATCGAGAATGCATGGAAACACAAACCAATCTACAGCAGGAAATCACAAACTTAAAAGTAGAAAATGCCCAACTCAGAGCCGATCTCCAAGGTGGACGAGCCGTTTCAGAGGAACAAGCCGCTTTGCAAAAAAGGGCTGAAGAACTAGAAAGGCGGGAACGGTTGCTGAATCAGCGTGAAGATGAGATTGAAGGTCGAACTCAGGAATTTAACTCTACAATCCGAACGACGGGCGAGGAGGTGGGGCAGGCAAAACAATTGAGAGAGGTTTATGAGCAAAATAGGGAGCTTTTGCAGGAAGTATCGAGATCAAGAGCAACATGGCGCACTTTGTTTTGGGGAATGCTGACGATACTAGTGGCTGGCTTGTTGGGGACAATTCCTCTGTTTTTATATGTTCGTAAGCTGCAATTTTCAAAAAGCAGTTTGGAAAGGGTTTTAGAAATGCTGCGAACAAAGCTTCAAGACCCGTCAGCAGATGTTCAAGAAGTGAAAACGATGCTTGAAATTTCTAATCAAATTACCGGAACAGATTACGCTTCTAAGCCAGATTTGCCACAAATCGCTGGCAAGTGAGGGAGCTAAGATTTATGCATTTTCTAACTTAATCTACTTTGGTAGAGGCATCGCATCACGCCCTCACCTCTAGAAAAAAAAATTGCCAGTTATCGCCCCACTAACAAAATCAAGCGCGATCGCCTTTACTCCGTTTACTCATGATGGCCAGAGCTTTATCGAGATCTTTGGTTTTGATCGATCGTAAATCCATCAAAATTTTGCGGATGAGGTTGAACCCATCCTCGCTGAGAGCTGGCATAAATATACCTCAAAATGATTAAAGATGATTCACTTTGGTACTAGCTCAAAATACCTCACCTTGAATAAACTTGTCTAGTCTGTAGCGCATAAATTTTAATGACCACCGATAAGGTCAGAATGACAATCTACTTACCTGAGGAGTTGAAGGATCGCTTATCTGCAATGGCACAACAGGATAAGCGATCGGTTACAACCATGATCGAAATTTTGCTGTTAGAAGCCTTAGAGGCAAGGGGTAACAAGCGGGCTAACGGCTAAATACTCATCGCAAAATAGATTTCTAAGATTTCTCTTGTCGATTTAGAGAGCGCAATCTCATCCCCCGTCCGGTAGTAACCGATTTGCTTGATTTCGTGGCAAGGTCTGGGTTTTCCTTCAGCCTCAATCAGAAAAACTTTGTGGTGGTCTTGAACCTGCTTGTTGCTGTATTGATGGACTCTTCCAGTATGTTCAAACAAAAATTTGGCTGAATAGGCGGCTAAATCTGTTTCTTCTTTCAATTCTCTAATTGCAGCTATAATTCTTGGCTCATTTCGGTTTGCAGCACCACCCAGCAAAAGATAACAGTCGCTGTTGCAACGGGCAACCAGTATCCCTTGAGGGGCAACTACGATCGCGGTGCCTCTACGTCTTTTGTAAACACGATTTGAAATGGGGTGATGCATGGGATTGCTATTAAACTTACGTATGTTTTCATTGGATGATCCGTAAGTTGAGGATTCCCAAAATCTACCTGTCGCCTGGCATGATGAGATTCCACCGAGTAGGGTGGGCATTGCCCACCAACCAAACGTGAAACATCACAACCTCAAACTGGGCATCCTCAAAACAACCTGTTCTCCTCAAACAACCCTTCATGCCGGACTATCGCAGAGTCTATTTACCAGGGCATACAGTCTTCTTAACACTCGTCACCTATAATCGCACTCCTCTCTTCGCGAATTCGGAAAATGTCGATCGTTTACGTTGGGCAGCAGCAACTTTACGAACCGAAATGTCGCTTGAAATGATGGCGGCAGCAATTTTGCCTGACCACGTGCATTTTTTGTGGACGCTTCCTCCCGGAGACAGCGATTATTCTAAACGAGTAGGAAGGCTCAAGGTTTTATTTACGCGATCGTTACGGGGCAGGGGGATGCTGCCTGAGCAGGTGAGTCGTTCTCGCCAAAAGCATCGAGAAAGTGACGTGTGGCAACGCCGTTTTTGGGAACATACGATTCGGGATGAAATGGATTGGCAGCGGCATTTAAATTATTTGCACTACAACCCGGTGAAGCATGGGTTGGTTGCTTGTCCGCACCAGTGGGCATATTCTAGCTTCGATCGTTACGTGCAGAACGGGTTATATGAGGCGGATTGGGGATGTCAATGTGGAGGAAGAGTGCCGAGATTTGAGCTTGGGGAAATGGAGATGAATGTGGGGGAGTAAAGTGTATCTGGTGGGCATTGCCCACCCTACTGGGGGTTACTGCCAATTCGGGGCAGGTGCGCCACGAAGGAGTCCCTCGGTGCTGATATCTTCATCAATTTCCTCCTAGTGAATGCCATATCCACCACCGCAGATTTCCCATTGGGATCTTTGGTCTGGCGTTGCGTTCAATAAGCGAGGAAACCAGGTGAGGGGAACTGAAGTCATACGCCCATCCATTAGATCGACGCTCAGGGTGTCTTCGGTGATCTGTACGTCTTTGACACGCTCATCTGCCTGGGGAGCCAAAATACCCATACCACGCCTCTAGAAATCTCTTTGATTGCCCAATGTACTTCTGAGATACGATCGAGTCAATCAAAACCCTTCATCATTCCCTATCCTCTAGAAGTCTCATGACGCTAACCCTGAACCTCCCTCCAGAATTAGAGCAATATCTATTGCAGGAAGCCAAACGGCAGGGACTTTCGGTTGAGGCATTGTCACTGCAACTTTTGGCAAATTCGATTCAACTTAAGCAAAAGCAGGCTGAGGCAGTGAATCGGCTGCAAGCCTGGATGGAGGATAAGGATGAGGAACAGCAAGAAACAGGCGAGTATTTGATTCAGGCATTGGATAAAGTCGGTTGTCCGATCGGAGGTTGTTTCCCCTTGAGTTGAAGGGTGGTACTTGGTGAGATGAGTCATTAATATTTGAAAAGATTATTTTGGAGTTACACAACGTTCCGCAAGCTTTTGGGTATCTCCTATTAAATTATAGGCAATAATTCGCCCTGTAATAGTACCGTCTATATTGTCGTAGAAATACGAGGAGTGAGCATCCTCAGCCGCAAACACCATTGCTAGATCGAATTGCCCTAAATTTCTAAGAGTTTGTTCCCCTCCGTTTGCACACTGCCAAACATATTGGTCATAATATAGTAAATTGTTTCCAACTTTATTTTCAATCGCTGCTTTCAAAGGATAGGCAACAAGGTCAGAGGAGTGGATTATGTTGACCCACCTCAATTTGCAAGAATTAGTATTGTTTTCAGTATTGAGTTTTTTAAGAAAAGTGTCAACTCCGGAAAAATCAAGATCAAAAAACTGTTTTAGAAAAAGTAATGGAGAGCCTAAAGTTGTAATACTTGCTAATCTTACTTGGCTTAGTTTTTCACGGAGAAGCAACGCCGGATCATCGTTGCCTATTACATCAGAGAAAAGAAGATCCCACAAGATTAAGCTACCAAGGGAGTGAGCAACAAAATGAATTTCATCACAGCCAGAGTGATCGTATAGAAATTGATTTAGTTGTTCAAAAACCGTTTTGCGGATTAGTTTACCCCGTTCAGGATTTTGATAGATCAAAAAGTCTCCCAGAAAATCGTTGACAAACTTATTTCTCCATTCTCTATATCTATAGATATCGCTGTACCATCCTTTGTACTCAGGATGATCTTCACAAGCTCTTATGAAATCTTTATCAATAAAGCTAACCGTTTCATGTTTTTTGTTGTTAAATAAATTTCCCCAAAAGCTCGAATAGAAATCCACAGCTTTTGTTTGACATTTTTTGGTTAATTCTTTTTTAATGTTTCTAATTAATGCATCAGCATAACTGGCATTTTTGGTGCTAACACCATGAATGAAAAAGACGAGCTTGCGACTTTCTGCTTCTATAAGACCCGATTTATAACGAAGCGACTGATAAAATTTCGTGTGGGTGAAGGGTTTTCCCTTGCAGTTCTTTCTAAACCACTGAATATAGCTTTCGTAATCAGGAAATGTTTCCACAAATACATACCCTTGTCTGAAGAAGGTCAATTGCTTTTTGCATAGACCTCATCTAAGATTCCCATAAACTGCTAATCAGACAACACGCCTCATCTTTCATGCTTAATGGGGTGTATCCCGCTTTTACATTTGTGTGATGGATAGTTCACTGGCAGGCAAGATGCCTGCGCTACGGAAATCGATCAATTTGCATAAATGGGATGCTCCCTGCTTAATGCTAGTGACGATATTTTTCGATCGAATACGATGCCGCATCAGGAGATTTCGGACAACTGTGACAGCTTGAGGGGTTCTAGAGGAAAATAGAAAAGCAATAGTACAGTCCACGGAAGAGTGGGAACGATGTCAGTACAGCGATCGATCGAACTACCTGAACATTTGGCTCAACGCCTTGATGCATACTTACAAACGCACCCAAAAGAATCCCTTTCAAGTCTCGTCATCGACATTCTAGAGATGAAGCTCCAGCCCAGAGACTTGTCAAAGTTGCTGGAACTGTCGGGCATCGTCACCGAATCCTCCCTTAATGCAGCAGAACACGCTGAAGATACCTTATAAAGAAGACACCTTTGAAACAGTTAGTTGTTGATGCAGGGCCTCTCATTAGCCTGTTCTATGCCAAAGATCCACAACATACTGAATGCATCGCGGGCTTTGAGCAGCTCAATATTGCTAAAACATTGGTTTTGGCTCCAGTTTCTATGATTTTTGAAGTTTATAAGTGGTTGTTGCAAAGAGCTAACCCTTATCAGGCACAACAAGCTCTAGAAGTAATGGTGACTGAGCTTTACGCATTGCCAAGCAATAGAGAGCATCTCCTCGAACTACAAACGTTTGCCAGTCGTCTACCGACCTGCGTGGCACGTTGGAAGATGCATCAGTAATCGTTGCTGCTTTTCAGTATCGCTGCCCAGTTTGGACAATCAACTACCGCGACTTCAGTGCATTCAAAGCTCTAGAGTTTTGAACTCCAGATTAAACTTTCTGAGCTTGCTCCAGCACCGATCGCCCCTTACCCCTCTTGCTACAGTTAGATGAATCATCCTTGATTCAGGGTGGGAATTCTATGAAGTAACGATCGTTTCTTGAAGGATTTTCTGCATTTATGGTTCGCCAGCGTCCAGGTCATTCACTTGTTTCCGCCGCCAGGTTAGGTTCTTTGTTGCCCAATCCCGTTCAACAGCGCGATCGAGTCGGAAGTGCTGACTCAACAGACCTTTATCGGATTAGCCTGGGCGATCGCAGCAGTTTCACGGTTCGCATCAACAACCGCAGCCTCAAAACACGGATTGGACTCCAAATTTTTTCATTCAAACGAGCCAGGACAGCGGTGCTGAAGGCGATTGGACGACGCGATTTCAGCAGCCTGAAGGGGAAAGAAATTCGACGGTTTCTCAATCCCGAAGCCACAATTGGACTACGAAATCGGCAGCAGCGATCGGTGAACCTATCCCTAAATGCGGGGGAATATTACGTGCGGGTTTTCCATCGGCAAGGAAACACCAGTCGCTACCAGCTTTCCCTCAATGCAGAGCTAATCATACCGACAGATAGTTTACCTCCCATTCCAGTACCTCACCCCATTCCCGCTCCCATTCCTGCCCCTATTCTTACTCCTATTC
>PVWD01000317.1 GCA_003003615.1 filamentous cyanobacterium CCP2 | reverse complement strand
GGGCAGTGCTGAGGATGAGGGCGGGGAGGGTGAGGAGGTGGATCGATCGCCAGTGTTTTCCTAGGGCTTTCTGGGCTTTGTTGAAGCTGGTGAGGGCTGCGGGAGTCATGAGGAGTAATCCTGCGGCTCCGAGGGTGATGCCCCATTGATGTTGTGGCAGCATGAACTGAAGGGCGCGGAGGTTCCAGCTCCAGGTATGCTCGACCATGTGAAGGGTGTGGGCGACTGCGAGGACGAATGCCCCTACGCCGATGACCCGTCGGTAGCGGAGAGGGGCTGCCCAAAGGGAGTGAATGGGACGGGCAATCAGGGCAATGATGAGACCAATTAGGGCGGCATGTCCGGTGTAGTCTACCATTGTGTCGCCGGTTCGCAGGAGGGTGAGGATGCCGATCGCCAGGGTGAACCAGCCCCCTAACTGAAAAAGTTGACTACGTCGATCGCGGCTGACGGCGGCAACGGAAACCCCAACGCCTAGCATGATGGGAAAGGTGCCAAGACCAAAGGCGAGCATGGTGGCGCATCCTTGCCATAGATTTCCGGTTTCGGCGGCTTTAATTTGGGCGGCGTAGAGAAATCCGCAGGGGATCAGCCCCCAGAAAATGCCTAACAGGGCTGGAGTCCACCAATGATTCTGGAAGGACAAATTCACCATTGCCCGACTGAGGCGATCGTGTAAACCGCTTTTTGCCATTGGATTCAGCAGGGGAATCTTGGGAAATAAACTGGGACTGACCTGGGTTAAACCCATCCAGATCAGCAGTCCACCCGTGAAAAGGGACATGCCTCGCCGCAAACCGCTACCGACTCCGGCAAACTGTCCTCCGGCGATCAAGACTGAACCTAACAGCCCGATCGCTGCTCCGACGAGGGCATAGCTGAGAATTCGCCCTAAATTCAGCAATCCATGAAACCGAATTTGCTGCCAAAGGGTTGGTTTTTCCTGGGTTTGGGAAAGGGAGAAAGCAATGGCGATCGGGCTACACATACCAACGCAGTGCCCAAAACTGCCCAAAAACCCTAAACTGGCAACCAACAACAAATCCAACATCACGATGCGAAGTCTGACAGAATACTATGCTGAAGGATATCGCATACATTGTCAAAAGACAGACTGTCAAACCTGGAGGGAGGTAAATATCATGACAGGCAAAGTTGGACTAATTGGAACGGGATTAATGGGGTTGCCAATGGCGCAACGGCTGATAGCGCAGGAAATTCCGTTAGTTGCCTATAATCGTACTCCTGAAAAATTAGAACCGCTGCGATCGGCTGGAGCAGAAATTGCTGATACAGTTGCAGAGTTTGTTCAAAAGAGCGAAACAATCATTACCATTTTGACGAATGGAGATGCAATTGAAGAAACTTTACTTTCCGATTCAGTTAAAACCCTCTTGATTAATCGCACTGTGATTCAAATGGGAACGATCGCCCCCAGTGAAAGTAGAAAAATTCAGGAATCTATTCGGCAAGCAGGAGGAGACTATTTGGAAGCTCCGGTGCTGGGCAGTATTCCCGAAGTGAAGGCAGGAAAATTACAGGTGATGGTGGGGGCAACCCCTGAGCAGTTTCAGCAGTGGCAGCCGCTGTTGCAGCATTTTGGGAAGCCAATGCACATTGGTGAAGTGGGTGCGGCTTCTGCTTTGAAGCTGGCTTTAAATCAATTAATTGGCTCTTTAACCACTGCCTTTGCCCTCAGTCTCAGTTTTCTGCAAGCTCAGGGTGGTGATGTGGACACCTTCATGCAAATTCTGCGGGAAAGTGCCCTCTATGCGCCCACTTTTGACAAAAAGCTACAACGAATGCTGGATCACAACTACGCGAACCCCAACTTTCCCACAAAGCACCTACTCAAAGATATGAACTTGTTTCTCCAAGAAGCGGCTGCCTCTGGCTTACGAGCAGACAACCTGGAGGGAGTGCGGCAAATTTTGGAAACGGCTTGTGCAACGGAACTGGCAGACGAGGATTATTCGGCCTTGGTTGAGGCGGTGCGGGGGGAATTAGACAAATGAGAGGGGGCGATCGGGGGTCAGCAGGCTAAGATTTGCTCAGGTGGGAGGCATTTACAATAAAACCAGTGGTTGGAAAGCTGCCCCATATGCCTGAAACAAATTCAGAAAAGGCAAAATATCCAATGTCTGCACTCAATCTTTACGAAGCCGACTTTCACGCTTGGACGCAAGAACAGGCAATGCTGCTCCGCAATCAACAGTGGAGTCAGATTGATTTGCCCAATTTAGTCGAGGAGATTGAATCATTGGGGAAGCAGCAACGGCAGGAACTTCGTAACCGCTTGAGCGTGCTGCTAGGACATTTGCTGAAGTGGCAGTATCAATCCCAACATCGCAGCCGGAGCTGGCTGGCAACCCTTCGCATTCAACGCCGTGAGGTATCCCGTTTGCTGAAGGAGAATCCCAGCCTCAAGTCTTATCTGGATGATGCCCTGAAAGCAGGGTATGAAAATGGGAGAGACTTAGCAATGGCAGAAACCGATCTGCCCGCACAAACTTTTCCTCTCGATTGCCCTTACACTCTGGTGGAGATATTAGACGATCGGTTCTATCCAGGGGAACCAAGTGAATTAGCAGGTGAATAGGAGCAGGCGATCGGGGTTCAGCAGGCTAAGATTTGCTCAGGGGCGATCGGTTTTTATCAGCATTTAATCTGCACAATGGAAGCTCCCTATATTTCTCGTCCCCAAGCAGAAAAATTTCTTCAGGCACTGTTGTTTGCACTGGAGCAACCCAGCCAAAACCCCGTTGTTTTCCATGTTTGGGGAGTTGGGGGAGTGGGTAAGTCTACGCTGACACGAAAACTGAAAACGGCTCATGAATCTACTGCCCAAATGGCAGAGGTGTCGTTTGGCTTGACTGAGGGAATTGGGGAACCAATCCGGCTGATGGCAAAGCTATATGAGCAGATCGTGCCGAAGGAGCGGTGGCAGAATAACTGGGATGATGATCCATTCTGGGCAGAGCATGAACTTTACTGGGACACTGTTTACCGACTCAACAATGAACCTGTTTCGGGCAAAGGGATAGTCGGTGAGGATCAAGCAAACCAGGTTAAGCAATTACTGAAGTTTGGAGTTAGTCTATTCGGTGGACGGGTTGGGCTGGATGAAGCTGGGAAAAAAACAGTTAAAGAAACGATCGATGAAGGAGTAGATGCGACCCTTGCGACCCTATCGTTAACGGATAGCGTGCAGCAACTTTTGCAACAGCATCGAGCGACAAAGCGGGATAAAGAACTACAAGCTTTAATGCTGGAACCATTACCCCGGTTAACCCAGGCTTTTGTCCAGGGGTTGAGTCAGCAGGCAAAACAGCGTCCAGTGATTTTGATATTGGATACTTATGAGAAAGCACCTGTTCCCATCGACACCTGGCTATGGAGAACGTTGTTAGGGAACACTGATTTGGCTCTGCATCCGGTGCGGTTGGTGGTGGCAGGACGACAGCGTTTGCTGCGAGGGGAGGGTTGGCGCAAACTTCAGCAAGACCGTTCTGCAATTTACGATCGCCAGCTCGAACGCTTCAATTTTGCTCAAACAGAAGATTACTGGTCGCAGAGTGGTATTCAAGATACTGATTTGCGCCAAAACAGTTTTCGAGTCACCAAGGGTTTGCCCTACTACCTCAACTGGATTCGGGAACAACGGTTGAAAGGACAACCTTTGGACTTTGCTCAGGGCAATCAGGAAATTGTGCGGCTATTGCTTCAAGGTTTGAATGATGTACAAAAGCGAGTGGTGCAACTGGCTGCCTGTTGTCGCTGGTTTGATCAGAAGCTCATTCAGTTTTTAGTGCAAGAAGAGGGATTGGTGTTTCAAACGGTGGTTGATCCAAACTGTGATTACTTCAATTGGCTGAAGCAGAAATCTTTCGTGGAACCCAGCCGACATCGGTTTCGGTTAGATGATGTGGCGCGAGATGTGTTTCGATCGTCCCTCTGGCAAGAAGACCGCGATCGATTTGAACAGGTGCATACATGGCTAGCTCAATACTTTGAAGCCCTTGCTGACCGAGAAGTGCCTGCGGACAGTTCACCCCCTGCCAAATATGAAAACCCAGACTGGCGAGAACCGCGAATTGAGTTTCTTTATCATCTGCTTTTTACTCGTCGTCAGGATGTTCAGATCCAATTTCTGACGCATTTTCTGGAAGCACATTACCTGCGTCAGGATGAAGTCGTTCAGATTCCGTTAAAGGCAGTTGCTTCTGAAATGGAGTTGGCTGAACATCCGATGTTGAGCTACACGATACGACAGTTTCTTGTTGCCATCCGACCGGCAATTGAACAGGGTCGGGCAATTTTAGAAGAACAACCGATCGACTATGACTATAATCTGGACAACTACGGGATCTCGAAAGCTGAAACAGAGCAGGCTATTAAAACTTGTTTGGGGCAGACTGATTCATTGAACGGACTGGCTAAGTTTGCAGCACTGTTGTACAAGTCAAAGCGTTGCCCAAGCGATCAGCAGTATGACTGGTTACAAAAAGCCAAAACTCAGGCAGAGCAGATTACGAGTCATCTTGATCCAGAATTCAGTAGTGGGCTTTATCTTTGGGGACTTGGGTCAGCACTGGTTAACTTAAAGCAATACCAACAGGCGATCGACTCCTATGACAAAGCTCTGGAGTTCAAACCCGATGATTACGAAGCTTGGTATAACCGAGGAGCCGCACTGTATCAATTAGAGCAATACCAACAGGCAATCGACTCCTATGACAAAGCTCTGGAGTTCAAACCCAATGATTACGAAGCTTGGCATGACCGAGGAGCCGCACTGGCTGGCTTAGGGCAATACCAAGCGGCGATCGACTCCTTTGACAAAGTACTGAAACTCAAGCCCGATTTTCACTTAGCTTGGCACAACCGAGGACTTGACTTAGCTAACTTAGAGCAATACCAAGCGGCGATCGACTCCTTTGACAAAGTACTGAAACTCAAGCCCGATTTTCGCTTAGCTTGGCACAACCGAGGACTTGCACTGTACGACTTAGAGCAATACCAAGCAGCGATCGACTCCTTTGACAAAGTACTGGAACTCAAGCCCGATAATTACGATGCTTGGAACGACCGAGGACTTGCACTGTATCAATTAGAGCAATACCAAGCAGCGATCGATTCCTTTGACAAAGTACTGGAACTCAAATCCGACACACACGAAGCTTGGTACAACCGAGGAGTTGCACTGGCTAACTTAGGGCAATACCAACAGGCGATCGATTCCTATGACAAAGCTCTGGAGTTCAAACCCGATCAACACGAAGTTTGGTATAACAAAGCTTGCTGCTATGGATTGCAAGGAGATATTGAACAAGCCATTCAGAACTTGCAACAATCGATCGCCCTTAACCCTGAATGTCGAGAATTGGCAAAAACAGATGAAGCCTTCGATCGCATTCGTAACGACGATCGGTTTCAGGCATTGATAGAGGAGTAGGGGCGATAAGACTCTGCCTCGCTAGTGCGATCGAGGGTTGGCTGAAAGTAGTAACCGATCGCTCATAATGAAAGGTGTAAGTATCTCTATTTCAAAACGGCTCTATGTCTCTCCAAGAGCTGAAAGAGCAAGCCTGCAAACTGTCAATGAGCGATCGGCTTTCGTTGGTTAGTGCCATTATCGAGTCGCTGCAAGAGACTTCCCATTCTCCATCAGAGCGTTCTGGAGCGATCGAACAGATGCGAGGGGCACTCAAAACAGAGAAACCTGCTCCAACCGATGAACAAGTTGCTGCAATGTTGAAAGAACGGCGAGTAGAGAAGTATCGCTAGTGAATGTTTTAATTGATACAAATGTCATTTTGGATTACATCTCAGGTGACGGAAACCCAAAACGGATAGGTTTGGCATTACGGAACTGTCTTAACGTGCTTGCATAGGGACATAAGCTTGATATTTCAGGGTTTTAGTCAGCTTCAACTGACTTGAGTTTCTAACCCAAACTTCAGTTTAGGGTAGAGATTTTAGTTAAATTTCCTCTGATTGCGGCAAGGGAAAAGTTTCGCCCGCTAAGTAAGCATCAAAATGCTTTTGAAAATATAGCCACGAGGTCACATCTTCGACATCTAAGTAAGATTTTGGTGCATTTTTGTAGAGCGGTACGCGAGTATTTATTTCATCCTTTAGCAGTTGTGGCAATTCGGTGAAATGATTTACTTTACCACCATAGGCACTGTAGATGAGCTGACCTGGGCGATCGCCCATTTTCATCCAAGGGAGCCACGGCCCGATTCGATCCCAATAAAGTTGTAGTTGAGAAACCGAGAGAATTTCAGGATTGAATAGTTCTTCAGTGGGAACAGTTATTTTAAACAATTCAACTGATTGATAAGTTGAATTTGGGCTATATTCGGCAAATTTTGGCTCTGTTGCAAGCGGATTAGGATAAGTAGAAAATATGTCGAATACGAATGTTGTCTTATCTTCATTAACCTGTGCAGGAAACTTGTCTTTAAAGTGACCTTGTACTGGATTGTTAGCAACATGCATTACGGTTAGTAATTCTCCCGTCCAAGGGTTTTCCCAATGCCGCAAAATTTCGCCCGTTTCTGGATGAAGGTAATATGTCAATTCCCTAGAAGTGAAGTCCCAACTGCCTTCTTCTAAGAGAAGACATCTGCTCACACTCATGCCAACCATCTTGAAAAGGCGATTTCTCTTTTCACCTGGAACAAAGGCATAAATTGCTCCTGACCAGAACAGAAAAGTAGATTGGTTTGAATCCAGGGATGAGCGTGTTTTAACCCAGTGTTCGGCATCAAAGTTTTGAATTTCAGTCATCATCTACAGCTTCCTTGACATTCAACTAAACCCAACTTAGTGGAAATTGGAATAGTCGAAAGATAAATGACACAAGACTTACACACTTTGCGCTGAGCGGGCAAAATACACCTCCACAAGTCAATCACCCAAGGATTTACAACTTTACACTGAGCGGATAAGATGCCCACCCCACAAGCCAATCACCTAGGGATTTTTCTAATCCCATTGCCGATCGAGGTTACTTCTACACCCGATCGGGCGGATCAAAAATAATCACGTACTCTGCATCCGGATTCATTTGCTGCAAGATTTTGAGATGCGCCTCTGCATCATTGCGTTTACGAAATCGGGCAACCACGGTGCGCTGCATTTGGGGAAGAAGGCGGATGATGCACCAGGGATGGAGGCGATCGAAGTAGGGAATGGGGAGTAGGGAATGGGGAGTAGGGA
>PVWD01000065.1 GCA_003003615.1 filamentous cyanobacterium CCP2 | reverse complement strand
GTCACGAAGTGACTCAAGCCATTCGCAGCCAGGAAGTGACAGCTAAAGTTTCGACGATCGCGGCTCAGGCAACGGTTCGTAAAGAACTGGTGAAGCAACAGCAAGCCTACGGTCGTAAAGGCGGCATTGTCATGGACGGACGCGACATTGGAACGCACGTATTTCCCGATGCCGAGGTAAAAATCTTTTTAACGGCTTCAGTGGAAGAACGGGCCCGTCGTCGGCAGCAAGATTTGCAAGCCCAAGGACAACCGCAGATTGATTTGCCTGAACTGGAACGCACGATTCGAGAACGAGATCATTTAGACAGCACCCGCGAAATTTCTCCACTGCGGAAAGCAGAAGATGCGATCGAAATTCAAACCGATGACCTCACCATTGATGAAGTTACGGCTAAGATTATCCATCTCTATCAGCAGAAACTAGCAATCCTGGCGGACGATCGGCTATAAAGTCGGGGAAGCAAGCATCAAGGATTTCAAACGGGGATGGCAACCCACTTTCCGGGCATAGAATTTTGTGAAGTGATTGTCTACTTTTGTAAAAATCACTAAGAATTGCAAAGCCACCCCGGAGAGTGCTAGAGTCCAATCTGATGAAACGATCGGTACTCTCTTACGTTTGCATCAAACTTCAGATTTGGATAGAGCTTGTTTTTCCAGATTGTCTACTGACTGGCGGGAGTACGCAATTCGGTTTATCCAAAAGTCGTCTTAGATCCCAAATACGAACATGCAAACACTGGCTACTGGCTCTGAACAGCGATTTTCATATGGTGAAGCCCGATCGCTTCCTGCGGCATCCCCTCACCTGCGAATTTTGGCCCTAGGAGACAGCCTCATCTATGGATTTGGTGATCCGGAAGGAGGAGGATGGGTGGAACGTTTGCGCCGCCGCTGGATGTCCCCAGAGCATCAGGGGCATGTTCTATATAACCTGGGAGTCCGGGGAGACAAAGTGGAACAGGTGTCCCATCGCCTAGAGCATGAATTTCGGCATCGTGGAGAACTACGGCACCGAGTTCCGGATGGCATTATTTTGTCAGTCGGCGTAAATGATTCGGCAAGGCTCAGTCGTCCCAATGGCCGTAACTTCACTGACTTTGAGGATTTTCAAGCAAATTTGCACATCCTGCTCGATCGATCTCAGCAGCTTTCACAGGTGTTTTTTGTGGGCATGACTCCGGTTAACCCCGCTCAGATGCCCTTCTCAGGCTGTCTTTACTATAACCATGAAGATCAGCACCGCTACAAGGAAGCCACTCGCCTTGCCTGCCTAGAACGACGAATTCCCTATTTAGACATTTTCGAGCTGTGGCTAGCACGCGGACAGGAGTGGTGGCTGCCTCGGATTTCATCTGATGGGTTACATCCCAACAGTGCTGGATATGCGGCTCTGCTGGAGGATGTGTTGAATTGGGAAGCGATACAAGCCTGGACAAACAGCCCTTTATCGGCAGCCTAAGCTATCACGGGTATCCACTCCTGTAACTGGGTTCGTGCCCTCAGCCCGCTTGCAAAGTTGAGCAATTTCGTAGCGATCGAGGATGGCCCCTGTAAAGTCTGCCCCTGTGACGTTAACATCTTGAAAGCTGGTGCGCGTCAGGGTGGCATCTTCCAAAATGGCATTGCTTAAGTCAGACCCAACCCAAAACACGCGATCGGCCAATGCTCCGGTCAGGTTTACGCCCTTCAAATTCGCGTTAAGAATGACACCTTTCGTTAAAATCGCATTGGACAGATCTGCCCCTTCCAGATTAATATTCCGCATTTCAGCCGCTACAAACTCTTTGCCACGCAAGTCTTGGTAGGAAAGATCCTGGTTACTTAAGTTTCCATTGTTGTAGTTCAACATATTAGACTGGGCGATCGCTGGAGAAGCTGTCAGCAATACCCATAAACAAGCCAACCCGACCACAAAAAATGCTGTCGCGCAACGAACCACGTTTTTTCTAACAGACATATCAGACCTAACGAGCATCAATCCATTCATTTGGGCAACAAATGGAATCATCAGGACATATTTTAGATTGTCACGCTGATTTCCAGCTTCATCTACTCCGATTGCCCTAACCGTTCCATCTGTTGCCGTAATCTCATCCTACAATCCCACCTTCTCTTCTCGTCTGGCGCATCCAAACTTTTTAAATCCGATGTTTATCTAACCAGTCATCCCCCAGACGAATTGTTAAATCTGAAGTTAAATCCCCGGTTGATGCTGGAATAATATGACCGACCCCCAGCACTGACTCCAGCAGAGTCGCACTTCGCAAATCACCCCGCTGAGCAATGATTTGAGTTTGATACTGGTGATCGGGCCAGTCTTCAATGACATAAACGTTGTAGAACCCCTGGGAATACAGGTAAGCTGCAACTTGTCCTCCCAATTCAGGATCATCTGAAGCATTCTGGATGGCAATGCGGAGATCGCTCTCATTGTACTCATACTGCTGCTGGCTCAAGACGGCTACCGAACTGAGGTCAAAGTACTCTTGCATCACCTGAGCAGTATCGACTGAATCCATTAACCAATAGCTTGCTTCGTATTCTTCAGGAGTGCTAAAACGGCCTGGAAGGAGAACCATCCTGAAGTTATCTTGCTCCAAATTCAAGCCAAAGTGGGCCAAGGCAAACATTTCCTCAGGGGTTAGGTTCGTGTCTACATACTTTTGGAACAGTTGAATCACCTGGGGAATCCGCGCTAACAAGGCCGGTTCAGTCAGTTTTTTACGAAGGGCCCGGATCAGTTGCTGTTGACGCTGTACCCGCCCAATGTCGCCATCTGCATCATTCCGGAAGCGAGCAAACTGCTCTGCCTGATCGCCATTTAGAACTTGCCAACCCGGTTGTAGATCAATGAACAAACCTTGCGTTTGATCTTCATACTCCATGCGTTCCGGCACAAAGACCTCGACACCGCCCATCACATCGACGAGATCGCGAAACGCCTCTGTGCTAACCCGAACGTAGCGATCGATCGTGACGCTATTCAAGTTTTGACTAACCACCTGCGCAGCCAACTCAGACCCTCCCAAAAGGTTTGCATAGTTGACCTTTTCAATTCCTTCTCCCGGAATTTCAACTTGGGTGTCTCTGGGAATCGACAACACACTTACTGAATCGGTTTCAGGGTCAATCCGAACCAGCAGCATCGTGTCACTACGACCGGCAAACAAATCATCGGGAGAACTGTGTTCAGGCAAATCCAGGGGCAAGTCAATCCCCATGACTAAAACGTTGACCGGGCGAGTAATTTGGTAATTGAGTCCTCGGTTCCACAACTCACCCAACGACAACGGCTCACCGTTCCCACTGGGAGCAATTGCTTTTGGAAGCGGCATCATCAACGCAACAGCCGCGCCAATTGTAGCGGAAAGCAAACCCGTTAGCCCTACTGCCAGCCCCTTCACCAACCATCTACTTGCCGACGTTTTGGGGCGTTTTGCAGTGAGAAGCCCCAATTGAGATGAGGTTTGAGGCGAAACAGAAGGAGAACTGACATGTGGCTCAACCGAATTTGTAACGTTCGATCGACCTTCTTGTGGCTCAGACTGGTGTGTCAATTGTCTCACTCCCCACTTTTTTGAGTAGCCTTTTTTAAGCTGTCTGAATCCTACTTAAATCTCCCAGCAGATTCAGACTGTTTGTTGAGTTTTGTTTCTATTCTCTAGGCGATTATAGCCTGAACTATATCCCAAATCCTTCCATCTAGCGGGTGATCGCTGAACCGCTCTTAAGGATTAGGAAATGGGAAAAACGAAGCGAAAATTAAAGGCTGTAGCTAGCAAAGATCTAGAAATGGCTTTTATTTGCCTATCTGATTCGTATAACGGTAAATTTAACACTTCTTAACTCACCGCTTGCCTCTTAGCCTTTCTGCCTCTCAACTCATTGATCTCTCATTCGCTCATTTATTCTCTCTTTCCATGCTGCTACACCGCTTCTTCATTTTTCCATCCCCAATTTCACCACATGATGCAACTGTAAAGTTGTACTTAAAGATGCAGTAAACACGTACTTTACCTGATCTAGTATTCGGAGAAACCTTGCTAGGATCGGGCGGAATCTTGAGCAAACTTGAACACCTAGCAATTTGTAGAGAAAACCATGATCCCTGTAATCCTGGCAGGTGGCAAAGGGGAGCGGTTTTGGCCCCTCAGCCGGAAACAACGACCCAAACAGTTCCTCAGTTTAGACGGAAGCGGTCAAAGCCTACTACAGTCCACAGCCGATCGCCTTCTCAACATGGCAGAAGGATGGCAGGGGTTATGGGTAATTACAGCCTCTCCCATTGTGGAGACGGTACAGCAGCAACTCCCTGACCTACCCCTTGAAAACTTGCTGGTGGAAGTGGAAGGGCGAGATACGGCTCCGGCAGTGGCGTGGGCCACGCTAGAAATTGCCCAACGGTGCGGTGAAGATGCCGTCATTGGGTTCTTTCCCGCAGATCACTGGATTGGCGATCGAGCAGCCTTTTACCAAACCCTGAAGGCAGCCGAAGAGCTTGCCCTGCGAGAAGAAGCCATTGCGACTCTCAGCATTGCTCCAACTTATCCTTCAACGGGATATGGCTATATTGAGCAGGGTGAAAAAATTGGATTATTTAACCATTGTCCCGGTTACAAAGTCAGCCGCTTTACCGAGAAGCCGGATCTGGCTACCGCAGAAGCTTTTGTGGCATCTGGAAAGTATGGCTGGAACGGGGGAATGTTTATCTTTCGGGCAGGGGTGATGCTAGCCGAACTGCGAACCCATGCTTCTGAAATGATGCAGATGCTTGAAGCACAAGGGGCTAGCTGCTATCCAGCCCTCCAAAAGCTGAGCATTGACTACGCCGTGATGGAAAAAACCAAAAAGGCATATGTTGTCCCCGTGACCTTTAGCTGGGACGACCTGGGCGACTGGAACGCGATCGATCGGCTTTTGAAAAACGGCAAGCCCAATCTTGAACTGGCTAAACACGTGGGGCTAGATACCAAAGATGCCCTCCTTTATTCCAGCAACCCAGAGGATGTGATTGTGACGATCGGCTTAGAAGATACGGTGGTTGTGCGGGATGGCAATGTCACGCTCATTGTCCACAAAGACCGGACTCAGGACATTAAAAAGGTTCTCAAGCTGCTGCAAGCCGATCCAGACTGTTCAGAATTGCTTTAACGGAATTGCGACTTGGCGATCGGGTGTCACCTAACTATCATGGAGCAGTCAGGCGATCGATGGCGGCACCCACTTTAAAAAACATCGGTTGCCCTGCTGTTCGGTAATTTCTGCCCCCAGTCGCTGATAAAAACGAAGCCCGCGTGTGTTTCGAGCATCGGCAGTCCACGAGAGATAGGTACAGTCATTTTCTTGAGCGATTTGAGCCAGTTCAGCCATGAGGGCAGCACCCACTCCTTGACTTCTCATGTCTTCATCCACATATAGATCATCCAGCCAAATGCTGGGTTGACCTGCAAAGGATGAATACCTGAATCCATATAGGGCAAATCCGACGACGCGCCCACACGTTTCTGCAAACAGAACATAAGAAAAAGGAACTGGACTGAACAGCGTTTTAAGTAGTTTCGCTTCAGAGACTTGCAAAACGCCAGAAAAGGCACCTATTTTGCGATCGAATTCTGCTTTCTTCTGGATAAATGAGAAGATCAGGGATACATCATCGGAGGTCGCAAGTCTGACGTTCATTGATTGACACCCAGTAAAAACTCACACCTGACAATTTTCTTTCAGCGTTTCAATAAAGCCTGGATAGGAAACCGCAGCCGCTTCCGCCCGATGGATGGTGGTTGGGCCGGTGGCAATCAGAGCGGCGATCGCCAAACTCATGGCAATCCGATGATCGGTAAAGCTATCTACCTCTGCACCTATCAGAGGAGTTCCTCCCATAATTTCCAAGCCGTCTGGTCGTTCACATACCTTGGCTCCCATCTGATTCAGTTGAGTGGCCATCACTGCCAGTCGATCGCTTTCTTTGACCCGTAGCTCAGCAGCATCCTGGATGAGGGTAGTGCCTTCTGCCACTGTTGCCGCTACTGCCAAAATGGGAATTTCATCAATTAACCGAGGAATCAGATCTCCGGCGATCGTACAGGCCTTGAGAGGGCTATGACGAACGTGTAAATCTGCCACGGGTTCACCCGCCGCATCTCGCTGATTTTCTAAGGTAATATCTGCCCCCATTGCCGCTAAGGCTTCCAGAATGCCAGTACGAGTGGGATTAATTCCGACATTTTCAATCACTAAATCGGAACCCGGCACGATCGCACCAGCCACCAACCAGAAGGCCGCAGAGCTAATATCTCCCGGCACAATTACGCTTTGCCCATGCAGCAAGGCCCCGCCAGTCACACTTGCACTGCATGTCTCTGGATCAACGGTAATATTTGCCCCAAAGGCGCGTAACATCCGTTCACTGTGATCGCGGGAAAGGGAAGGTTCAGTAACGGTGGTTTTTCCCTCGGTCAGCAGCCCTGCCAGCAAAATGCAGGATTTGACTTGAGCAGAGGCGATCGGGGAATGGTAATGAATCGGCTTGAGGGCTTGTCCTTGCACAGCCAGGGGAGCCAAACCGCCCGCCCGATGCCAAATTTGGGCCCCCATCTGCTGCAACGGCTGGATCACCCGGTTCATGGGGCGCGATCGAATCGAGGCATCACCCGTGACAGTGAAAAAACAGCCCGCTTGGGAAGCCAGCAATCCTAACATCAGGCGGGTAGTAGTACCAGAATTTCCCGTATTCAGGACATCCTTTGGCTCTTGCAAATTGCCTAACCCAATCCCCTGCACTGTCACACGATCGGTGTTTAGCTCGGAAATGGTGGCTCCCATTGCCCGAAAACAATCTGCCGTACTGCGTGGATCTTCCCCTAACAACAAGCCCTGAATCTGGGTTTCGCCCTGAGCAATGGCCCCCAGCATTAATGCACGATGGGAAATGGACTTATCTCCAGGAATTTGGATTCGCCCTCTCAGAGATATTCCAACAGGGGGTGGAGCGATCGTCAGGGAATGATGAGTTTCAGTGGGCTGTAGGAGGATGGTTGGCGTTGGCATCGGGGTAGACTGGCATAGGATGTGACAAAGGGTGGTAGCCATCCTATCATTTTGCCTCTTTCCAAAACGATTTCTTCTCCCTATGCTGACCCAACACCACAAACCGATCTGCCTCTCGCTCATGGCGTATGACTTGCCCCTTTGGTCAGTCGTAGAAACCGATGCCACACTGTACCAAAAAGACTCAGAGCGGTTTCATGTGCTGTTGACGGAACCCCTAATCCAAGAAGATTTATCGCCGATGCCCACTCCGGTCATTTCACCTACGATTCCAACAACTCCTCGTCTGCTGTGGTTAGAAATTTCTCCTTACCGAGTCACCATGACCATGCAGGGAAATGGCAAGTTTAGCTATCGGCATTTTTGGGAGCAGGGAGTTTACGGGGTCAGCCGTTACTGGCTACAAACAGAGTCTTTTACAGGAAGCCACCAAATGCGGCTCCGCAACTTTACTCGAAGCTTAACGCTGCAGGGTCAGCCATTTCCTCAACGTTTGCGGGTTGAGTATGAGCTATGGGCGCAGCAGCTTCAAATTGGTCATTATGTGATGAGTCTAGAAATCATGTCATGAACTCATGAACTGGGGTAATCCTGCATGATTTTGCGTTAATTATGTTGATTGTCTGTTGGATGAAGCTTCACAAGGCTTCACAATAAGAGATAGGCTAGAGAACCGATTCCATTTATCTCCCATTCATCCCGATCGACATGGCTTGGGTTCACAGAATTCAAGTGAATTGTCTAGGGTTGACTGAGTTGGGCAAGCTCATTAAGGCAAGCGAATTATGTCAGAGTCCACAACGTCCCCCTCTCCAGAACCAAATTCAGCAGAATCGAATTCAGTAACCGATTCAGCAACCGATCGCAGTGCCAAAACGCGGCAGCTTCTGGGCATGAAAGGAGCGCAGCCGGGCGAAACAAATCTCTGGAAGATTCGCCTACAGTTGATGAAGCCCATCACCTGGATTCCCCTAATTTGGGGGGTGGTCTGCGGGGCTGCCTCATCGGGAAATTATACCTGGACGATCGAGAATGTCTTGATTGCGGCGGCTTGTATGTTGCTGTCGGGGCCGCTGCTAGCAGGCTACACCCAAACCATTAACGACTTTTACGATCGCGACCTGGATGCCATCAACGAACCCTATCGCCCCATTCCCTCAGGGGCAATCTCCATTCCTCAGGTCATCACTCAAATCATTGTGCTGCTGTCTGCCGGAATTGCTTTGGCTTACGGCTTAGACCAGTGGGCAGGGCATTCTTTTCCCACCATTACCGTACTGGCGATCGGCGGTTCATTCCTCTCCTACATTTACTCAGCCCCTCCCCTGAAGCTGAAAAAGAATGGCTGGTTGGGTAATTATGCTCTGGGTGCAAGCTACATTGCGCTTCCCTGGTGGGCAGGTCATGCCCTGTTTGGGGATCTCAACTGGACGATCGTAGTGTTGACCCTGTTTTACAGTCTTGCCGGACTGGGGATTGCCGTCGTAAATGACTTCAAGAGTGTGGAGGGCGATCAGCAACTTGGGTTAAAGTCCTTGCCTGTCATGTTTGGAGTGACAACCGCCGCCTGGATTTGTGTCTTGATGATTGATGTGTTTCAATCCGGTGTGGCTGCATACCTAATTAGCATTCATCAAAACTTGTATGCGGTTCTATTAATTTTGCTGATTATTCCCCAAATCACATTCCAGGACATGTATTTTTTGCGTGACCCCCTCGGAAATGATGTGAAATATCAGGCCAGTGCCCAGCCGTTCTTAGTGTTGGGAATGCTTGTTACGGCCTTAGCTTTGGGACGGGCCGGAATCTAGAAAAACAGAAAAAATTGGTGTTGCTTATTGGCTTTCCCTTGTGCTTTGCATAAAAAAGGACTACTTTTAGATGAAGTTAAATTGAAGATGAGTTGAGTATAATCTTCTCCATCTCGCTTGATTCTATGGAATCGAAAGTACCCTATCAGGTCAGACGGACTCCTGGATCAGGAGATATCCCCCGTCATAAGATGGTTGGAATTGGTTCAAGCGCAGACAGGATCTTGCCTGTGGTGGTTTGTGAGGACTCAAGTGACAGATTTTCTGACTAGACTCAAGACGTTGTCCAATCGCGGTGAAAAGCTGAATTCGGATGCATCTTCCACGGCATCGGGTTCGCCAAACGGAGAGAATGGCACGGATGGCACAGAAGGGCACACCAACCAGAACGGCTCGAACAGCAGAAGTGAAACCCTTTTCCTGAAACAGGTGAAGCGATCGCTGGTGAAGCTGGGCCTCCCGCTCCCCAAGCAGCTCAATCTAGGGGGCTCAAACCGTCCGCCTCGTCAAAATCGTCCCCTTTATCAACGCTGGTGGGCTTGGGGACTGGTCGGCATTGGTTTTGGCACGGCCGGAGCCGCTGTTGCTGGATACACTGCCATTCGGGCGATCGAGCAAGACCTACCCGACACAACGGATGTTCTGACCTATAACCAGTCTGGAACCCTGACCATTAAAGCTGCCAATGGTGAAATTTTGCAGCAGTTGGGGCCCGCCACCCGCGAAAAGATTGACCTGGATGACATGCCAGAACAGTTAACCCATGCTTTCATCGCCTCGGAAGATGAAGATTTTTACGAGCATAACGGGGTTAACTATCAGGCAATTCTGAGAGCAACGCTGAAAAATATTCGAGCGGGGGAAGTTCTGGAAGGCGGCAGCACCATCACGCAGCAGTTGGCCCGTGTCGTGTTTCTTGATCAGGAACGCACCCTGTCCCGTAAGCTGCGAGAAGCTTTGCTGGCTCAAAAGATGGAGCGGGAACTAAGCAAAGATCAAATTTTAGAGCGGTACTTGAACCTGGTGTATTTAGGGTCAAATGCCTATGGTGTGGCAGATGCTGCTTGGGTGTATTTTAGTAAGTCAGTGAATGAGCTAACCCTCAGCGAAATGGCAATGATTGCTGGGACGGCTCCGGCTCCTAGCGTTTATTCACCGCTAATCAACCCGGATTTAGCGACGCAGCGACGAAACATTGTGCTGCAACGGATGGTGGTAGCAGGCTTCATCACACCTGAAGAACGGGATGCAGCAATGGCAGAACCCCTCGCATTGCAGCCTAGCGACCCCCGAAACATGTTCAGCGAGGTGCCCTACTTCACCTCCTACATTCAGCAGCAGCTTCCTTCTGTGGTGTCGCCCGAACAACTTGAAATTGGCGGGTTGACGATCGAAACAACATTGAATCTGGAATGGCAAAGGCAAGCCCAAGAGACCGTTGCCTACGCGATTCGGAACTACGGCCCCTATCAGGGGTTTGAGCAGGCTGCATTGGTAGCAGTCGATCCACGTACTGGGGAAATCAAAGCTCTGGTGGGTGGAGATGATTTTGAAGAAAGCCAGTTTAACCGAGCTACCCAGGCCCAGCGTCAGCCTGGTTCAACCTTCAAAACGTTTGTGTATGCGGTGGCGGTGGCAGGTGGAATATCCCCCTACAGCAGCTATATGGATGCCAAGCTGGTTGTGGATGGATATGAGCCACAAAACTATGGCAGACGATTCCGCGGGAATGTTTCGATTCGAGATGCTCTCATATCTTCCGTCAACGTGGTTGCAGTCAAGACGCTGATCGATGTCGGGTTTGAACCTGTAGTTGAGCTAGCTCAACGTATGGGCATTAAGTCTGATTTGCTGCCAGCCTATTCTTTAGCATTGGGCAGTTCCGAGGTAAACCTGCTGGAACTCACCAGTGCCTATGGAACGCTGGCCAATGAAGGCAACCACATCGAGGCCCACGGGATTACGCGGGTGTTCGATCGCTTCGGGAATTTAATTTATGAAGCCGAGCCTCAGCCAGAATCCGCTCTGGATGCCGAAACAGCCTCCATTATGACTTGGATGCTAGAGGGCGTTGTCAACAATGGAACGGGTTGGGATGCTCGACTGCCCGATCGTCCCGTTGCTGGCAAAACAGGAACCTCAGAAGAACGGCGGGATTTGTGGTTTGTAGGCTATATTCCGCAGCTTTCCGTTGGCGTTTGGTTGGGAAATGATGACAATGCTCCGACTAATGGAGCTAGCAGTACGGCTGCCCTCACCTGGTATGACTTCGTAAGTACACTACTGGAAGACATTCCAGTAGAAGAGTTTCCCGATATCCCTTATTCCTTTGAGGGACGAGAACCGACGATCGAACTGGAACCTGTTAAGCCGAACCGCATTTATGAAGCATCTTCTCCCAGTGAAGGCGGCAGTAGCGTTGCTTCTGAAGACAGTTGGGGAGGTGGTTCTAGTTCCTATAGTTCCTATGATTCCTACGATTCCGGTTATTCAGGTGGCGGTTCGTCTGGGTCATCCTCAAGCTATTCGGGCGGTAGCTCGTCTGGTGGAGCCGCAGACTATGCTCCTGCACCGGAAGAAAGCTATGCTGCCCCGGTTGAGGAAGCTCCCGTTGAGGAAGCTCCCGTTGAGGCAGCCCCGGTTGAAGCTGCTCCAGTTGAAGCGGCTCCTCCTGTCATCAATGAACCGCCCCCCGTTGTTGAGCCGGCCCCTTCCCTCAATTTACCGTCTGAGCCAGCCCCAGAAGCTTTTATCCCCGAATTGAATCAGCCCCCGCAGTAGTTTTTACGCGACGAGAGACAGAACCTGAAATACTGTTAAGTAGGCAATTAAAGCCTGGTGGATTCTTCAGCAAATTTGTTATCGGAGTGAGCAAGATGATATTGATGGAGGCGGTTGCTAAAACCTCTGAATTTCCCTTAGCGTTTACGTTGGTTTATGCAGTTGGATTTGTTGCAGCGGTTGCCATTGGTTCGATCGCCTGGTACAACTCCAAGCGTCCTCCAGGTTGGGAAGATAAGGAACGTCCGGATGTTGTTCCTGAAGTCAAAGCCAAGGATGAATAGATTTGGGTAATGGGTGATGGGTAACAGGTAATAGGTAATGGGTAATGGATGAGCAAAAGCAGTTTTGCACAAGCCAACGCTTAGCGACCCTACTACCGATTCCCTATCACCGCTTCCCCATTACCAGTTCTCTATTCCATAAAAATCCGATCGTTTTCCTCGTTAAACTAGGAGTACGGTTTCGGTGAGTGTTCATGGCTTTTACGCAAGACCCCGATACGCAAAATATCGAAAATCCGTATGGGGTGGTCTTTCCCCCCGGAGACTTACTGAGTGATGAACCGCCCTTGGAAAGTGAGTTGCATCTCAGGCAAATTATGCTGCTGATTCAGTGCTTAGAACGCTGGTGGCACGATCGGCAAGATTTTTATGCCTGTGGAAACATGACCATTTACTACAGTCCTCGCCAACGGAAGTCTGAGCAGTTTAGAGGCCCGGACTTTTTTGTAGTCAAGGAAACAGAGCGCAAACCTCGGAAGAGTTGGGTGGTTTGGCAGGAGGGGGGCAAATATCCGAATGTGATTGTTGAAATCCTGTCTCCTGCCACGGCCAGCACCGATCGAGGCTTGAAAAAGCAGATTTATCAAGATATTTTTCGGACTCCTGAATATTTTTGGTTTGATCCAGAGAGCATGGAGTTTCAAGGCTTTCAATTGATTGCCGGAGCGTATGAGCCCCTTCAGCCCGATGAAAATGGTTGGTTGTGGAGTCCGCAGCTTGGGCTTTTCCTGGGGATTTACAACTCCAAGCTCCGGTTCTTTACTCCAGAAGGGCAGCGCGTCCTCTCACCGGAAGAAGCCTCGGCATGGGAAGGGGAACGGGCAGAGCAAGAACATCAACGAGCAGAGCAAGAACATCAACGAGCAGAGCAAGAACATCAACGAGCAGAGCAAGAACGCCAGCGAGCAGAACAGGAACGCCAACGGGCCGATCGCCTTGCAGAACGGCTACGGCAACTGGGCATCGCTCCTGAAGAAGTAGAATAGATGATGAGAAATTAAATTGGGAATAACCGTTAGTAGGAAACGTTAGTAGGACGTGACTAAGACTTCTGTAATCTTGCCGCGCCGTTGGGCATTGGAATTGATCGATCGTCCGGCATAAATGGTGTGAATCTTAAACCCCTGATAAAGCTCTCGAATCAAAGGACAGTCAGAGTTTGAGAGCATCACTTTAACACCCCGACGCGCCAGTTCTGCAAAGGCATCCCTCAACCGAATTTGGTCGGCAATATGAAAAGAATAGCGGTTGTAGGAGGTAAAGCGGCTAGTAGCACTGATGGGATGGTAAGGCGGATCGAAGTATACAAAGTCTCGTTTTGTGGTGGCGGCTTCCAGAATTTTGTCAAAGGGTTGCATTTCAATCTGAGTATGTTTCAGCGTATTAGAAACCGCGTAAAGCAGTTCTGGATGGCAAATTTTGGGCGATTTGTATTTGCCCATTGGCACATTAAATTGTCCCTTAGAATTTTCGCGATATAGCCCATTGAAGCAAGTCTTGTTCAAATAAATCAGGCGGGCCGCCCGTTCCACAGGCGTTTTTCCGGGGTTCGATCGCACCTGGTAGTAATACTCGCGGCAGTGAGACTGTTGATGCTGCTCCAGCAAAGTAATTACCGCTTCCACCCGATCGCGAACGCAGCAATATACATTCACCAGTTCTGGGTTGAGATCTGTTAGAACTGCCTGCGGTGGCAAGAGGTAAAAAAAGATCGCACCGCCACCCAAAAATGGTTCATAATATGTGTCGAACTCTCTGGGAAAGTAAGAGAGATATTGTTGAATCAGTTGCCCCTTTCCGCCCGCCCACTTGAGAAAAGGACGGGGAGAAATTGCAGAAGAAACGGGAGAAGAAATTGCAGAAGAAATCAGCGTTGGCATGAGCTTGTGTCAACCTGCCGAGGAATTTGTCCCGTAAAATAGGACAGGATATTAGGATAAAATTCCTATTTAATACCACTGTACTGTTTTTATTTGCTGTAAAAGCATTGTTGAGGAAAAACGATGCAAGAATTTTTTGAAAATGTCTCTCGTTATCCCCGCTATTTAATTAGCTTTACCCTTGGGATTTTCTTTACTGCTATCAGCCCCTTGCTGCCCCTATTCAAACGGCCCACAACGGCGATCGCAACGGTTTCCGTTTTAGTGGCCGCATTTGCCTTCATTGCCTTCACCCTACGCGCTATGTTGGGGTTGGATGCGGTGTAAAAGCAGTTCATTTTTGCTAGGAAGGCGGCTAAGAGCAGCCAACTAAACCTAGGGTTAAGAGACACCGCTTTCAAAAGTGCCATTTCAATGTGCCAAGGCTTAGTCAAAGGAGGAGTGTTATGGCTACTAGTCGTCGAGTTGCCCGTGTTGCAGAGTTAATTAAGCGGGAAGTGAGCCAACTCCTGTATTCAAGCATCAAGGATGAGCGCGTCGGGCTGGGTATGGTCAGCGTTACAGATGTCGATGTTTCTGGCGATCTGCAACACGCCAAAGTGTTTGTCAGCATTTATGGCAATGAAGAAACCAGAGCCGAAACAATGGCAGGGTTGAAGTCTGCGACGGGCTACGTGCGGAGTGAGCTAGGACAGCGCATCCGCCTCCGAAGAACCCCCGAAATTATTTTCTTAGAAGACCGATCGATCGAACGAGGCACTAAGGTTTTGTCCTTACTGAATCAGTTAAGCCAGGAACGCAAGGATAGTGATGATTTAGAAACAGAACCGACGGAAGCCTTGGGTTTTGAGGATGCCGATTACGATGATGATGCCGATTACGATGATGAAGCCGATTACGATGATGAAGATGATCTAGACAATGCAGACGGTAGCGATCGGCAGTATTAAACCCATTGCGGGAAACAAAGCCGATACCATGAGCTTGGTAGTACAGAACTTATCTTAAAAATTCTGTTACCACTGTAAAACCTTGGGCGTTAACGGGTGGGGAAAGGATGAAAGCGTTACCCGCATGGGAAGGGCTATCTTTAGCTGAACAGGTTGCTCAACTGATTGTTGTCCGGGCATCTGGGCATTTGTTTGATCAGCAAATTGAGTATCCACAGTGGGAACCAACCGCCAGCGTATTAGAGCGTTGGGTGCAAGAGTTGGGGGTAGGTGGAGTGCTTTTGCTGGGGGGAAGCGCGGCAGAAGTTTGCTTACGAACTCAACAATTGCAAGAATGGGCAACGGTTCCTCTGCTCATTTGTGCCGATATTGAAGAAGGGGTGGGGCAGCGGTTTGCCGGAGCGACTTGGTTCCCGCCGCCTTTAGCACTTCAGTCGATCGCCCAAACTGATCCTGTCCGTGCTGAGTCCTACGCGGAACAAATGGGAGCAATGATCGCCCAGGAGAGCCTTGTGGTTGGCATTAACTGGCTGCTTGCCCCGGTTGTAGATGTCAACAACAATCCTGCAAACCCAGTGATCAACGTTCGGGCATTTGGTGATACGCCTTCTGGGGTCAGCCAATTAACCACCGCCTTTTTACGGGGGGCCCAACAGCATCCGGTTTTAACCACGGCCAAGCACTTTCCAGGACACGGTGACACGGCGATCGACTCTCACCTGGAACTGCCAGTCATTCCTCACTCTAAGGCCCACCTGCTGGAAGTTGAACTTCCTCCCTTCCAAGCGGCCATTGCTTCTGGGGTCGATGCGGTCATGACTGGACATTTGCAAATTCCATCGTTGGACGACCAATATCCTGCTACGCTTTCTCCTGCCACCGTAACCGAGCTACTGCGTCAAAAGTTGGGGTTTGCCGGCTTAGTGGTTACAGATGCCCTGGTGATGGGTGCCATTACTCAACAGTATGGAGCCAATGAAGCCCCAGTGCTGGCGATCGAAGCAGGAGCAGATATTGTGTTGATGCCGGTTGATCCGGAGGGGGCCATTCAGGCAATTTGTGAGGCGGTGAAAACAGGACGAATTTCCCAAGAGCGGATTCATGCTTCTTTAGAGCGAATTTGGCGATCGAAGCAAAAGGTCGGTTCAACCTTACTCACCGGAAATACGCCTCACGCCTGGGAAAATGTTCCGCCTGGAGTAGGCCCTAAAACCATCACTACACAGATCGCCCAGCCGCAAACGATCGCAACGGTTTCTGCAATCTTACAAGACTCGATGCGAGTCTATCAGCCCACACCTTCACGGCTAGACCCCAATGCCAATGACCGCCGCAATGTGATCATTGTTGATGACTTACTGAACAGTCCATTTTTAGAAAAACAGTCCCCGGCGATCGGCTTGCCCCGGAAATTGGGTTATGCCTTGCAGCGGGTCGATCGTCACACTCCTCCCGTTCATTTTGGCTCAAACCTCCCTCAGCCAACGCTTTTACAACTTTTTATCCGAGGAAATCCGTTTCGCGGCAGCGGGTTAAACGAAACTGCGGATGCCTGGTTGTGTCACTTAATTGAAACCCACCAACTGCAAGCATTGGTACTTTACGGTAGCCCTTATCCATTGGAAAATTGGTTGCCAAAATTGCCTAGGGATATTCCCTACGTGTTTACCTATGGGCAAATGGCGGAGGCACAAGCCTTTGCATTAACGTCGCTCTTTCATACTGCCGTGGATTCACGCATCTCCTCACCCCCCGATCGGCGTTTCACAGATTAATCAGATGAGAGGAAGACAGCACCACCTAGAAAGGAACCCGTAAAGACAACGAGTTTTACGTTAAGGATAGTTGCGGTTTTGACAAAGTAACCGTAAGACTACGGAGAATAGAAGCCTAGCAGTAGAGCTAGACTAAAACATCAGTTTGAACTAACGTTGAATGCCCATCCGTAGACACTGATGTCGGTTTGAAAACTGATTGTGACGGGGTTTAGATCGGTGTAAAGACTTTGCAACTCAAAGCACCGACTCGCTCTGTTGAAATCAGTCATGAAACGGGATGAGAAAAGACTGTAAATTTGTGTTGGAAATTTGGCATTCATCGGATTGTGACTTCACGCGATCGTGAACTATTACTATTTGATGTAGTGTATTCTGTCAAATTTGGTTCGAGGTTAGATGGATGAGGCATTCATGAGTGGGCAAACATCAGCAGACTTGCAGCATCAATTCAGCATTCTTGACTGCGTTCCGTTAGGTGAATGTGTTTTGCAGCAAGATGGCACAATTTTATTTTGGAACACCTGTTTAGAACGCTGGACAAATCTGCCAAGAACTCAGCTTTTAGGACAAAAAATTGACTGTGTATTCCCACATTTTAAGCATGCTCAATCCATCCGATGTCTACAAGCAACCTTTGAGCATGGAGCTACGCTGACTTTTTCATCGCCACAGCATCCATTGATCATTCCTGTTGTTCTGAACAATCAGCAAAGCTCCCTCCAACGAACGATCGTTACCCCTCTTACTGCCACCAGTGGAATTGGCTACGATGCATTGCTGACAATTCAAGACGCAAAGTTACCTGCTTTGCACGAGCTACGTCAACCCGCCCAAGATTGGCGTGAAGAACAGAATTGTCCCTTGGATGACAAAGCCCATGATCACGATTCACTTCATTTGCGGCAGCAATTAAATTTATGCCAGCAGTCAGATTTGCGCTATCAGCAAGAACGATCGGTCGATCGCATTGTGCGGCATATCCGTCAGTCCCTTAATTTGCGGGAAATTTTGCAAACAACGGCCAACGAAATTCAAGAGTTTTTGAACGTCGATCGCGTATTAATTTACCGCCTTGGTTCAGCCGATCGCATGGGGCGCGTCATTGCAGAAGCACGTCGAACGGATGTAGCATCTCTTTTAGAATGGACAAGAAAAAATGCTCCTTTAGGACAACTAGAGTGCGGTGAATATTTGGAATTTCATCGGCAACAAAACCAGCAGTATGAAGCTTCAGTAGTCAGTGATATTACGCAATCAAACCTAAATCCCACTTACGTTCAATTTCTAAAACAATTTTCTGTTAAGGCAAGGCTTTGTATTCCAATTTTTGGGACTGACCTCAAAGGAACAGAACCTCCTCAGGCGGGCAGAATGCAATTGAATCTTTGGGGATGGCTCGTTGCCCATGACTGCCAAACCATTCGGCAGTGGAGCACGGAGGAAGTTCATCTCCTGAGACACCTGGAAAGCCAATTGGCAGTGGCTATCCATCAATCAGAACTGCACCAACAAGTGCATCAACTTAACATCAATCTGGAACGTCAGGTATATGTCCGCACCTTAGAACTTCAGCAAGCTCTTAGTTTTGAAGCCACCCTAAAGCGAATTACGGACAACGTTCGAGACTCCCTGGATGAGCAGCAAATTTTGCAAACCGTTGTCAATGAACTGGCCAAAGCATTGGAAGTTCGCCACTGCAATACATCTCTGTATGATGCCCATGGGAATGTCCCGATGCTTCAATGCAGCGATACGGGAATCCGCCTATCCTCAGATGTCCAGACCATAGATGTACAGCATTTCCCCATTGAGCAGTTTCCAGAAATTTATCAGCAGCTTTCTCAGGGGCAATATGTCCCATTTTGCCGTTTATCGTCTACGGATACTTCTCGCTTTGCCATTTTGGCTTGTCCCATTGTGCATGAACAGGAAGTGTTAGGGGATCTCTGGTTGTTTAAGCCAGGAGCATCCAGCTTTAGCGAGTTGGAGGTACGGTTGGTAGAACAAGTTGCGAATCAGTGTGCGATCGGCATTCGTCAGGCAAGGCTCTATAAAGCTGCCCAGGAAAGGGCTGAAGAATTGGCTCAGTTAAACCGCCTAAAAGATGATTTTCTAAGTACGATCTCCCATGAATTACGAACCCCGATCGCCAGCATTCAGATGGTAATTCAGACCTTAGAGTTACTGTTTGTTCACCCTGAGCAAACAGAAAATGCTTACATTATAAATAAAGAATCTAGTTTTATTGATGACCGAGATGAGGATACAAGCGTTGAGCGATCGAGTTTGCTGAAGGGAAGATTTCAGCAAATACATAAATACTTCCACATCCTGGAAAAAGAATGTCAACGCGAAGCAAAGCTGATTGATGATTTACTCGATCTCACCCGTTTAGATGCAGGCACTGAACCCTTAATGCTTGTCCCTGTCCGCCTTCAAGACTGGCTCCCCCATGTGGCAGAAACCTTTGAACGGCAAATTGCTGAGCATCAACAGTCGCTCCACTTTGAGTTGCCAGAGCATCTTCCAGTACTAATGATTGATCTAACAATCCTAGAAAGAATTGTGATTGAACTGCTAAACAATGCTTGCAAATACACACCGTTAGGGGGAGCGATCAGCATCTCTGCTGGACTAATCAACCGGAATACAGCTCAAGTTCCATCATCCCAGACCGTCCCAATGCTCCAAATCTGCGTTAGCAACACTGGGATCGAAATTCCCGCCAACGAGTTACCCCACGTTTTCGAGAAGTTTTATCGCATTCCCAGTAATGATCCTTGGCGGTACGGCGGCACAGGTTTGGGGCTAGCTTTAGTGAAACGGATGATCGAATATTTGGGCGGCAACATTCAGGTTGAAAGCCAGCATAAAATTACCCGCTTCACGTTAGAACTGGCGATCGTTTTACCCATGCGAAACTGAGCTGAGGAGCAGTAGGGCACAGCAAGGGCTTTTGCAAGTGCGTTTCCAGTTAAAACCGCGTTTCAAATTCCAGTACTGCCTGTCCATCTCCTCGTGTATTCGTTGAGCCTCTCACCGTGAATTCATCATTGATCCGATAGCGGACATTAAAGCGAGTCGGTTCCTCAACAGTCAACAGTTGCAGAATGGAAACTGACAAATCCCTGGTAATGTCGAAGCCAACTTCCGCACCCAATGCCAATGTAGAAGTGCGTTCATTTTCAGAGAGAACGTTGGTCGGAAATAGGCGAAAGTCGGTAATGCCTGTAGCATCGCTGATCAAATTCTGTAAGCCCGTTAGCAACGTTGCTCCAGCAATATTGGCAAGGGCCAAGGCTCCTCCACCGCCTAATGTGCTGGCAAAGTTTCCTCCTAATAATGCGACGAGTTCAGATTCAGTCCGACGCGGCGTGCTGGTTAATTCCAGGTTGTTGTAAATTTGACTGGCCAACCCCATGACGCTAGCTTCCACCCGAATCGTTTGCAATGCTCCGTATTCCCAGGCAGGAGTTTCAGCAATTTCAGAGGTGGTTAAGGGAGACACTTGGGCGATCGGAGCGCGGGTGACTTCAGGCACAGAGGCAATGAGGCGGACATCCAAGTATGGGTCAAATCCACGTTCCGCAGAAAATTCCGCAACGTTTTCGTAATCTCGATCGAGGAAAAACTGCGTCGTAAATAGGTTGACTTGCCCACTTTGAATGAAGACTGTACCGTCGGGGCGTAAATCGTCGGGGGTGCCGCTAATAAACAACTCTCCATTGATTAAGAAGTTGAGAAGGGGACTCGTTACCCGCAGCCGATCGCCCAGGACAATCCTCAGATCTTCTAGCTCTGGTGGGCTAACTAAACCCGGTTCAAAAGCCGCAGGGACGGCAGCATCGGCAGTTCCTGGAGTTTGGGCTGTATCAGGAATAAAAATCTGTCCATCCTGAAGAACAATATCACCGCCGACAACTGGAGCCAATGCCGTTCCACGTAAAATCACTTGCCCATTCACGCTACCATCATATAAATCTTCCAATTCAAGGGCTACATTTTGCAAACCGAGGGTGAGCGGAGCTTCTTCACCTGGATCACTCAGATCGATCGGGATGAGAAGTGGCAGTGTCCCTTGAGCAATCACTTGCCCATCGCTAAATTGTCCTTGAAGGGTATCTATACGAATCCGATCGCCGCTAAATAAAATATCCCCATTCACGTTCGTTACATCTTCTGGAAGAGCCTGAACCGAGAACCGAGCATCATTAAACGTTGCTTGTCCAGTGGTCGTTAAAGTGCCTACTCTGGGTTGTGCTTCAGACATGTCCAGGGTTCCCCGTGCTTGCAGTTGGATGTCTCCTTCGCCACCGCCCCAAGCCACCTGATCAGTAAATAAAGTCACTAGGGCCAGCCCATCATTGCGAATATTAAGATCAAGGCTAAAATCGTCGCTGTCCGGCGTGACGGTCATGAAGGGAAAGCTGTAGGGAATGCTTGCCGTGAACTGAAGGATATTTTCTGTATCAACGGTTTCGTCTTCACTTCTGACGCGGCTTTCCACATTCAACCGAGCATCACTGTAGCCAAACAACGTTCTGAAGGGAGGAGCCGTGACATTATTCACCGTCAAATCATCCAGCAAAATTTCTCCAATCAGTTGAGGGTTGCCAATGCTGCCAGTTAGAAACGCATTCGCGTTTAATACGCCTTCTTCCACATTCAATGGCAGCCGCACTAGCTCCTGGATTGGCTCCACCGGAATATTTTCAGCAATTAACTGCCCGGACTGCTGTTCACCGCCCACCTGTCCTGTAAACCGCAACAGCGACTCATCCGACTGAAGCAACAACGGGCGTAGCGTCAGAACACTATTTTCAAAATTGCCCAGAGCCACCACCTGGTTGACCTGATATTCCCCCCAAACCCAATCTTGCCCTCTCAAGTCAAAATCAACCTGCGCTCCGGTTGCAGCAGAGTAAGCAACATTAATCTCTCCAGCGAACGCACCTTGTAAGGTAGCTAATTCTGGAAGAATCATCGCTTCTTCCCTTGCTGCCACCTGTTGCCCATAGAGCGTCCTAATTTCAGAATAACGGCGCAACTGGTTCAGCAACGTACGATCGGGCATTCCCACTTCAAAGGGAAGCACATCCGTCGCTTCGCCAAACACGGGTGGAGCAATCCCACGCCCTAGGTCGGCAAGCTGGAACCATTGGAGGGCATCAAAAATGTCTTCGACTCTGCCCGGAGCGGCGGTAATTGTGCCTTGAAGCTGCGGTTCTGCCCCCGGATTAAAATTGCCTGCCAACAGGTAAAGACTGCCACCCCGTCGGAGTTCGCCTTCTTCCAAAACACCCACCCCATCAACATAGCGGAACCGCCCGGTGATAAAGTCGGCTGTGATGTAGTCCAGGGAAGGTTCCCGAACGGCAAACTCGCCAATGACATTGGGGTTTGATAAATCAGCAATATTGGCAACAAAGCTGCCATCTAGCCGCCCACCGATCGCCCCTAAGCCCAGATCCGCTGCCGGAGCCAGGTTGAGAGCTTCCAGGGGAAAATTTGTTAACGTAGCTAACAGCCGATCGCCCTCGCCGCGTCCTTCTGCAATGGCATCCCCCTGCTGCACAAAGAAAGATACTGGCCGGTTTTGACTGTCTAATACAACGGCAATTCGGTCTTGATTCCCTGCCACATCCAAATTCAAGCCCTGATCGCTAAACTGGACATTCCCCGTTAAAACTGGCTCAAAGGCAAGCTGATTTACGGCAAAGTCGTACAGCCCCACTTGTCCGGCAATGTTGAGCATGTCTGGAGTTCCGGTGACTCGTCCGGCAAAGTCGATCGCCCCGGCCAGTTGAACCGCTTCAGGCACTGTTACGGGCAATTCCGTTAGGGCATAGTCTTGCAGTTGCACATTGAGATCTAAATTGGCAATGCCTGGGGCATTCTCCCCTTCCAGCAAAACTCCGACAAAGCCATCGGCATTAAAGCCAGGAGCAGTGGCACGAAGAATTTGGATACCATCTCCTAGCCAACGCACGGATGCCGTGAGGGGTTCAGTAATAATGGCGATTCCCTCAGAGAAAGTCACTTCCCCTTCTGCCTGAATTGCTTCTGGACTGAAATCCTCCAGCGTTCCGGCTAGCTGAAACTGTCCGCTGAACAGGCCGCGCAGATCTGGCGAAAACTGGCTGAGTTCGACTCCTGAACCGTCAATCGTTGCCTGCCACTGCCCCTGAGCCAACAGCCCCTCACCCCGCACAATTCCACCTGCCACCAGCAGCACCGTATCCTGGAAGCGAATCGTATCTCCCACGATCGTCACTTGCCCCCGTCCGGGATAGGTGGCCTGAGGGGCCTCCCACTGAGCAATCGTTTGAATCGCCCCCACATCGCCCAAAGAACCAAACACTTGAGCCGTCACATCAACATTGCCGATCGCAAATTCGGGTTGTTCTAGCCCATAGGCTCCGGCAATGGCATCTCCTTGTAAGTTATCCCCTTCCAGGTCAAACACCAAGCCGCCATTCTCACCCAACTGTACAGACCCCGTGCCAGCGATGATGCCACCTTCTAGCAGAGAAACCTGAATGTCATTAAATACGAGGGCTGCGGGCGTAATGGTGAACTGGGTAGTGGCACTATTAAACAACAGCCGATCGACCTGTACCAGATCAGTATTTTCCGCAAAGGCATTCACCAGGGGAGCATCGATCGCCCCAGTGACGTTGAGTTCGCTGCGAAACACACCAGACAGTTCGACGGGCAATGTTTCTTCTTCCACATTGAATGTGCTGAGAAGTTCGCTTGCCGTTACCTCTGGAACCTGAATATTAATGTCGTAACCGTCCAGCAGGTGCAGCCCTCCGCCAACCCTGGCATCAATTTCACCGTAGCGTCCTTGCGTATTTTGGAAGGCGAGTTGCTGTCCACGAAACCGGATTCTGCCGTTCGCTTGGGTGAAGGGTAAGGGGAGGGCTTCCAGACGGGCCACTGCATTGCGGAAGTCTACCGTTCCATTTAAGAACAACTGCGACACAAATCCGTTTGCTTCGTCGTCATCGTCATCGTCTCCGGGGGTTTCTCCTTCTCCTTGCAGAATGGGAAACTGCACATTCAAGGCGGTATCGAGCAGTCCAGCATTCAGCCGCAGGGGAAGTGGTAACAATAGCCCAATATCAGCAGCCAGCACGTCCTGACTATTCACCTGGAGGTTCACTTCTCGATCGCGCAGGTTGGCCCGCCCTTCAACATTTAAGTTGCCGCCGGTTTCTGGCTCTCCGGTAAGGTCAAATGCAATCAGTTGATTATCATCGCGAAACGTTACATCTGCATCAACGTTGCGGATCTCAATGATGGGGGTGATCGGCGTTTCTGAGGCGGTGGCTTCTGCATCAGAGTCAGGACGTTCCTCAGTTTCAGGCACAATTCCCACTTCGGGCGGAATGTCTACCTCTGGTTCACCCGGCTCATCGGCAACGGGTTCAATATAGGGAGCCAGTTCTAATAAGCCCTCTCTGACCCGCAACGTCTCTAACTCAATCTGGAGGAAGGGGTCTGTTTCTTCGTCCCGCTCTTGAATGCGAGTGCTGATCCACAAGCCGTCTTCATCTTGTTCCAAATAAATTGTGGGTTGCTCTAGGGTGACATCTAGACTCAGGGTGCGATCGAAAATTGCCTGAAGCGGGTTGAACTGGACATTAATTGAAGGAACAACCAGGCGATCGGGGTCAGTTTCGGTGGGCGGCACCGTTGATTCACCAAACCGCAGACTGGTAAAAGACACCCCTTCAATGGGGCCAACTTCGACTGGGCGATCGAATAATTCCGTCAGGTTTTCGGCCACCAGTGGGCCAAGTTCGTCATAAATAAACCGCCAAATCCACCATCCGCCCGCAGCCAGCCCAACCAACAAAACGCTGCCGATCGCAGAACTGATCCACAACAGCCGCGATCGTCTGAAATTTGAACGGGATTCCGGTTCCTGCCCTGAATTTTGAGGATTCGTCATGGCTCCTTCACGTTCTTGTCTGACAACTAAACGGCGTTGCCTTCAACCAGGTGCAAATAACAAGTGCAAATAATACGTTGTCCGGGGCTAAGTGAAACGTCCCCTAACAGAATACACTCCATCGGTTGGGATGGCGTATCTCCTGAACACTATCCAACCCAATGCCATAAGCCTGTCATCAAATGCTTTGTGTGGAAGCCAACAAATAAACAACCGATAGGGCGCATCCCACTTTTACATTTCCATGACAAATATCTCACTGGCAGGCAAGATACCTGCGCTACGAAAATCGATCCATTTGCATCAGTGGGATGCTCCCAACCAATAAATCGGTACTTGTCTTGTTATCTTCTTAACTTCCATAAACTGACTCAAACCGCTTAAGACAACCCATTTATGGGAGTTAAGCATTGAATGGGGTAATCCGTAGCGCAGGCATCTTGCTTGCAATCGGGATGTACGATCGTAATTCACAGGAGTGATGCAACTTCGATCGAGTGTCTGGAAATGGGATGAACTAGCGCAACAGTAACCCATCCTATTAACCAGAACGCACTCGCAAAGTAGGTCTTCCCCACCTCGCTGAATGAACTTTGCATAAGTCTTGTGACTAATTTTTGCTGAAACTAGCTTTTCTGCCAGAGGCGGCGCGTTTACAAACGGCTCACTTCTGCAAAGACGACAAAAATTTTAAGAGCAACGCCAAACCAAACTCAGATAAAATCTTGCTGCGAGGGATATCGATCCCGATTACTATAGACACAATCTTACGACAATAAAGTTCCGTGTGACTCATGCGTGTTTATGTTCTGTTATTTAATGCTCGGACTGAAAATGAAGGGATTCACACCCTAAAGTCAGGCGATCGCAATGTCATACTCATGTTTGAATCGGAAGATGATGCAATCCGCTATGGGCTAATGCTGGAGGCCCAAGACTTTTCCAGCCCAACGGTGGAAGCCTTTGACTCAGAAGAAATTGAAGGCTTCTGCGAGGACTCAGACTACGACTGTAAGCTCATCCCAGAGGGAACCCTAGCCGTTCCGCCGGAAAACAACCTTGAGCAGACCGATTGGAGTCCTGAGGGTGAAGGGCAGTCGGAAGAAGACAAACCGTCTGAGCTATCCAATGCTGACCTAGATGATATTCGTCGTCGCTTAGAAGGACTTTTGTAAAGGAAAGTGGGAATGCAACGGAAGCAGGGTAAGGACAGGGAATGAGCGGTACGAGTGAACGGGGACACTTGCTGACAGAGCAGGTAAACCCCAATAGCCGAAACCTGGATCAGATGACAGCGTTGGAAATGGTTGATCTGTTTAACCAGGAGGATGCTCAAACGATCGCCGCAATTCAGGCTGCACGGATGGAATTAGCAGAGGCGATCGATCGGACGGCAGAGGCATTACAGCAAGGTGGACGACTGTTTTATGTAGGAGCCGGAACCAGCGGCCGCTTGGGGGTACTGGATGCGGCAGAGTGCCCACCCACGTTTTGTACGCCACCAGACCTTGTACAGGGCATTATTGCAGGCGGAGCGGCAGCACTGGTGCGGAGTTCGGAAGCGTTGGAAGACCGAGCGGAAGATGGAGCCGAGGCAATGGCCCATCACCACATTACAAGCCGCGATGTGGTAGTCGGAATCACGGCGGGTGGAACAACGCCCTATGTCCAGGGAGCTTTACAGGCAGCCCATCAACGGGGAGCCACGACCGTCTTTATTGCCTGTGTGCCCATCTCTCAGGTCAAGCTCAACACAGTAGATGTAGACATTCGGCTGCTCGTTGGCCCTGAAGTTTTGGCTGGCTCAACCCGCTTGAAGGCAGGAACCGCAACAAAGCTGGCTCTCAATATCCTTTCAACGGGAGTTATGGTGAAGCTGGGTAAGGTCTATGGCAACCGCATGGTGGATGTGTCCGTTACCAACACGAAACTTTACGATCGCGCCCTCCGCATCCTCCAGGACTTAACCGACCTCAGCCGAGACGAAGCCACAACCCTTTTAGAACAAAGCGATCGGCAGGTAAAGCTCGCCCTCCTAATGCACTGGACAGGGTTAGAGGCTGCGTTGGGACGGCAGCTTTTGGCAGACCACCAGGGCAATCTGCGGCAGGCAATTCAGGCGGCAGGAGCACCTATCCGTTGAATTGCAGAGAATAGCTTGGTAGGTTTGTAGAACAGGCATTTTAATTGAGCCAGACTGCATGGGCTGTTGCCATTGCCAATGATCCCCATCCAGAGTGGCTATTTTGAAAGGGGCACGGTCAAGGATTTCCACC
>PVWD01000316.1 GCA_003003615.1 filamentous cyanobacterium CCP2 | reverse complement strand
TGCTGAAGGTGGTGAGGAAGGTGGAGATCAAGGTGGTGATGCTGCTGAAGGTGGTCAAGACGGTGGCGATCGAGGTGGTGATGCTGCTGAAGGTGGTCAAGACGGTGGCGATCGAGGTGGTGATGCTGCTGAAGGTGACGATCGCGGGGATGATAACGCCGGTCAAGACGGTGCTGATCAAGACAGTCCCAGGGATGAAGGTACTACTCCGGGAACTGCCCCAGGAGAAGGTGATGGCCCCGATACTGCTCCAGGGGAAGGTGCTGCTCCAGGTGCCCCAGGAGGTGAAGCCGTAAGCCCGGATGCTTCTCCAGGAGGTGAAGCTGTTAGTCCGGATACCGCTCCAGGTAGCGACCAGGATCAAACGGCGGATGACACTGATGACAGCGATGATCAGGCGGATGAAAGCGATCGGGAAGAATCTGCGCCTGAAGCGGATGTGTCTGAAGACGACTCTGATAGTGAAGGGAGCATCACTCCGGGTGAAATTGGAGATAGCCAGGAGCGACTGGGCGATGATTTGGATGATGATGTAGACGATCGCGGTGTTGGGGATGGCTCCGAAGCAGATGTTGATGGTGACGTAACGGAACAGAATTTGCTGGAACGTACAACTGGCGATTCAACAGATGACACAGATGACATTGACACAACAGATGATACTGACGTAATTGAGCGTACTCCAGACATTCAGCGTCGTAGCCCTGCTCCAGAGCAAATTCCGTCTGATGTTGATGAAGGAACAACCCTACAAGAAACGGTACCCTTACCGGGTAGAGATGTTCAGGGTGACACTGATACCGATACTATTAGTCCGACACCTGGGGCAGATAGTCCGGCACCTGATGCAGATGGAACTGCGGCACCTGGTGGCGTTGGCGGTGCGGATAGTCCGGCACCGGGTGGCGTTGGTGGAGGTGCTGACGGTACAACCGAAGGAGTTCCAGCCCTGTGGTAAGCTCCTCCCTTAAGTAGAAGACCACTTGCACGTTGATAGAAACATTGGTAGGAGTATAGATCCCAGCTACGCTCCTACCATTTCTATTTATTCTCAATTTGATTGGGTATCAGATTTGGTTGAGTTGTTTGAGGTAATTTTGGATGATGGTTCCGGCATCTGGTAATATGCCCAGTTGTTGCATTAGCCCTAGTCCGTCAAAAGCAGTTCGCAAGTCTTGAATTTTTCCGTTCGCAACTGTGTAAACAGTGACTCCAAGAGCTTTAATCGATCGCCCAGTTGCAGGAACGCCGTACAACGTACCACGATGCGTCCCCATCATTTCCCACTGAACAACAACTCGATCGCCTTCTACTACCTTTTCGATCGTCTGCATTTGTAAATCAGGGACACCTTCTAACCATTCTTGAATATGGTGTTTCATACTTTCCGGGCCAGTTCCTATCCACATGGGCTGATGGGCGATCGGTTTTGCTACAAAATTTTCAGGAAAGAGGTCATCAACAAGTTCTAACTGTCGTTGGTTCCAAACTTTTTCCGTGAATATTTCAACGATTTCATCAGCATTCATTTCATTATCCTCAAATTGAAATGAGAGTCGCTATTCTGCTGTCAGTTCTCCTTTCATCACGGTAATTGCCTGCCCATTCAGGTAAACCCGATCGCCGCCATCATAGTATATCTTCAGCACACCACCCCGCCTTGAAGCCTGATAGGCCAAAAACTCATTTTTGTTGAGACGATCGCGCCAGTAGGGAGCAAGGCAGCAATGGGCAGCACCCGTCACCGGATCTTCGGGAATGCCTAACCCAGGAGCAAAAAAGCGCGAGACAAAATCAAACTCTGAATGGGGATGGGCGGCACTGGTGACAATGACATCGGCCAAAGGGAGGGTTGTTAATAATCCTAGATTTGGTCGTATCTGACGTACTAAATCTTCAGATTCGACTTCGACCAAATATCCTAAAGAATTCTTAACCACAGCTTTGAAGTCTACCCCCAGAGCTTGGTGGAGAGCATCAGGAGCGGTTGTTGGTTCTGAATGGTTTGCCGGAAAGTTTAGCTCAATCCATTCCCCCCTCTGGTTTGCGGTTAACAAGCCGCTCTTGGTGTGAAATCGGGCTGGTTCCCCTGGTGGCAAATGTCCTTCCATCCACAGCACATGGGCACTGGCCAGGGTAGCATGTCCACAGAGCGGCACTTCTACTGTGGGCGTGAACCAGCGTAGGTTAAATCCATCCGTTTGCTGCACTAAAAATGCAGTTTCGGGCAGGTTCATTTCTTGAGCAACTTGCTGCATCCATTCATCGGTCTGGGGTTCAGTCAACACACAAACGGCGGCTGGGTTGCCGGTAAAGGGTTTTGTGGTAAAAGCATCGACCTGGACGATCGTCTGATTCATTGAATTTAACTCCTGATGAATGGAAAAACGAATGACAAATCTACACCTAATTCACATCAAAACGCATAGTAAGGATTGTAGGGGAGATCAGTGCATCCATAATCAATGCCCATTTTATGTAATTCTGAGGTAATTTGGCTTCTGTGGTGGGTTTGATGGTTAAACAGTTGCACGTAATAGAACGCTCTCGGAACGTTTCGCTTTCGGTTTAATCGATCGCTCCAGAATTCGATCGCTTCATTCAGCCAATCTTGAGAGCAGGTATGGGATTCCTGAACCAGTATTCTGTCAAATTCAAATCGGGCGGTTCTTAACTCTTGATAGTTTGAGTATAGAATCACGTTTGGATCAAATTCTGGAACGATTTTCGTATGGATGAAAGAATGGCTCAATCGATCGACATAAAGAATGTGATTTAACGTGTTAAAGATTGAGCCAAAAAACATGCCTCGATCGCGCTTAATCTGGTGTTCAGATAAATCATTACAAATTCCGAACAGCGTTTCATTTTGCCACTGATTATACAGAGCCATCGTTTCTAGAAAGCTTGTCGTAATCATCATATTCGCTAGATATGGGTGGTTTTAACGGTGTTACGGATGACTGTTTAGATTGAATCTGCAATGCAAACTGGCTGGTATTTTGGAGTAAAACTTTCTCTCCACGTTGAAACCGTTTCGCGATCGAACAAAGTTGACACATGGGTAATTATCTCTTTTTATTGATGTAGTAATCGTTCATGATGTCATGCGATAAGTTCTTCACTTCGACAGAAGAGAACCCAGCTTCTTTCAACAGTTCAAACGCTTTTTCCTGTCCCCACATTGTTCCTAAACCTACTCCGCCTTGCGCCAAAGAGACGGTCATGCAGTGCATACAAGAAATGGTATAAAGAAACGGTGCAAGGGGATGTTCAAGATTGCCGCTTACCTCAGTGGCAGCGTGGATATCTTGCATCAAATATACACCGTCTGGACGTAAGGCTCGGTAGATATTTTGCAGAACTAAGTCTGGTCTCGCTTGGTCATGAACTGCATCAAACGTAGTAATGAAGTCATACTGTTCGACTTCGTTAAGCTGAGTGGTGTCTTTGACTTGGAATTTGACATTTGTTAATCGTTGCTGTTGTGCTTCGGTGGTAGCAATTCCGATCGCCTCTTCGCTCAGGTCGTATCCAGTAAACCGGCTGTTGGGAAACAATGTTGCCATTCGGTTCAAAGCATATCCACTGCCACAGCCAACATCCAGAACATCAATGCCTTGAATCAACCGATCGATTAGACCGGGAACCAACGGCAGAATATGGTCTTCTAATGCAGCGACAACGGTTTGGTTGCTGTCTTCTGCCATGACTGCATGAAATCGCTTAAAGGCAGGATAGGGAACTCCTCCCCCTTGATGGAAACATTCAATGATTTGCTGCTCTACAGTTGCCAGGAGAGGGATGAACTGGGAATAAACCGCAATGTTATCGGCAGGTGCTAACCGCGTCAGAAAAGCTGCATGTTCAGATGGAAGAGCGTAGGTGCGATCGGCAGGAGAATAGTCAATAATACGTCCGACGACCATTGCATTCAGCCATTCCCGTACATATCGCTCGTTTAAGTTGGCGGCATCGGCAATTTGCTGGCTGGTGCTGGGTGGTAAGTTTACTAAGGTGTCAAATAATTTGGTTTGATGGCCGATCGAAATCATTAGCGTTAGGGAACTGCTGTTGAGAAGTCCTAACATTCTTTCAGCAAATTGTTCTGCTTTGGTTTGGTCTAACGTTTGTAAAGACATAAAATTACCTCGTAAAGAGTGTGTGGCAACGGATGAAAAGGTTAGGCAATGGAAGCTGCTGCAATTCGGAACGGGTAAGTTAGAAATACAGAACTTGTCCTAAGCATTCTGCGTATTGCTATGCTGAAGTCGCCAACGGGCAAGTGTGAACCTATTGCTTGTCTCCTTCATCCTTATATATGGCTGTGTCTGATGTTTTTCGCTCCGATGTTTTTAGAATAGTCAGAACATCAGGGTTTGTCGTTACATAAAAGTCAAGGACTTTGCGGAAAAATCTCAGGAATTCTCAGGTTTTACCTGAGTGATTCAGTTCATTCGGCTCCTAAGAGTAGGGTGTTGGAAACGGAAAGTCACCATTGAGCACCCAAGAGCCAATTTCTCGCAGTTTGTAGTCTACTGGGTCATGAATTGTGAACGTCCGCATGTCTCGCCAGTAGCGATCGAAACCATAATGGCTGGCAGTGGAGCGCGCTCCCATCACTTCAAAGATGCGGTTAGTAATTGTCAGTCCTGCCTGAATGGATAGGGTTTTGGCTGCTGCTGCCACGATCGCCGCTTCCCCCCGTTCTTCAAGGGTGAGGGCATTTCCTTTGTCCCAGGCTTGCTGCAATTGTATGGTTGCCTGATGGGTGAGGGCGATCGCCCCTTGAAGCTGTGCCCATAATTCACCGTAGTGATGCAGGATATAGGGATCTTGGGTGGCTTGGTCTACACCCGATGTGAGCCAAGGGCGGGTTTTGGTGCAGGTATAATCTTTAGCTGCTTCAAAAGCTCCTTCTGCAACACCCAAATGAATGTGCGTTAGGATAACCACTCCCAGTACGCCAAAAATCGTTGCAAATATATTCTTTGGGTCTGGAGCCGGAAGAATCTCATCGGGCATGACCTGCACATTGGTAAAGGTAAAACTGCCGCTTGCGGTGCGCCGTTGCCCTATTGTGTCCCAGTCATGGTTATAAATGATGCCCGATCGCTCTTTTGGCACAACGAAAAGCACCGGAATCTCGCTGCCCTCTTGCATGGCGGCACAGACACGGCGATCGGCAACAACCGTTCCTGTGCAAAAGGTTTTCGTTCCATTGACGCGATACTGTTCTTGGTCTGGTTCAATTTGCAGGCGCGTGTCTCGTACATTAATGGCATTACCCCAAAACAGGTGATATTTTGCCGTGTCCTGGTAATGGCGATCGGCTTGTTCGGGGGTGCCCAACACCTGCCCCAGCACCGTCAGCAGCAAATGATATCCATACAGTTGAGCAGTGGAGCTATCCGCTTTAGCAATTTCCCGCACAATGGGTAGGGCTTCAACCCAAGTTGCCCCACCTCCGCCATAGGCTTTGGGCACCACCAGAGGAAGTAACCCTAATTCTCGTAAACGACGCACTTCATAGTTAGGAATGCCCGATTGACGATCGCGCTCTTGGGCAGTTTGTCTCAACTCATCGGACAGGCTAATGGCGATCGATTGATATTCTGCAATGCTTTTGTGAGTTAAAGTAGCAGTCATGTTTTTGTTCTCCTGAACATATTGAACTTCACGGGAATATTGGACTTTTTCCATGAAAATGGACAGCAAAGATTGTTCCAGGAAGGATTAGCGAATCACTTTCCTCAAGGGAGCAAACAACAATCGAACTCAGAATTTTTTGATTGATCAGGACTTATGCAAAACCTTCAATTGTAGAGTGGGCACTGCCCACCTTACGCTGAATCTGGAGGTCTGAAACAGAGCTTGCGTAAGTCCTGTTGATGTTTTAAGGTGCAACGATCGGCTTCAGAGGGTCACTGCAAAGCTACAATGTTTGCCTTTGGGATAGGAACGATCGGGTTTAAAGCAAGAACATTCGGGTTTAAAGCAAGAACATTCGGGTTTGAAACAGGAACATTCAGGGTTGAAATGAGAAGATTCAGGTTTAAAGCAGGAACATTCGGGTTTAAAACAGGAATGATTGAGGATGAAATAGAAATGTTCAAACTCTGGGATGAAATAACTAAGTTGTAGATTAGATAGTGCCTAATCTACGGGTGCTTCACTCGATGATGAAGCCGTAAGACCCCATTTTCGTAGACCTTGCTATAAGTGAGTTCCAGGGCAGTTTGTGGAATCTTGTCGGCAAAGAGTGGAATGCCAGAACCCATAAGAAAAGGATTAACTTTCAGGATGAGTTGATCAACGAGATTGGCAGAAAACAATGTTGTTGCCAACTCTGCACCGCCGCAGAGCCAAATTCCTTTGCCAGATTCCTGCTTTAAACGACGAACCAACGACACCGCATCTTGTGACACAAGCTCAACTTGGGCATCAGGGCTGGTTTTTAGGCGACGAGAAAAGAGATATTGTTTCAGGTGCGGATACGGGTTGGTGATCCCCTCCTTTAGCCCCACTTCGTAGGTTTTTCGTCCCATCAAAACCATATCAAACCACTGATTTTCTGCATCAATTCCTAATGCATCCCGAAAGTGGGCTGGAATCGTTTCAGGAAAAGATTGGATGATGTCGGCAACATGCTCTCCTTCTGGGAGAAAACCATCATGGGAACCATCAATGTGAGCGATGAAGCCATCGACACTGCACGCCACGTAATAAATGAGTTCTCGCATAAAAATTCCTCCTGAACGATCGCAAACATGAATCATTGACTGGTTTTAGTAGCCATAGTAAGAACTCTACTTTTGCTGGCTCAATCATAAGGTGGGCATTGCCCACCCTACCAATCACCAGTGGGCGAGATTTATGTAGATGAATCACCTGTATTTACCATAGCCAGAACTTCAAGGGATTGTCGTTACATAAAAATCAGGGACTTTTCCAGCCCCGAACTCAGAAATTCTCTGTTTATTCCCCCTGAACTTAAAGAAATCTACAGTCTTTGTTGATTTCAAACAATCTCAGGTAATCTCAAAGTGAATCCACTGTCTTTGCACCCAAACCACGATGGAAATTGAGCAGGCGATCGAGGTAATTAACGCTGCCCTGGAAAAGCATTGCAGCCGATCGATGATGTCGATCGAAACGGTGATTGTCAAAGGAGCTTGGTCAAACCAAACCTATGCTCAGATTGCAAAAGAGTCAGGTTATTCCATCTCTTACCTAATGGACACGGGGCCCAAATTCTGGAAACTCCTCAGCCAGGCAT
>PVWD01000315.1 GCA_003003615.1 filamentous cyanobacterium CCP2 | reverse complement strand
GCTCTGGGCCATACCCCTTAAATGTTGCCCGATCGCCCATTTCCTCAACCGCCTGGATCATGGCAGTCCGGCAGGCTTCTGGGAGCGGTTCTGTCACATCTCCAATACCCAGCTTAATGATTTGGGCATCTGGGTTTGCCTCTGCAAAAACATTAACCCGTCGAGCAATTTCTGGAAATAAATAGCCTGCTTTCAGCTTCAAATAGTTGTCGTTAATGGTTGCCATAGTTAACTTTCCTGTGGAGACGCTGCACAAACGCGATACACATCGATAAGACAGTTTACTGCCAATTCACAGTCAATTTTGGTTAAGCCCTATGCGCTGTACAACTCACACGTCTCGAATCCTTGATTTCCTTGGATGCTGGCAGTTTTGCCTCCTGCATTTATTTGCCTCCTGCATTTAACGTGTATCTAGATGGACACGATACTCATTCCACAAGCAGTTTGAGAAATTCACCCACTCATCCACCAATCAGGGGATGGCAGACCTTTACGGATTTGACGAGACTGGCTTTGTAAAGATCAGTAAAGCAAAAGATCGGTAAGGTAAAAGATCGATAACAAAGAGCAGTAACAACGATCGTGTGTTCCCATCACTCCAAATTCATCGCATTCTGACCGAGCAACGTTGAAGAAGATTCCTTGGAGGCTACATTTTATGATGCACCCCGAATTCAGCCGTGAGCAGATGGAACATGCTTGTGTGGTAATTAGCAAGGTTCTGCGGGAACTTGTCCAAGACAAAAAAATTGATGCCCTAGAATTTCTTAGCATTGTTGGCCATTTCCCCGTAAAGCTGTCTGAAATTGATGCCCAACGCTGGAAACTCTAGAAAAGTTGGCTTAAGATCAGGCTTATTACACCCAATTTGGCTTGCACAGAATCCAAAGTAGGGTAATGATAGGGTAATTATTCACTGTTCATTAGAATTGCTGATTGAACTGAAGCAATTCTTTTCTCGCGTTTTTTCCTGTTGAGCCTTTTTTCCTGTTGATCTAGCGCAATAGCTCCTGTTTTTACGATCGCCCCCTGCAACGCTATCGCCAAGCTTACCCCTTGATCTAAGGCAATGAAAGTCATGAACGCTGAACTGTCTGACCGAATTCTGGCATTTTGTCAGAGATGGAGAATTCGCGAATTTTCTCTGGTTGATGCAGTGTGGTATGGTGACGTTTGCGACGATGACCCTGCCGAAGAGAGCGAGAACGGCGTGGATGCATTGGTTCAGTTTGAGGTGGAAGCGGTTCCTACGGTGCTGGATCTGGTTCAGATGAAAGACGAACTAAAGCAGCTTTTTGGGAAACCTCTTAATTTACTGCTAAGAGAATCGGTTGAACAAAGCGAAAATTACCTGCGTCGTCAGCGAATTATCAAATCGGCAAATGTCATTTATGATTCAGGTTGTTGCCGTCCGATCGCATCCTTTGAAGCACATAACGCGATCACACCAGAAGAACAGGATGCCGTTTTGCTACTTGATATTCTGATTGCCTGCCGTCGAATTCAGCGATACACAACGGACATCTGCTGGGAGAAGTTTCAACAGTGTGACTGTACGTTGTTACAGGATGCAACGGTACAACAACTTGAACTGATTGGTAATGCGGTTCAACATTTATCACAGCGCACAAAAAATCAGTATCCAGATATTCCTTGGGAACAGATTATGGATATCTGCGATTGCTTAGTGTGCGAAAATCACAGAGCAGATGCTAAAACCATTTGGGAAGCTGTCCAAAACGGCATTCCAAAGCTAATCCAGTGCATTGAACGGTTTGTCCCCCCTGAAGAACAGGGATTGGATTATAAATCTCTTTCTCTTGCCTCTGAACCCGCTTGAGGAGATGAATCGTAAGGTTCTGCATCGTAAGTTTCTGTTATAGATTCATCCTCTATAATTTCTATTTCGATCGCCTCATCAAACTTTGCTTCCGGTTCAGTATTTTGCTCAACGTTGAAGGATGCATTTTCTACAACCTCTACCGATGGGTTTTCAGATGGGAAATCACGATTATCATTGCGATCGTCGCTCGCGGTGGAAGTGAGGTTGGTTAATCCTTTGGGATTCGTTTGATCATGTTCTACTTCGCTACGTTGTTCGTTGCTCGGTTCACGAACCTTATTTTGCTCAAAGTTTACTGTGGGTTCGATCGTTTCTGTCACGGAGCTTTCTTCGTCTAGACGGGGGATGAGCGTCTCTGGACTGGGTTCGATCGCCAAAGAATCATCCCTATCAACTGGAATATCCGCTGCACCAAGCTGGGCCTCATCAACCGAGATATCCAGCTCTGTTATTTGCCTATCCTGAGTTTGCTCATCCTGAGTTTGCTCATCCTGAATATCCGGTTCAACCGTCTGTTCTTCAAAAAGGCGATCGGAACTTCCATCGTCCGCATCTGCGCTAATATCCGTACTCTGGTCGGCACTCACATTAGGCTGGGGAAAGGCTGCATTGGTTAAAGCCGTTCGATCTGGAATTTCTTCTACATCTTCTGTGACAGCTTCTTCCTCAAAATCATCTGGAACAGCCGCTTCCTCGGTAATTTCTACGGCAGTGATGCCTGCATCTACGGAGCTATTCTCTAGATCAGGTTTGGCAGCCGTATCAGATCTGGCAGCCGCTATTGGACTTTCTGCTTCAGAAATTGGGGGCTGAGGGGCGATCGTTTCTTCTGCCTCAATGGACGGTTCCTCTGGAGGGGCAACAGGGGAGGCAGAGGTTGATGCGGGCGCAGCAGGTGGGCGAGGGTTAGCAACCAAGGGCGGCAGCAGGTGTAAAACTGGAATACCAGGCAAGGTAAAGTCTTTAGAAACTTGCCCCATTGGATACGGCTCGGTTGTGGCAAATTTGGCTTCACTGGTCAACAAAACCGCCAACACAGCCATTGGGACTTGCGCGAACAAATTACACCCTAAAAATGCGATCGACGCAATCAGCAAACCAACTCCTCGTGTTGCAGGGGCGAAAAAAGGAGATGGGGATGCCAACGGCGCAATTTGATACAGTTGCCACAAAACCCAAGCCATGATTAGCGCAACCAACACCGCTACACCCCGATTCACCGGAGACTTGAATCGATGGAGGATACGACGCTGATCATCGGTTAACCGAGTAGGTTTTAGGGCAATGAACGGCAGGCTAAAGATGGAAAAGGGTCGCTGCCACTGCATCCAGAAAATGGGCAGAATCCCAATTCCCCCCACAATCAGCAACTCCAACCAAACGGGAAAGAGTGGCTCACCAGTAGCAAGTCCTATCAGACACAACTCTAGACATACTGGCAACGCAGCAAAGCCCGCCAAATGAACCCAGAGATACGGATCAGACCAAAACGAGCGCATAGATACAACTCAAGTGACCGATCAAACAACATTGCCATACTACTACCGGAGCGGAACGTCCTTGAGAGACAAGATTCAATCTCACGGCAGTAGTAATAATTCGTAATAATTTCTGCGGGCTTTGAGTAGATTGCAAAATCGCTTTCATTGACCAGAAGCAGGCACTCCTGAGGACTGCCAAGTTCATGTTTTGTCTGGGTTCATCATTACATTAATAACTTGCTGAAGACAGAAAAAGTATGGTTAAATTAATTATTATTTGCTCACGAAAAAAATGTTAGGAATGATTCGATCGCAGTGCAAAGTTTGTAAAATTTATGTGTCTTTTCTGTAGGAATTGTCCAGTTTTCCATCCCAATCTCCCACCAACCCAGCCTCTAGGATAACTTTTCAACGAATTTTCTACCATCGGAAACAATTTCACCCTGGTTCGATTCTTCAAGTATGTCGTCCTCTTGCCGATCGGTTTCGGTCATGTTCTTCAAGAATTGCAAGAGTTCCCTTGATAATGTGGAGTATTCAGTGATGAAAGCAATGTGGAATGGTCTGTGGCTCAGGCATTTGAATCGCTTAAAAGGGAGTGCTTCGTTCGTTCTGTTAATCAGTGTGTTGTGGCCCACAGCTTCCCTTTTGGCTTTAGAATTACCCCCTGTTTCCTTGAAGGATTCCGCTCCGAATGAGTGGGCTGCCGCCTGGAGAGATGACCTAAAACAGTCAAATGAACGCTGGATTGAGGTCAGCATTTCGGCTCGAACGTTAACCGCTTGGGAAGGAAATACGCCAGTGCGATCGTTTACTGTTGCAACGGGGCGATCGGATGAGCCAACTTTGCCTGGTGTTTTCCAAATTGAGCAGAAGCTAGAACGAGCCTGGATGGAAGGTGAGGATTACAATATTCCCAACGTGCCTTACACCATGTACTACTCTGGAAACTATGCGATTCATGGGGCGTACTGGCATTCAGAATTTGGTTCAGCGATCAGCAATGGCTGCATTAATCTTCCGGTGGGGCAAGCGGCTTGGCTGTTTGATTGGGCTGATGTTGGCACAACGGTGATTATTGATCCGTAGCAGAGTCTTTGGGAGGAGGGATAGAGAAGACCTACCCCTTCGCACCTGTGGAAGGAATGTAGTAAACTTCCCACTGGAGCCTTAATTCCTTACATGGTTGAGAATTTATTCCTCCACTCTGCATTTTCTAGAAAAAATATGTATGGGATTAACCATTTTTCAGGTTGATGCATTCACAAGCACTCCCTTTGCAGGCAACCCAGCAGCCGTTTGTGTGTTGGACACTTTGCCGGAAGACGGTTGGATGCAAAAATTGGCGCGGGAAATGAATCTTTCTGAGACTGCTTTTTTAGTCCGGCAGGAAGATGGTTTTAACCTGAGATGGTTCACTCCCAAGGTTGAAGTTAACTTGTGTGGTCATGCAACGCTTGCCAGTGCCCACATCTTGTGGACAGAAGGACATTTAGCCCCCGACCAGGAGGCCCGATTCCACACTCGGAGCGGTTTACTCACCGCTAAGCAAGAAGACGGTTGGATTATTATGAACTTTCCAGTTGATAATGCACGAGATATTAAAATCCGACCGGAATTAATCAAAGCCTTGAACGCACCCATCTGCGAAGTATACGAGGGCACGGTGGGGTACATTGTTGAGGTGAATTCGGAAGAAGTGGTGCGGGCTGTACAGCCGAATGTGGAAATCCTGAAAACGCTTCCGGCAAAAGGTTTAGTTGTCACCAGCCCTGCAAACGGCACAGAATATGACTTTGTGTCTCGCTTCTTTGCGCCTGCCCTTGGCATTATTGAAGATCCTGTCACTGGGGCTGCCCATTGCGCTTTGGGCCCATTCTGGCGCGATCGGCTGAATAAATCAGAATTTCTTGCTTACCAGGCTTCTGCCAGAGGGGGTGTCCTCAAGGTGCGCTGTGAGGGCGATCGGGTTGTGTTGGGCGGACAGGCTATCACCGTCATGAAAGCCGAACTCTTAACCCCCTGATTACCTATACCGACGCAAAATTTTGTGTCTCTACCTCCTCCATTCCCTCCTGTTCCCCCAATTCACGCTCCTGGGCACTATAAAGTAGCTTTTGGAGAGGATTGCTATGGGAGAGACTTCCGGTTGTCGATCGGGACGAGTATCTTGGGTGGCACTCGGATTAACCTTTATCCTGCTGCTTGCGGTTGTGGTTTATCAACTCCTGCATCAGCGAATTCAGTTCTTTTTGCAGAAAACCAATTTGGTGGAAGGGTTTGTCCTGCTGATTTTGGCAGCATTCGTTTACATTGCAGTGGCATTTGCCCGCAGTTTAACCACCCAAAACCAAATCGAAACTGCCCTGCGCCAAAGCGAGGAGCTACAGCGAATGGCCTTGAACGCGGCTCACATGGGCGTATGGGACTGGAATATTCAAACGGGAGAAGAACATTGGTCGCAGGAAATTGAGTGCATTTTTGGTCTGCCCCCTGATCCCACTGGTACAAAGGACAAGGATTTTTTTCAGTATGTGCATCCAGACGATCGCTTCCACCTCGTAGAGTCGCAACGACGGGCCGTGGAAGAGGGAGCCGTCTACGCTCCGGAATATCGCATTATTCACCCAGATGGCAGCCTGCATTGGGTTACAAGTCGTGGACAGGTTCTCTGCAATGAAGTTGGACAGCCTGTGCGCTTATCGGGCATTACGATGGATGTGACGGCTCGTAAACAAACTGAAGCAGCCCTGCGAGAACGGGAAGAACGCTTTCGCTCACTGTTGTCCAATATTTCTGGAGCAGTGTATCGTTGTGCCCACGACACAGAATGGACGATGGAGTTCATCAGTGAACCGATTCAGGAAATTACGGGCTATGCCGCAAGCGATTTTATTAATAATCACACCTTAACTTTTGCGGAAATTGTTGCCCTGGAAGATGGCGATCGGATTCGGCAAGAAATTGATCTGGCCCTTGCAGAAAAGCGTCCGTATATTCTGGAGTACCGAATTGGTCATGCCGATGGCAGCATTCGCTGGGTTTACGAGAAGGGGCAAGGCATCTTTGATGAGAATGACAGGCTGATTTGGCTAGATGGAGTCATTTTCGATATCACCGATCGCAAACGCACCGAAGAACGGTTACGCCTACTGGAATCCGTTGTGGTCAACACCAGTGATGCTGTTGTGATTACGGAAGTTTGCGGAACGGCTTTGTCTGATCTCAAGATTGTTTACGTTAATCAAGCCTTCAGCGACATCACCGGATACCGCAGAGATGAAGTCCTTGGTCGATCGCCTGCTCTCCTGAAGGGGGCTAACACCCATCGGCATGAACTCAATCGGGTTTATGCTGCCCTTAACTGCCAAAGCTCCCTTAAAACCGAATTCATTGCCTACCGCAAAGATGGCTCAGAATTTTGGCTGGAAATGGAAATGGTTCCCATCCTCAACGAACAGGGCAATTGCACCCACTGGATTTCTGTGCAGCGTGACATGAGCGATCGCAAGCAAACGGAAGAAACCCTCCGCAAAAACAAAGAAGCTGCCGAAGAAGCAAACCGCGCCAAAAGCCAGTTCCTTGCCAACATGAGCCACGAACTGCGAACACCGCTCAATGCCATCATTGGCTATAGCGAAATGCTTCAGGAAGATGCCGAAGATTTGGGCTATGCCGATCTGGTTCCTGATTTAGAAAAAATTCGCGGTGCTGGGAAACATCTGCTCTCCCTCATCAACGACATTTTAGATATCTCCAAAATTGAAGCGGGCAAAATGGAGCTTTACCCAGAAACCTTTGACATTGCCCAGGTAATTTTTGAAGTCGAAAGCACCATCCAACCTTTAATGGAGAAAAACCACAACACGCTTCAAATTTATTGTCCTGAGGCGATCGGCTTCATGCACACCGACCTCACCAAACTCCGCCAATCTTTGTTCAACCTCCTGAGCAATGCCGCCAAGTTTACTGAAAATGGAGTGG
>PVWD01000314.1 GCA_003003615.1 filamentous cyanobacterium CCP2 | reverse complement strand
GCGGTTGGGGGTGCTAAGGGATGAATGGAGCGAGGTAGAAGTGGTCAAAAACGAAACAGAGTCTAAACCGGCCCTTCCGCCTGCCGCCCTCCCGCCCTATCGTCAGCAATTGCTACAAGACTTTCGAGCTGTTTTGAAACAACACTATATGCGGCTCGAACTATTGTCTTTTGACAATCCGCAGTCCTTGCTGCAAGCTCTCCACGACAAAGAAGTTCATGCCATCTGCACCCATCGATCGAACTCCAGTTCCAATGCTTCCCATGCAGCAGCAACGCAAACTGAAACACCCCCTTACCACACCATCACTCGAATTCAACGTCTTTACGACTTCCTGCAAGCTGAATTGACTTCACCCCTCACCAGTCTTGCTCACCTCAGTCAGCCCAACGCGACCAAGCTTCCATTGCCCACCGCTCATTCGACCTATACCGCGCCAACCCAGGAGGAGCATCCATGAAATGGGTTTATGCATTAGCCGGAATTGTTGTATACATTAAATTCCTGATTCTGCCCAATCTAGTACCAGATTTAGTGGATGGGGCGATCGTTGATTCGATCGTGCAGGACAGCGGTGTCCCCAATGCTGTAACGGGCATCATTTTCAGAAATCGGCTGTACGACACTATCTTTGAAGTGGTGGTCTTTACGATCGCCATCATGGGAGCAAAGTTCCTCCTGGCAGATGAAAAACCATTCACCAAAGTTTATCAATTCACCGATCAACCCTCCATCGTCCTGGCTCGTTTAGGGGCAACGATCGCGGCATTGGTCAGCATTGAGTTGGCAATTCGAGGACACTTAAGTCCGGGGGGTGGCTTTGCAGCAGGGGTGGCTGGGGGAACGGCGATCGGTCTGGTGGCAATTACTTCATCTTCCGAATGGATGCAGGCAGTTTACAAGCAATGGCGAGCCGCCACAGTCGAAAAGGTCTCAGTTTTGATTTTTATCGTATTGGCTGCAATGACGCTGGTTGGGCTAGAACTGCCCCAAGGGACGTTAGGTACACTGGTTAGCGGCGGGGTTATTCCTTTGCTGAATATCCTGGTGGCGTTGAAAGTTGCGTTGGGGTCATGGGCAGCCATCCTCATATTCATTCGATATCGGGGGCTGCTGTAGATTAATCGTGGTGATTTGTAGGGTGACACTGCTCTCTCCCCCCAGAGGGACGCAGGACTCACCCAAAATTCGTCATGATCAGATTAAAGTTTCTCTGATACAGTAGCGAGTCATAAGCTTGTTTATGATTATGAGAACCTAGCCCCGATAGTTTTAATCCTCTATGCTGCTCGAATCGAACCCTTCCACCCGCCAGGTGAATGCTACCAATCCTTTTGCAGTGCCCGATTTGCAACGACGAACGGTTCGTCCCTTTGGGGTGTATGTCCTAAATGGGCTGACTTCCACCGGAGACAAGCTGATTGCTCTGGATTCAGTTCGTGGCTATTTGATCCAAATTGATTGCACAAACGACAACACAACGATTCTCAATCCTCACCACGTCGAGGATTTTATGGATGCAACGGGCTTATCCATTTGGCAGGATCAGATCTGGTTTGCCAGAGACCATCAGGTTTATTCGTGTACGTTTGAAGATTTGACTCCGCGTGAGTTTGTTTCGCTACCTTATCCAGCAAATGGTGTGGCCGTCTGGGAATCAACGGTGTATGTGTCTTGTCAAAAGGCAGGATACATCATGATTTTCAATCGCAATACAGGGTCAGAAATTACGCGGTTGCCGTTGCCCGGAGTGGGGGAGGAGAATCTGACGATTCGGGGCGAGGAACTGTGGGTTTGTGATGCGCTGGAGCGATCGGTTTATTGCCTCGATCGGGCAACGGGTGAGCTTCAGTTCAGCATTTTGACTCCCTACGAAAACCCCACAGGGATTACCTTTCATCCCGATCCTTACGGCGGTGATCCCCTTCTTTATCTTTGCTATGCCCTGGAAGAACATTACATCCGGGATAACCCCAACCGGGCAGATGACCCCTACGAACTGGCAATTCGCGATCGAACGTTTGTTCATCCCCTGCATTTCCACTACGATGCTGAAAAACGCTATACCCTCTCCAACGGCTACCTGATTGAAATGTCCTACGTAGAGGAGCTTTCACCCCTAGAGGATGTCACCCTCTCTAATTTAGAGTGGCGGATTGCCATGCCTGCCAGCACCGATCGCCAGAAAATCCTACATATTGAGCCGGTCGGCATTCCCTACGAGGAGGAAATTCAAAATGGGCAGCGGGTTGCTGTTTTTCGGTTCGATCGCCTAGAGGGAAATGAGGGACGGATTTTTGGTTGGAAAGCCCTGATGGAAGTGCGCGGCATTAAGTATCAGCTCAATTTCCGCGATACGGAAGATATTCCCGCTCTTTCCGATGAATTTCGCCAGCGTTATCTACAAGATGATGACGACCTGGCCATGGATAAACCGTCCATTCAGTGGGCGGCTAGGGAGGCGATCGGCACGGAGACGAACATTCTACGCCAGGTGCTGAAGATTCGGAATTATGTATACGATCGGATGTCCTACGGTATTAAGCCCCACATTGACACGCCGGATGTCGCTCTGGAGCGAGGAGTGGGGTCTTGCGGTGAGTATGTTGGCATTTTGCTGGCCCTGGCCCGCCTCAATGGGATTGCCTGCCGCACGGTTGGCCGCTATAAGTGCCCTGCTGACCCCGATCGCCGCAATATCCCCCTAGAGCCAGACTTTAACCATGTTTGGATCGAGTTTTATGTGCCGGGTTATGGCTGGCTGCCAATGGAATCAAACGTGGATGATGTGATTGAAGGCGGGCCATATCCGACACGGTTCTTCATGGGCTTACCCTGGTTCCATGCCGAAATTAGTAAGGGCATTCCCTTTGAGCGGATTGCTGCCTCTGATCTGCCGGAAGAAATTTCGATCGGGGATTTATCCTTGAACCACATCCGGTTCACTATTTTGGATGAGCTACCCCCGCCGCAAGGAAAGTAGGACTGAGGACTCTCATAACTCCGCCCGAATTGTAAAACTATAATCTCCCCCTGGCTCAAGCTGGTAATCACAACGCTCCAGAAATCGAGACAGGGGTTCTTTAATCAAGGCACGACCTAACGACGGTTCCACAAGGAGCTTGCCTCTTCTAAATTGCCATTCAAATTGCCATTCATATTCATTCGCTCTCACTTCTCCCTCAATCCGGCCGCTTTGCCAGGACTGGTGAGTAATTCGGACATGGGCAGTGGTTTCAGGCAGACGCTTGGAACTCACGATCGCGTTTCCTTATTCAGGCTTCAACTGAGAAATTTGGGAACAGGTCGAGCATCAGGCTCAAGCACCCACAATACCAAACCTTTTGGCACTCTGGTCAGAATTACGGCATTTCCCCGTCGGGTGAGCAATTCGGCTTTTTGACGGGCCGCCTCTACGCTCGGAAAAAATTTGACGTAGGTGTAAAACTGCCCTTCATAGGAAATGGCACTTGTCGGTTTTTCGGTTCCCGGTAAGAGGACATGACAGCAATCTACAAGTTTTTGAACAAAAATCGGAGTTGGCTCAGGTGGGTTTTGAGTGTATGCTTGCCAGCCAGAAGATTTAGACATGACACATCCTCTTGGATCAGTATAGAAAAGTTAAATAGATAGTGCTACGCGCATACATTAGAACAGAGCTTCTGGTGCAAGCCTTGCGCAGCGAAGCTTTCACACAAAAGTAGGTGCGTACCACCGTGGCTTCAATCACTGCAAGGAAGAAGTTGAAAACTGCTTCCTATGCCAATTGAACTGCATTGTAGCCTGCTTGCCTCTAATAGTATTTCAGTAACACTACGCTGATAAAGAATTGTTGCAAGCCTAACTTTGGGCAAAAAAAATCAAGTAGATCCAAATCTACCGTGACTTTACTGAAGCTTTACTAAGGTAAAAGATGGTGCCAAGCTTATTTAAAGAAAAAGTTAATCACCCAATTCAGAACTAGTAAGTTTACTGATTTCATGATTTAGTTAAATCAGTCTGGGCAAATACGCGCAAAAGAAAAGTGCTTTTGCAGATTTTGCAGGAGTTTGTTTAAAATTTTGTGTCAAAGTCGCCTTGAACTAAAAGTACTCACCTTGCGAGAAGAAAGCTACAAACTCAAAACTCAAACCTGTTGAAGCAGGTTAAAGCCCTGGTTACATCTGCTTTTAGTCAGTTAAACTGCCTTTAGCTTTTAGCCCATTCGCGAAGCATCTCAGCGAAGAAATTTTGGTTCAGGGCACAAGAGATTTTACAGCCTCCAGCTCGTTAGTCTTGCTTCCTAAACCACCATCCAAACAATACAAGCAGTGATTTGCCGTAGGGTTTCCCTTAGTGTTCACTGCATTTCGACAGGGCAACTTAAATAATCTGATTCAACAAGTATTCCGTTGCGATCGCAACTTTTGGGGACATATCCATATTTATCTCAAGAAAACCTGCGATCGTTGGCTCCTGTATTCCAATGAAATACACCTATGCTAACTTTAATCCATGCTTCTTTAGTCCTATGGAAAACAAAAACAACGCCTCAAAAAGAATTAGCGTTATTATTCCTTGCCTAAATGCTGCCAACACAATTGGACAGCAACTCAACGCTCTAGTTCATCAGTCTGTTGCTCCCTGGGAAGTGCTTGTTTCAGACAATGGTTCAACGGATGGTTCGCAAGAAATTGTCCACCAATACGTAGACCGACTGCCCAAGCTAAGGGTCATTGATGCTTCTGGTTATCGAGGAGCTTCCCATGCGCGAAACAAAGGGGCAGCGGTGGCAACGGGTAATTATTTAGCATTTTGTGATGCAGATGATGTGGTTTCCGCCGATTGGATTTCAGCTCTGGAAAAAGCTTTTGCCAAACACGATTTTGTCGCCAGTCGGTTTGACTACAATCTGCTCAATGATTCGACAGTTAATGCCGTTCAAGATAGCGGTTTACAGAATTTTAGGGTTCCCTTTTTGCCCTTCGCTGGTGCTTGTGGTTTAGGAATTAAGCGATCGCTTCACGAAGCAGTTTCTGGTTTTGATGAAGATTTTACCCATCTAGAAGATGCTGAATATTGCTTGCGTGTTCAGCGACTGGGAACGCCGTTGTTTTTTGTTCCAGATGCGATCGTTCATATTCGTTATTCAGCCTCTCAAGATCACTCCTTTATTTCTTCCAGAAAAGCCTCCTTTAAACATGGCTATAACTGGGGAAATGGTCTTGCAAAAATTTATCAACGGTACAGGGCGGAAGGGATGTATTTACATGGAATTATTCCACGTTTAGCAGTCAGCATTTTCTATTTTTTTCGATGCATTATTTCTGGATTTCACTGCGATAATATTTGGAAATTGGGATGGCATATAGGGGTGCTCCACGGGTTCATTCAAAATCGCATCATGCAGCTTTAGCTCAAGAATTTTGCTCTTTATCCTAACTGTCACCAGCACATGAAAACCCCTACCCTTCTCGCAAAAGTTCTCAACTATTGGAAACGTAGAGCCTTTCGTCAAAAACTTTATCAGCAAAGTCAATGTATTGAACCGAACCATAAATCCGCGATCGTTTTTGCTCCTCACCAGGATGACGAAACTCTGGGCTGTGGAGGCGTTATTGCGCTGAAGCGGAAGCAGGGGGTTGCGGTCAAGGTTGTTTTCTTAACCGACGGTCGAAATTGCTATCACGGAGCACCTGCTCCCATTCCAATCTCAACTGAGCAGTGTATTCAAACCCGTCAACAGGAAGCTCTTGCGGCTCTGCAAACGCTTGGTATCTCTGCCTCAGATGTCATTTTTCTCAAACATCAAGATTCCTCATTGGGACAGCTTCAAGCGGAGCAACGGCAGGCAGCGATCGAAGAGTTGCGAGCGTTGTTGCAGCAATTTTGTCCTCAAGAGGTTTATGTTCCCTACTTTAAAGATATGCATGGTGATCATATTGAAACTTATCACCTGGTCAGAGAAGCACTTAAAACGTTCGATCCTTCTATTGATGTATGGCAATATCTTGTTTGGTCTTTGTGGTGCTATGAGTATCTAGACGACCTGGTTGAAAATAAATTTTCTAATTTATATCGTGTTGCAATCGATCGCGTTCAACAGCAGAAAAACGAAGCACTCCGTGCTTATCGCTCTCAATACATCCCCATCGTCAAAAATTTCACCGCACTACCCAAAACTTTTCTAAAATTCTTTGACACCTCCTATGAGCTATTTGTTAAAGCTTCTTTGGATAATTAATTCAAAGGATAATTAATTCAAATCTGCTATGGCGATAAGATCGGAAAGCGATCGGTTGACAGGTTTTCTCTTCTGCCATGGCAACGCTATCTACGGCTTTACAAACACATTTGTCCAAACCTCTCAAAATTGGCACTTTTGAGGTACATAGTCGCGTGTTACAGTCGCCTTTGTCTGGGGTGACAGATTTGGTGTTTCGGCGGCTGGTGCGGCGGTATGCGCCCCATTCCATGATGTATACAGAAATGGTGAGTGCCTCGGAACTGCACCACATGCGGCAACTTCCTAAGCTAATGGAAATTGACCCGAACGAGCGACCCATTAGCATTCAATTATTTGATTGTCGTCCTGATTTTTTGGCTGAAGCTGCTCAAAAAGCCGTTGCTGAAGGAGCCGACACCGTAGACATTAATATGGGTTGTCCGGTGAACAAAATCACCAAAAAAGGCGGTGGTTCATCTCTGTTGCGGCAGCCCGAACTAGCAGAACAGATTGTTCGATCGGTGGTTGAAGCGGTGGAGGTGCCCGTCACGGTGAAGACTCGGATTGGCTGGTCGGAAACCGAAATTAACGCGATCGAATTTGCCCAACGCATGGAGGCAGCCGGGGCCCAGATGTTAACGCTACACGGTCGCACCCGCTCTCAAGGCTACAATGGCACAGCCGATTGGAACTGGATTGCCAGAGTCAAATCCGTCCTATCCATTCCGGTGATTGCTAATGGCGATATTTTTTCGGTGGAGTCAGCCATTCGCTGTTTAGAAACGACCGGAGCCGATGGGGTGATGTGTTCGCGTGGAACATTGGGCTATCCGTTTCTGGTGGGCGAAATTGACTATTTCCTAAAAACGGGAGAAAAGCTTCCCACCCCTAGCCCGATCGATCGGCTCCAGTGCGCCAAGGAGCATTTAGTGATGTTATGGGACTATAAGGGCGATCGGGGGATTCGGCAGGCACGGAAACACATGACCTGGTATGCCAAAGATTTTACGGGAGCGGCCGAGTTGCGAAACCAGCTTGCATTAATTGAAACCGTCGAGCAGGGAATTGCTTTGCTGGATGGGGCGATCGAGGGAATTGGGGGAGTGGGG
>PVWD01000064.1 GCA_003003615.1 filamentous cyanobacterium CCP2 | reverse complement strand
GTGCAGATCGGCTACTACCAAAAGGGCAGCCACCAGATCGTTAATCTAAACCAGTGCCCCATTCAAGATGCAAGGCTTGATCCTTTGCTGGCAGAAGTAAAGCAGGACATTCAGCAACGGGGCTGGTCGATTTATAACGAAACGAAACATCAGGGAAAGTTGCGCCATTTAGGGTTACGAATTGGACGACGGACGGGGGAAATGCTCTTGACGCTGGTTTCCAAAGAGTCTCAGATAGAAGGATTGGAGGAGCAGGCGGCGCAATGGCTGGAGCGGTATTCCTCTCTGGTGGGGGTTTGCTTGAACGTAAATCCCGATCGCACTAATGCAATTTTTGGACAAGAAACCGATTGCATTGCTGGGAAGCCTTCCCTCCAGGAAGAGTTTGCCGGCCTCAAGTTTCAAATTCAGCCGACAACATTTTTTCAAGTCAACACGGAGCAAGCCGAGGCCCTGTTACAGTTCATCACAGCAGAGTTATCCCTTCAAGGACATGAAATTCTCGTTGATGCTTATTGCGGTGTTGGTACGTTGACCCTTCCACTGGCAAAACAAGTGAGGCAGGCGATCGGCATTGAAATCCAGTCAGCGGCGATCGAGCAAGCCAAAATCAATGCTGCCCTCAACCAAATCACCAACATAGACTTTCAAGCTGGAGCCGTTGAACAGCGACTTCCCAGTCTGCCCATGACCCCTGATATTGTGCTGCTTGACCCTCCTCGGAAGGGCTGCGATCGATCGGTAATTAATGCGCTGCTTGCCATCCAGCCTGCTCAAATCGTATATGTCAGTTGTAATCCGTCCACCCTTGCCCGTGATCTGAAGCAACTCAGCGAAGCCTACGACCTTACCCTCGTTCAACCTGCTGACTTCTTCCCTCAAACCGCTCACGTGGAATGTGCCGCCTTGCTGACCCGTCATCACTCGCCCGCTTAACGATAAACCTGTGGAGGGAGCATCTTGTATAGCTGGTGCAGAATCAGGGAACATCCCATTGATGCAAATGGATCGATTTCCGTAGCGCAGGCATCTTGCCTGCCAGGGAGAGATTTGTCATGGAAATGCAAAAGTGGGATGCACCCCAGAATCATTCACTCACCTGCTTAACAAATACCGCCCGATAAACAGGCTCTCCCTTGGCAAGGGTGAACTGTTCGCGCTCAGTCGGAATGGGTAACGGATTCTCTGGCAGCCACTCTGTCCCTTGCCGGACAAATGCTGCATGGTCATGGAACCGATCGCACATTTCGATCGCCACCTCCTCGATATCGGATTGCAGCAACACGGTTCCTCCCGGAGCCAAATAAGTCGCTAACTCTTGAACCAGTTCTGGTTGCACCACTCGGCGTTTCTGATGGCGTTTCTTAAACCAGGGATCAGGAAACTGAATGGAAACCCGATGCAGACAGTTAGCGGGGAGTGCCGTCAAAAGAGGCTTTAATGAATTATTCACGTTGCAAAAAACGAAGTGGAGGTTCTTCAGCCCCAACGCTTGCCGCCATGCGGTTGCCTGCGTTACCAAAGGCTCTCGAATTTCTAATCCTAAAAAGTTCCAGCCTGGCTGCTGCTGTGCCATTTCCACCAAAAAATTCCCTCGCCCACAGCCAATGTCTAAGTGCAACGGTTGAAAAACATTGGCGTATTCCTTCTCCCAATCAGGCGGAGTGGCAGACTGTTGGTACTTTCGGCTCAGTGGGTTAACATGCTGGCGGACTCGAATGACTGCCAATTGGCCTCCTCCTAAAATTAATCTCTACATCCAATCCCAGCATTCCAGCCTAGATCATTCCAGATGACTGTGTTGCTCAAACAGACATACACAGAAACGATCGATCCAGGTGTAGGGTATAGAAATGTGGGATCAAATCACATTTATCTTTACATTCCCTCGTTCTTTTTCCTGCTCACAACCCTCTATTCCTTATTTCCAAGTCTTCCAATGCCCTCATCTTTTCGTTTTGCAGTCATTAGCGATCCCCACATTGCACTTCCCCAAACCATCTGGGATCATCCGAGTCGCTTTCACCTCGTCGAAATCAGTATCCCAGCAATAGAGCTAGTCCTAGAGCAGATTGCTCCGCTAGACATTGATTTTTTGCTGTTGCCTGGAGACTTGACACAGCACGGCGAACCCGAAAATCATCGCTGGCTCTCAGAACGGTTAGCCCAACTTCCTTATCCGGTCTGCGTGGTTCCCGGAAATCACGATGTTCCTGAATACTTGGCAACGGATCGATCGATCGGACTATCAGACTTTGCCCTTTACTATGAACAGTTTGGCTACAGCGATCCCGCTCAGCCTTACTACCTTTGTGAGGTGATACCCGGTGTCCAAGTGATTGGACTCAACTCTAACTTTTTTGATCCCGCAGGCAAACAGATCAACATGGGGCGTGTTGACGACCAGCAACTAGACTGGCTAAAAAATACCCTAGCTGAGGTAAAAGACGATGTAGTGATGGTGATGATTCATCACAACGTCATTGAACATCTCCCCGGACAAGCCAAAAACCCCCTAGGGCGACGCTACATGCTAGAGAATGCATCCACCTTACTGGAAGTGTTAAACACAGCAGAGGTCAAGCTGCTATTTACAGGACATCTTCATGTACAAGATGTCGCCCGACATCAAAGCATCTACGAAATTACCACAGGTTCTTTGGTCAGCTATCCTCACCCTTATCGCGTTTTAGAGTTTCAGCAAGATTACCAGGGTAATCAATCGGTGCGAGTGGAGTCCGGCCGAGTTACAGAAGTTCCGGGTTGGGCAAACCTGCCGCATTTCTCAAGGGAATGGATTGGCGATCGATCATTCCCCTTCATGCTTCGTTTGCTCACCCAACCCCCTTTGAACCTGCCCGTCCATGAAGCTGAAAAGCTTGCTCCAATGCTGCGCTATTTCTGGGCTGATATCGCCGAGGGAGATGCAGTGTTTCACTTTCCCAGCTTTCCACCTGAGTTAAATCACTACTTTAAGCAATTTGGGGCGATCGACCAAAATGGCGAGCTTCAGCGAATTGACAACTTCACTTTACTAACTCTCCAGTAAATCACTGTGAACTGCTTGAGACAGGATTACGCTTAATAAAAATCGTGTTAAATAAAAATGGTCTAAGTAAAATTGTGTTTAGGGACTTGGATAGAAAATCTAAATTCCCCATGTCGTTACGGGTATTATCCGGAAAACCGAACCGGATAAAAAATACAAATTGACATACCCCCTATAAAATCGATATAGTTAGAGACTGTGAAAACTTTAGGACACATTTCATAGGCAAGGTCTGCCATCGCTCATGCCAACTATTCAGCAACTTATCAGTAAAGAACGACAGAAAGCAGAGAAGAAAAGCAAATCTCCGGCGTTGAAGAGTTGCCCGCAACGTCGTGGGGTCTGCACGAGAGTTTACACTCAAACTCCTAAGAAACCGAACTCTGCCCTCCGTAAAGTTGCCAGGGTTCGTCTGACTTCCGGATTTGAAGTTACAGCCTACATCCCTGGTATCGGCCACAACTTACAAGAACACTCTGTTGTAATGATTCGTGGTGGTCGGGTTAAGGACTTACCTGGCGTTCGCTATCACATTATTCGAGGGACACTAGACACGGCTGGCGTGAAAGATCGCAAGCAAGGGCGTTCCAAGTACGGAGCAAAGCGACCGAAGAGCTAGGATTCAGCATTCGCAGAGGGTTGCTTCGGGCATAAAACTGGCTGGTGGTGTGACAGGTTCAAGCTTCCGTCCGTCGGCTGCGGTTCAAGCGCGATAGCTGTCCGAAGTTCATGATCCTTCTAGTTGATTGATATCGTTTGAATGAGCGAATCTTGCAAAATGCAATTTGCAAGAAGCAATACATTCGGCAGTAAAGCCATACATGGCTGGATTAGTGCCTGCTGTTAGGTGCTTTATCCTTCAAAACCAGATCCATCAAAACTAAGTTCAAGCCATACAGTTTGGCGCAACAGCATTTAATCTTTTGTGAAGTTTATTCGTTAAGGCTTAGCTACTACTATGTCCCGTCGCACGGTTATCCAGAAGCGCCCGATCACACCTGATCCCACTTACAACAGTCGCCTCGTGACAATGATGGTCAGTCGGTTGATGAGAAGCGGCAAGAAATCCCTTGCTTACAGAATCGTTTACGATGCGTTCAAGATTATTGAGGAACGCACGGGTTCAGAGCCGTTAGAGGTGTTTGAACAGGCAGTAAAGAATGCGACCCCTTTAGTTGAAGTGAAAGCGCGACGGGTTGGCGGTGCCACATACCAGGTTCCAATGGAGGTTCGTTCCGATCGTGGAACCGCTCTAGCGCTCAGATGGCTCACTCAGTTTTCGCGAAATCGTTCAGGGCGGACAATGGCTGGTCGCCTTGCAAACGAACTGATGGATGCCGCAAATGAAACGGGCAGCACCATCCGTAAGCGCGAAGAAACACACCGGATGGCTGAAGCAAACAAAGCATTTGCTCACTATCGGTACTAAATTTTTGGAGGCTGCACCTGACAAGGGATAGAAAGTATAAAATCTTAACAGACAGATGCAGTTGAGGAAGATCAGCACCAGAGACTAAGGAGGTAGCTGTGGCACGTAATATCCCGCTTGAACGGGTAAGGAATATTGGGATTGCCGCGCATATTGATGCTGGTAAGACAACAACAACAGAACGGATTCTGTTCTATTCCGGTGTAGTTCACAAGATGGGCGAAGTCCATGAGGGAACTGCTGTTACGGACTGGATGGAGCAGGAGCGGGAACGGGGTATTACAATTACTGCCGCAGCAATCAGCACGTCCTGGACTCATCGTGACCCTGGCAATCCGAACCAGGCATTAGCGGGTGCTTTAGAGCATCGAATCAATATCATTGACACTCCCGGACACGTTGATTTCACTATCGAGGTGGAGCGGTCAATGCGTGTGCTGGATGGTGTAATTACCGTCCTGGACTCAGTTGGTGGTGTCCAACCTCAAACAGAAACTGTTTGGAGACAGGCCGATCGCTACAAGGTACCTCGAATCATCTTTGTCAACAAGATGGATCGGACAGGAGCAAACTTCCTCAAGGTTTACGATCAGGTTCGCGATCGCTTGCGTACCAATGCTGTTCCTATTCAGCTTCCGATCGGAAGTGAGGCTCAATTTGGCGGGATCGTTGATTTGGTGAGGATGCAAGCCTACCTCTACACCAACGATTTAGGGACAGATATTCAGGCGGCAGATATTCCTGATGAGATCAAGGAAACTGCTGAGGAATATCGCACCGTGCTGCTAGAAGCAGTTGCTGAAACCAATGATGAACTCATTGAAAAATACCTATCAGGTGAAGAGCTTTCTGAGCAGGAAATTATCACGGCTCTGAGGAAAGGAACCCTTGAAGGGACGATCGTTCCAATGCTTTGTGGTTCTGCCTTCAAAAACAAAGGTGTTCAACTTCTGCTAGATGCAGTGGTCGATTATTTGCCTGCTCCCACTGAAGTGCCTCCCATTCAGGGGACTCTTCCTGATGGAAGCTCAGCAGTTCGGCACGCTAGCGATGAAGAACCTCTTTCTGCTTTAGCGTTCAAAATTATGGCAGACCCCTATGGACGCTTGACATTTGTTCGTGTCTATTCCGGTATATTGACAAAGGGTAGCTATGTCTACAACGCCACAAAAGACAAGAAAGAGCGAATTTCTCGCCTAATTGTTTTGAAGGCAGATGAGCGGCAGGAAGTAGATGAATTGCGAGCAGGTGATCTAGGGGCCGCACTGGGGTTGAAAGATACCTTCACTGGCGATACGCTCTGTGATGAAGACTCTGCAATCATCTTGGAGTCTCTTTTCATTCCTGAGCCTGTTATTTCTGTTGCGGTTGAACCAAAAACAAAGCAGGATATGGAAAAGCTGTCAAAGGCACTCCAGTCACTTTCTGAAGAAGATCCCACTTTCAGAGTTAGCGTTGACTCTGAAACAAACCAAACCATCATTGCTGGTATGGGTGAGCTTCATCTTGATATTCTGGTTGATCGAATGAAGCGAGAGTACAAGGTTGAAGCAAATATCGGAGCACCTCAGGTGGCTTACCGAGAAACAATCCGCAAGCCAACTCGTGCTGAAGGAAAGTTTGTTCGCCAAAGTGGTGGTAAGGGACAATATGGTCACGTTGTGATTGAGGTTGAACCCGGCGATCCCGGTACGGGCTTTGAATTTGTTTCCAAAGTTGTTGGTGGCACAGTACCAAAAGAGTACATCGCCCCTGCTGAACAGGGAATGAAGGAGGCTTGTGAATCTGGTATTGTGGCGGGCTACCCTGTGATTGACCTGAAGGTGACGCTGGTAGACGGATCGTACCACGATGTCGATTCTTCAGAAATGGCGTTTAAGATTGCAGGTTCTATGGCGATTAAAGAGGCTGTAATGAAAGCATCGCCTGTTCTCTTGGAGCCTACGATGAAGATTGAGGTCGAAGTACCTGAAGACTTCATCGGCAACGTGATCGGCGACCTCAATTCCCGCAGGGGACAAATTGAAGGTCAAGACACGGAGCAAGGAACTGCTAAGGTTACTGCTAAAGTACCACTGGCAGAGATGTTTGGATATGCTACCGACATTCGGTCTAAGACCCAAGGTCGTGGCACATTCACGATGGAGTTCAGCCACTACGACGAGGTTCCTCGCAATGTGGCTGAAACTATCATTGCAAAGAGTAAAGGGAACGCATAGTCAGTTAAAGAGGAACGGATAGATACATGGCACGCGCAAAGTTTGAACGGAATAAACCTCACGTCAACATTGGCACAATTGGTCACGTTGACCACGGTAAAACGACCCTTACAGCAGCGATCACTATGACTTTAGCGGCCGGAGGTGGTGCAACGGCTAAGAAGTATGAGGAAATTGATGCTGCTCCCGAAGAAAAGGCGCGGGGTATTACGATCAACACCGCGCACGTTGAGTACGAGACTGACAAGCGTCACTATGCCCACGTTGATTGTCCTGGACATGCTGACTATGTGAAGAACATGATCACTGGGGCGGCTCAAATGGACGGAGCAATCCTTGTGGTTGCGGCAACGGATGGTGCAATGCCTCAAACCAAGGAGCATATTCTTTTAGCTCGGCAGGTGGGCGTTCCTAGCATCGTGGTCTTCATGAATAAAATTGACCAGGTAGATGATGAAGAATTGCTTGAACTGGTGGAGCTAGAGTTGCGTGAGTTGCTCAGTGAATATGAGTTCCCTGGTGACGACCTACCTGTTGTCCAAGGTTCTGGACTCATGGCTCTAGAAGCAATGATTGCCAACCCTAAAATCTCTAGAGGCGACAATGAGTGGGTCGATAAGATCTATCAGCTGATGGATGCTGTAGATGAGTACATTCCTACACCGACACGGGATGTAGACAAGCCTTTCTTGATGGCAGTAGAGGATGTCTTCTCGATTACTGGTCGTGGTACCGTGGCGACGGGTCGAATTGAACGCGGCAAGATCAAGATTAACGAAACAGTTGAGTTGGTCGGTCTGCGCGAAACCCGTACTACCACCGTGACAGGCATTGAGATGTTCAAGAAGAGTCTTGATGAAGGGATGGCTGGGGACAACGCGGGTCTTCTTCTTCGTGGATTGAAGAAAGAAGACATTGAGCGCGGCATGGTGATTGCTAAGCCCGGCTCTATTACACCTCACACTCAATTTGAAGGTGAAGTGTACGTTCTGACTGAAAAAGAAGGGGGACGCAAAACTCCGTTCTTTGCAGGTTACAAGCCTCAGTTTTACGTGCGGACAACGGATGTGACGGGCACAATCAAGACCTTCACGGCGGATGATGGTAGTGATGCAGACATGGTGATGCCCGGTGACCGTATTAAGATGACGGTTGAACTGATCAGCCCGATCGCCATCGAGCAAGGAATGCGCTTTGCTATTCGTGAGGGGGGTCGCACGATCGGTGCAGGGGTTGTGTCGAAAATCCTTAAGTAGGCTTCACCTCGCCAGACAATAAGCCATTAGCAGTCTTCTAGTGATGGCTGCTGATGGCTTTGATAACTAGATCAGCTACTGAACCTAGACAATTTCAGAAATTAAAAAGGTGTAATTTCGATGGCAGCGATTCAGCAACAAAAAATTCGGATTCGTCTCAAAGCATTTGATCGGCGTTTACTTGACACTTCATGCGAAAAAATTGTAGACACCGCCAACCGCACCAATGCAACTGCGATCGGCCCAATTCCGTTACCAACTAAGCGCAGAATTTACTGTGTGTTGCGTTCACCGCACGTTGATAAAGATTCTCGTGAACATTTTGAAACCCGAACCCATCGGCGGATTATCGATATCTACCAACCCTCATCAAAAACGATCGATGCATTGATGAAGTTAGATTTGCCTGCTGGAGTTGACATTGAAGTGAAGTTGTAGTGAATCTCACTGCTCACTTTGAAGAACAATCGGCAGTACGGTAGACTAAGTGTAGTTAAGTAAAGCTAACTACACTTATGTCAATTTATGGGTATCTGCGTTCAGATATTTGGGCTGGGCATAGGCAGTAGGTTTAGCGACACGTTCAGATGTGTTGACTTCCCAATGGGAACTTAGTCTTACGATGACATCTTCTTCCGTAGCAGTTTGCGAACTTCCTCTCTTTCCCCTTCCTGAGCTAGTTCTGTTTCCAGGGGTAAAGCTTCCGCTTCACATTTTTGAGTTTCGTTATCGGATCATGATGAACACCATTCTTCAAGGCGATCGACGCTTTGGGGTTTTGATGGCTGATCCAGTCGATGGTCGTGTGGCAGAGGTGGGTTGCTGTGCTGAAATCATTCATCATCACCGGATGCCTGACGATCGAATGAAGATTGCCACTATCGGGCAACAGCGTTTTCGGATTTTGGATTTTGTTCGTGAAAAACCATACTATGTTGGTTTGGTCGAGTGGATCGAGGATCGTCCAACTGACCAAGATTTACGAAGTTTAGCAACTGACGTAGATTCTCTGTTGCGGGTTGTCATTCAGCTTTCAGCCAAGTTAACGGGGCAACCCATAGAGCTTCCAGATGACATCCCCAACTTGCCCACCGAGCTATCCTACTGGATTGCTGGAAACCTTAAGGGAGCAGCCCAAGAGCAACAGGCCCTTCTGGAAACTCAAGACACCGCTTTGCGTTTGGAGCGTGAGATTGAAATCTTGACTTCTACACGTAATCACTTAGCAGCTCGCTCTGCCCTTGAGGATGCCTTCAAATCATAAGCTGATTTTTTGTTCAGTGCTTGTTCCGGTTCAGGATCTTATCAAGCTTCAGGAAGCTGCCCGTTCTGATCTAGAACTGTAATGTTATAACTTCCATAGACCTTAAGTGTTTCAGTGCAGCTTTGTAGTGCTTGAAGGGCAGATTGCACCATTTCAGTATCTGTAGACGCTTCAAAATCCACAAAGAATAAATACTCCCCTAGCGATCGCTTCGTTGGACGAGATTCAATCCGGCTCATGTTAATGCCACGATTTGCTAAAGCTTGCAGTGGCTTCATCAAAGCACCCGGTACATTTGCAGGTAGGCTAAATGCGATCGAGGTATGGCTACCAATTGAAATTGGCTCCAAGCTAAGCACCCAAAATCGAGTGCAGTTGTCTGGATGATCGTTGATAGGGTGTGCCAAGATCGGCTGTTGGTAAAGTTGGGCTGCCCGCTGTGAAGCGATCGCCCCGATCGTCTGATCGTCATTCAAATGCTTAAGAGCTTCCGTGGTGGAATTAATGGGTACAAGCTGTGCATTGGGTAAAAATGCTTCTAGCCATTTTTGGCACTGAGCTAAAGCTTGAGGATGAGAATAAACAACCTGAACTTGCTCGATCGTCGGGGCACGAGAGATTAGAGCATGGGAAATAGGCAACACGAATGCTTGCTGTACCCTTAATGAATCAATCTGCCAAAGTGTATCAAGGGTTACTGTAACGCTGCCTTCAATTGAATTTTCGACTGGAACAACCGCAAACTGAGTTTTACCTTCTGCAACCGCTCGTAAAGTTTGCACAATGCTGGGAAAAGGCTGCAATTGGATATCTTCCTCCGTGCGCTGTTCAAGGGATTTGGCACAGGCAATTGCGGCACTTTCTGCATAAGTTCCAGATGGCCCAAGATGAGCAATTAAGACAGTCATGGGAGGCTCACAAACAATAAACGTCACAAACGCAAAACAAAAATATATAGCAATGGAGAAAAGCACCAAGGGCTTTCCTATTGAAACATTTAGTTAAGTAAGCTCAGAGATGAAGACTGTTGAAGTCTATACTCCGTAAAGTCAAGGTTGATTTCTTGGAAAAATTGTAAAATTTAGTTAAACACAGTCCTAACCTGTGGCTATCTTTGTTTCCAATATGCATACTTCTTTTTCTGCCTCTCAGTCGGTTGAGTTAACCGTTCCAGATTTACAGATTCCAATTCAGCACTATCTTCGTCAACCCCAACGGCTAATTCAGGCTTTGGTTGATCCTAGCCGAGTTGAACAACTAGATGCTGAAAGCTTTCGGCTGAAGATGCGTCCTTTGGCATTTTTGACGCTGAAAATTCAGCCAACTGTGGATATGCGCGTGTGGGCAACTGCAGATGGTGCGATTCATCTCCAGTCGATCGGTTGTGAAATTCGTGGTGTTGAGTACGTTAACCAGCGGTTTAACCTAAACTTAGTTGGGCAACTCGCACCATACCAATTAGAACACACAACCTGCCTACGAGGTCAGGCAGACTTACAAGTTCGAGTAGAGTTACCCCCTCCCCTCTGGTTAACACCTAAGCCAATTCTGGAAACTACAGGAAATGGGCTGCTTCGTAGCGTTCTACTCACCATTAAGCAGCGTTTGATGCATCAACTCCTATCAGATTATCGGAGATGGGTCGCGGTTCAAATTGAAGAAGGCAATACTGCAAATTCAGCCTCGTTAATCGCCTCCCACCATTCACTGCTTGAGGGTTGAACTGCTTGAACGCCCTTTCTGTTGGCAGGGACTAAACGACAGGCGATGATGCCTGGAAACCCCAATTTGCTCTAAGGCAAGACGGTGTTTGGCAGTGCCATACCCTTTGTTGGTCGCTAAGTCATAACCTGGATATCGTGTTGAAAGACGAACAATCAGCTCATCTCGCCAGACCTTTGCAACAATACTAGCAGCAGCGATCGACAGGGAAAGTTGATCTCCTTTGACAAGGGTTTGCTGCGGCAGAGTTAACCCTGGAATTCGTTGGTTGCCATCAATTAGGCAAAATTCAGGCTGCGGGTCGAGCCGGGTAATGGCGCGTCTCATTGCCAGCAAACTGGCCTGCAAAATGTTTAGGCGATCGATTTCGTGAACAGATGCGACCCCAATCCGACAATCGACAGCGACAGCTTGAATATAACTGGCCAGTCTTTGACGATCGGCAGGTTGTAATCGCTTGCTATCAGTCACCCCTGCCATTGCCAGGTCAGGTTGTGCCGATGCTGGTAAGATGACAGCCGCCGCAACAACGGGGCCAAAAAGGGCACCTCGCCCAACTTCATCTACCCCAGCAACCCACTGATAGGTATCGAAAAGGATGCCACTATCCAACGGTAAGTTAAGTTGTTGCACGATCGCCAATCTAAAACCTGATTTTTCTAATTAACCAACATCCGAATTAGATGAGCCATCTGAAATGGTAACTGAAGAACGACGGCGACGGCGACGACGGGTTGCCTCAACTCCAGAGTCTCCATTATCACTTTGAGAAGAAGCATCATCCATTTCTGCGGTTTCTGCAATCAATTCTTCCGAAGCATTGTCAGTATCAACCTCGGAAGAAATATGATCAGTCTCTTCATCCACAGGGTCACTATCAGAAACTTCATCATCCATTGGTAACGCAGATGGCTTTACCGGCAACGCAGCAAGCACCTCTTTGGGAGAAATATTGCTATTTGGGCGGCTACTTTGACCGGGTAAAGTAACGGAAATTAGAGTAGATTTTGCATCTTTGACAGGTTCTGTTGTCAAAACCAGTGGTGAAATGCCCATCAGAGCATAAACATCCTGTTCTTCTGGAGTCATTTCTACTGAAATGACTTGCGGCGGTTCAACAGGTGCCTTCTCCCGACGGGGCGATCGTCCTCGCTCTGGCTTATCGGGGCGACTCTCTCGTAATCCGCGAGTGGGTAAACTGTTAACCGAGACTGCTTCCTCTGCAACTGTATCTTCAGTGTCTAGCTCTGGTAAAGGTTTAGGAGTACCTTTTGTTACAGGTTCACCCACCTTGAGACGGCTACGACGGCGACGACGGCTGTCACCCTTGCTGCGCTCCTGGTAATTAGGGTGATTGATGATGTCAAGCTCCTGTAAATCTGCGGTTGATTCTAGTTCCAAATCATCACTGGGCTTTTCCCAGGTATCCCGCAGTTGAGCAGCCGGACGAGGTTCCGGAGTAGTAAAGGCACGGAGAGGCTCTACTGGCTCTGGAGCTTCATATTCAGCTTCTCCAGGTAGGTGAACCAAATGACCCAAACCACCACATGAAGGACAAGTCCGTCCGAATAGCTCATAGATATTCTGTCCCTGTCGTTTTCGAGTCAGTTCTACTAAACCGAGTTCAGAAAGTTGCGCGATTTGTGGTCTGGCTTTGTCTGCCTTCAAAGCTTTATTAAACTGCTCCAACACCTGCAACTGATCGCGGCGAGAATCCATGTCGATAAAGTCTACAATGATGACACCTGCAATGTTGCGGAGTCGTAATTGGCGAGCAATTTCCGTTGCAGCTTCACAATTTGTCCAAAGAACGGTTTCCCGCGCCGTTGCCGATCGCGTGAATGACCCAGAGTTCACATCAATCACGGTGAGAGCTTCTGTACGCTCAATGATGATGTAACCACCAGAGGGTAAGTCTACTCGTGGCTTCAGGGCTTCACGAATTGCTGCATTGACGCGGAAATATTCTAAAAGCGGAATCCGATCGCGGTGATGATCAATCAAAACGCCTTGGGGAGAGCGACCATTGCTCCAACTCAGCAAATGCTGCTTCACCCGCTTTAGCCCAGTGTGCGAATCAACCACAATACGGTTCACATCCGCGCTATAAACATCGCGTAAAACACGCTGAATAAAGTCGTCATCTCGGTTGAGCAGGCTCGGTGGGCGAGTTGATACCGCCTCTTGTTGGATGCTTTCCCACTGTTTCTGGAGCAGCTCGAGGTCTTCCAAAATGGCTTCTTCCGGCATTCCTTCTGCTTCCGTCCGAACCAGCAGCCCCATTCCAGCAGGCTTGATTAAAATTCCCAAAGCCCGCAAACGGTTCCGCTCCGCCTCATTGCGAATCCGACGAGACAAATTAACCCCTCGACCAAAAGGCATCAGCACTAGATAGCGACCTGGAAGGGTAATGTTACCCGTGAGGCGGGGCCCTTTGTTGCCAGTAGGTTCCTTCATAATTTGCACTAACACCTTTTGCTGAGGTGCAAGTAACTCTGTGATTGAACCTGCTGCTCGGCGCAAACGAAGTGGCCCTAAATCCGAGACGTGAATGAACCCATTCCGCTCACTGTCTCCAATATTGACAAAGGCTGCATCAATACCAGGTAGGACGTTCTCTACAACTCCCAGGTATATATCACCAACTTGGTGAGTTCCTTTCGCGACAATGAGTTCCTGAATCTGATCTTCTGAAAAGACAGCAGCAATACGGTGCTGTTCGGCAATAATTATCTGCTTCGGCATTCAATTTCCTCAAAAACGGGTTGTCGTAGTGAGGCTGGCGAGCCGTGTGCCGCCTCTGCTGCGACTCAAAACTACAGTACGTAACGCAAACAATGTGAAGAATTCTGTCATGATGAGAAGAAATTTAAAGAGTATCCCCATCCTGGTTGGGTTCCGGGACAGGATAAGCTCTCGTCGATGTGGGTAGCCAGATCAACCCAGATTGCTGGATTCAATGGTGGATGATCGAGTCAACAGCTGATAACAGCCTTCGACAGATACCTTCCGATGAAGACAGGCACCCGACAACCGAAAATGAGTCAAAAACCTGGCAGAAGCGAACTTCGCTCTGTATCTGGTGCCGATTGAACCACTGGCAACCCTAGAGAGAATTTAGTTCGCAACGGCTTCTCTTGCAAAGCATTATAGCGTGGACAACGTCTTCCGCCATTAGTATCAATAAACATTTTGTGAAAAATAGAGAATACTTTGGTCGAGAAAACGGTAAAACCCTGATCGCCTTACGACTCACTAGACAATCACAGTTTTATTGAGCGATTGAATTTAGCTTCATGCCGCCGCAGATAAGAAAAGCTGATTGCGGTGGGCAAACAAAAGTTGAAATTCACAGCCAGCAGTGGACTCAAGCATATGAATAACGTGTTCTGGTCGCAGCATCGTGCCATCATTACGGCAGCTTCCCACAAAGCGCAAAACAATAGGAGAGTCTGCCTCTGTAACCGCACGTTGCCATTGGGCTTGATGCAAAAAGAGATTAGGCTCTACTTGCTCTAATACATCAAGCCGATCGCGCAGGTTCACCAACTTCCGCTTACCCGATTTCGTTGTATGTTCGACAAGAATTTCCGGTGTTGCCAAGATTTTTTTAACCCATTCTTGCCACTGAGCCATCGCTGGCTGAGGTTCCAGCGTTTCGCTTGAAGCTAGACAAACAGCAATGAAATATTCTGCTTGTTCCAGTCGCTGCGTGGCAGATGCTGACCCTGGTGCAACTTCTTCAACACGGTAGACAGGAACGTTTTCTGGAAGCTGAGCCGCAAACTTTGCATGAAAGGTTTCAACATCCATCGATTGGGTTAAGTCAAACTCAGCAATTTCAGCCGAACTCGTCACCCCCAAAGAGAGGGCATTGGCAAATGAAATGCGAGGGCCAGGATGAAACCCGCCAGTGAATGAAATCGGGATAGCAGCCCGGCGAATGGCGCGATCGAAGAGCCGAGCCAAGTCAAGATGGCTGACCAGAGCCATATCTTTCTGTTTGCCAAACCAAACCCGGAGTCGCTGCACTCGCTCTTGATTAGGAGTGAAATGACCTGAAAACTGAGGAATTGGCAGGGGGGGCACAACAACATTATGCCCAAAATCGGCTCCGCACACCCCGCAGTGGGAACACCCTTCAAAAGAGCAGTCAGGAACGGTAGCTGCTTCCAACGCCCGGTACAAATCTGCCTTTAGCCAAGCTTTGTCAATTCCCGTGTCAACATGATCCCAAGGTAACGGCACCGCCAAGAGAGCTTCGTGAAAGTTTGAAGCCATATTTTGGCTTGTTTCCTGGTGTTGGATATTCCATTCGCCGCTTTCCACCTCTCGGTACTTCCAGGCAAGTCCTGCCTCTTCAATTGCCTTTGTCCAAGCAGCAAAAGCCCGATCGAGGCTTTCCCACCAGGCATCCATGCCAGCCCCCAACTCCCAGGCGCGGTGAATCACAGCAGCAAGACGGCGATCACCCCGTCCCAAAAAGTCTTCCATTGCGGAAAGACGGACATCTGTGAAGTTCGCTTTCAAACCTCGAATGGTGCGAAATTCTTGGCGCAAGAGGTCTTGCTTCCGCTTAAATTCTGCGGTTGAGACCGAATGCCATTGAAAAGGAGTATGGGGCTTTGGCGTGAAGTTGGAAATGGTGACATTGAAGCTGATGGGCTTTCTGCCTTTGGTGCGGCACTCCTGTTGTAGCCAGCGCATCGTTTCAGCAATGCCTAACACATCGGCATCCGTTTCCCCCGGCAAACCAATCATGAAGTAGAGCTTTACCCTGTCCCAGCCCTGTTCATAAGCCGTTTTTACACCGCGGAGGAGTTCTTCATTGGTCAACCCCTTATTAATGATGTCTCGCATTCGCTGGGTTCCAGCTTCAGGAGCAAAGGTTAAGGAAGATTGCCTTGTACCGCCAAGGATGTGAGCAATATTTTCGTCAAAGCGATCGACTCGTTGGCTGGGTAGCGACAGAGAGATATTTTCACCCTGAAGGCGGTTTTTTACTTCTAGCCCAACTGCTGGCAGGGCCAAATAGTCAGAACAGCTCAGCGAAAGCAGCGAAAATTCGTTATATCCAGTTGCCCGCATGCCTTGTTCAATCGCATCTACCACTTGGTCAGGGGCAACATCCCGCGCAGGACGAGTCAGCATTCCAGGCTGACAAAATCGGCACCCTCTGGTACACCCTCGACGAATTTCAACCGTTAGGCGATCGTGAACCGTTTCCACAAAGGGGACAAGTCCAATGGAGTATGCCGGAATCGGATCGGCAACTCTTCGCAAAACTCGTTCTGGAACATCAGAACGGTTCGGATGCACTGACCCATCAGAAGCAACCTCATAAAATTGAGGAACATAAACCCCAGGTACTTGAGCCAGATCCAATAGTAATGCCTCACGGCTTAACCCTGCTGCCTTCGCCTCTTCAACGACTAGGGCAATTTCGGGCAGTAATTCTTCCCCGTCCCCTAAAGCAACAAAGTCCAGGAAATCAGCATAGGGTTCTGGATTGGAGGTTGCCGTTTGTCCGCCTGCAAAGATCAGTGGATAGCTACCCTGACCAACATCCCACCTTCCGTCCTGCATTCGCTCACGCCAAGTCAAGGGAATCTTCGCTAGATCAAGCATTTCCAAGATGTTGGTAGCTCCAAGCTCATAGCTGAGACTGAAGCCCAAAACATCAAACTGGGTCAACGATCGCTTCGATTCCACTGCAAACAACGGAGTTTGGGTTGTCCGCAATTTGGCAGCCAGGTCAGCGGCCGGAAGGTACGCTCGATCGCACAGTTGACGCGGTTGAGCATTGAGGATGCTGTAAAGAATGATGTGCCCTAAGTTTGAGGCTCCGACCTCATAAACCTCTGGATAAGTTAGCACCCAACGGACATTCGCTATTTCCCAACTCTTATGAACGGCACCTAACTCGTTACCTAAATAACGAGCAGGACGGGCGATTTCGGGGGTTAATAGCTGTTCAACTGCAACTGCCACAATGAATCGAATCCAAACGTAACGGACTAGAAAGCTCTAGTCTTAACTATACCGAATGCAGACAAAACCCTGCTTCAACAACTGAAACAGCTTGCCGCTTAAAAGATGCGACCACCTTTGCGATTGGTTGCAATCATTGTGACGAGTCCCTGAAACAACCAATGCACAGTCACTCTCAATGACCATGCATAAAGAGGCATCTACCGATACCATCGCCTAGCCAAATATTGCCTTTAAATCGATCGCAGCTACGCTCAGCAAATATCTCCTGCCCGTTTGAATTTATCTCTGTATAAACTGCCACAAACGAGCAACGATTTGAGGTGTGAATAAACGAACTATGTTGATTTATGGTGAACCCTATGCTGCTAGGGCTTCTATGCCAGAAAGATTTTCTATGCCAGGAAGGTTCTCAAAAATCTCAAATACGCGATCGAGTTGAGTTAGCTCAAGCACAATCCGAACTGAGGGGGAGATCCCAAAAAGCCCAAACTGTTTATTCAAGCGTTGTGCTAAGGTCAACGTCGATATCAGCACCATTAACCCTTCACTATCCAAAGATTCAACCTGGCGCATATCGACTAACAGGGAAGAATACTCCGTAGAGGAAACTGTTTCTGCTAACTGTTGTTTCAGCATTGCAGCATTTTCCGCATTGATAGTTTGGCTACTGGGCTGAACCAGCATCATTTGAGCTTGGGCGAGAGAATTTTGCATCATCATTAAATCCTGCCTGAGCGAATAACCAAATCGAAACAGATAATTCTCGTCTGAGAAGAGTTAGGCATCTGAGACGATGTACACGACAATAACCTCAGATTTCCAATGCAGACTACTATAAACAGTAGGATTTTGCTAAATCTTCACGATTCAAATCTGGTAGTTTAAAGTTTTCCGTAAGTATTTCTATCGCTACGTATACAAAAATACATTTCTTCTTTTATAACGCTATAACTTCGGATGCTTTACCCACTTCTGTGATCAGTGGCAGAGTGTCTATGTCCCTCTACTTCTTCTCGATTGACAAATCTATTGACGAAGAACTCTGCATCTAACCCTGCTGTCCCTCATATCTAGTTTTAAAATATTCCTATGGACACAATTACTGGACAGAACGGGGTAGATCTACAGAAGCGAAACCGAAGAATATCTTTAACCCCAGCATTTTGAACAACTACTGCACTAAATTCAAGTTATTGCTTGATCCGAAATCATCTCTCTTGCTGGTGAAGTCCTCTATGGTTGGGTTCCCTTCAAAGAAAACGTGACTAAGATCACCTGGGGCTGGAGGCTTAGATCATGGGCGTTCCTCCTTTGATAACCGAGGATCTGTGTTAGAAAAGCCCCCATACATCATTAGTGGTGTCACTTGTTATGAAAACTACTCACGTCATCCGTCATCTAGTCGCCAAAGCGTTACAACTGAAGCAGCTTACTCCCGACATTGAAAACGAGATCAATTACGAGTTAACCCGCTTAGGATATATTTCTGACGTGGATTATGAGGCTTTGGAACTCTTGATGTCAGAAATGGATGCAGGACGAATTCGCTTAGTGCCAAGTCCGTAGTCTCTAATCTCTGATGGAATCATCGAAGCGATCGAAACTGCAAGACTGATTCTCTAGAAGCAATAGCCAATGCGGATGTTTAGAGTAGTTTGTTAAGGGGTGCAACTTCCGCTAAGGCTGAAAAGCTTCTGGGTAAGCTTGCCAAATTTCTTGGACAAAGTTTTGAAGCTGAGAATGAGGGCGGTTGTTTTCTGTTGGTAGAGAAGGATTACCGCTCTCTGGGGTTTTCAGGCTATCAAGTGTAGCCAGAATGGGTAATACGTCTGTGTCGAGGGCAGCCGTGAATAAGCTGGCAGGGCAGAGCAAATCTGAACCTTGGCGCAGGTCATGTAGGATCACAAGGTTTGGATCAGCTAATTGAGCAGGGTCAAGGGGGAATGAAGTCGATCTGCTCTCTGGCAACTGGTTCTCTAGCAGCCGGTTCTCTGATGGTCGATCGTCTGCAATCATGACAAGGGCGATCGGGCGAACCCAGCATACTCTTCGTTCTACAATGACCTGGATCACCTCTGTATAGAGCCGAGCGCGTTGATGCTCTAGGTAAAGAATCTGTCCTGGTTGAAAGTCAGCCATTGAGTTTTATTGATACAAACTATCTTTAAAGACTGATTCCGACAGGTTTTGTCGATAAACTAGCTTGGTTTGGGAAGAGTTTCCTAAACGGTAGGCTACTCTCTTCTTAACACTAAAAGCTTGGTGGTGGAGCAGAGAAGTCATTGGGCTAGAAGCGAGACGCACCATGAAAGAACTCTATCCAGCGATCGAACCTTACGATAGTGGCAAGCTCCAAGTATCTAATCTACATACTATTTATTTTGAACAAGTTGGCAACCCTGAAGGAAAGCCCGTTGTTTTCTTGCATGGTGGACCAGGCGGCGGCATTGATCCAATTTATCGACAATATTTTGATCCGGTTCAATGGCGTGTTGTGCTGTTTGATCAGCGTGGCTGTGGACAGAGCCTTCCCCATGCAGAACTGCGGGAAAACACAACATGGGACTTGGTGAATGATATTGAAAAACTCCGCCATCATCTCAACATTAAACAATGGACGGTATTTGGCGGCAGTTGGGGAAGCACTCTGTCCCTTGCCTATAGTCAAACCCATCCTGATGCTTGCACTGGTTTGATTCTGCGGGGAATCTTCCTGCTGCGGCAAAAGGAATTGCGGTGGTTTTACCAGGAAGGCGCAAGCTACATTTTCCCAGAAGCGTGGGAAGCGTATTTGGAACCCATTCCTGTTGAAGAACGAGAAGACTTGATGACAGCTTACTACAAGCGGCTGACTGACCCTGATCCAACGGTTCGTCTGGAAGCAGCACGGGCCTGGTCGATTTGGGAAGCCAGCACCAGCAAGCTCTTCCCTGATGACAATTTAAGGGCAAAGTTCAGCGAGAATCAGTTTGCTGCTGCGTTTGCCCGGATTGAGTGTCATTATTTTATGAATAAGGGCTTTTTGCAGTCAGAGGATCAGTTATTGCAAAACTGCGATCGGATTCGGCATCTTCCTACTGTGATTGTCCAGGGACGGTATGACGTGGTTTGTCCAACGGTATCAGCATGGGAACTCCATCAAGCCTTTCCAGAAGCAGAACTGATTATTATTCCCGATGCTGGACACTCTATGACAGAATCCGGAATTCGCAGTGCTTTGATTGAAGCGACCGATCGGTTTGCAGCACTGTAAGCCACGCTATGGTAACGCTCCGTCTAACGGGCAGTTGATACGTCTTCACCAACAACAACAGTAGATGCTGCATTGAGACGTGGGGCAAAATCATTCGCTTGCATGATGTCAAATAAATCAACATCTGCCTCTAGCAAGCAAGCGTGACCGCTATGGGGAAGAACATGAACTTTTGCATGAGGAATATGGGCCGCTAGCCGTTCTGCTTCTGCGACTGAGGGAAACAAACAATCACGACGACCTGCGACGAGCAAAGTGGGTTGCTCAATCTGCTGTAGTTCTTCTGGGCTAAATTGCAGGTTCCGCAGCAAAGATATACGCCAAATAGAAGTCTCTTGGGACACGGCTTGCATGGTTTTTAGCAGAGTCCGCCGATCGCTTACTTCCATCCGGTTCAGCGCGGCCAGAAACGGGAGAAATGCCAACCGCGACCATTGGCTGAAGGGTTCTGGGAAGGGACGCACCAAATACGACCCCCAATAAATCCAGGGATGCTGTTTGAAGGCGGTTGCAGAATTAATCAGAATCAAATGGTGAACCAAGTGAGGGGAATGAAGAGACACCTTGAGAGCCAGACAGCTTCCAAAGGATTCTCCACAAAGATAAACCGATCGCTCGGAGCGATGCTGAAGGGCCTGTTCAATCAACTCAACGACCTGTTCAGTGAGTTCCTCCCAGCTACTTAGATCATTAATGGCAATGGTCAAGCATCGAATATCAAACCCCCGTTCTAGCCCTGCTAGCTGTCTTGATAACAAATCCCCTGTCCCATCCATACCGGGAAGGTAAATAAATAGCGGAGCATTTGGATTTGTTGGTCTAGGCGTTTGAAAGTATGGATACATTTGAAAGGTTTTGAAAATGAGACTAATTTAAACACTCACTCAGCAAATCATGAATTTCAGCCTGACATTGTGCGGTCAAATCGGTGACGACTGTTCTTGCATGCTTGCCAGAATAATATTGTCGCTGGGCATCTGTTAACCAAATCGGACGACCAATTGAGACATTTACCCGTTGATAAAACACTATAGGATGCCAGCCGGACTGATTGAACAACGGTTCAGACGGGTCAGCCCAACTTAGAAGCTTGAGCGGGAATGGGGATGTCGTTAACTCAGACTGAGGGGCGATCGCAACGGGCAAAATTGCCAAATCTTGAACGGGTGCCCGCAAAGCCAAATGGGCAAACCCGCGCTGAAACTCACCCATATCCTTCGGGTGCGTTAACTGTACCATTGGTTCAGCACCTTCTGGAAAAATACCCACCACCTGCTGAGACTGGAGAAGTTGCGTGGCCTGATGGAAAAAGCTCCGTTGACGTTGGTCGGGTGTATCTAATGGAAAGCAGCCCATCCGAGTCACAAATTCTCGTAAAACGGGAACCTGACCCATGTAGTGATGGCAAGCAAAACGAATGGTTCGATCCAATGCGGTCATGAGCAAGGGAGCATCCATGAAGCTCCGGTGATTACTGACAACTAAAACCGCCCCGTCCTGGGGAACTCGGTCTTGGTGGTAGATAAATGTTCGAGTTCCCAAAAGTGCCAACATTTGGCGGGAAATCAGCAATGGACTTGTCATCTATGCAAACTCTTGTCGTGCTTGTGTAACATTTCTTAATACCATCTTATATTTCCTGGAGGGCTTGTGACCTCCATCGCAAGCAAGAAATTCGTTCTTTTGTACTACTCTTGGCTTACGTCTGGAGAAGCCAACTGCTCAAAATGCGATCGAGATCAGTGATTGAGCAAAGCTTTTTGATAACAATGAGACATATGTTTCTACAGTTAAACTAATACTAAATTTATGATGCGATCGACTTAAAAAAGTAAAATTCCTTAACCACCAAGCGGTTGAGGGTTAAAGATGTATATGCACTCCACTGAACTAAGATTCGTTAGATAGGCTAAAGGGAACCTTAAATCATTAAGAGTGAAACCAAAACTAAGATGAACTTGTGATACGGTTGGGGCATCATGAAAGCGTCGTTCGGAAAAGGATTCATAAAAAAATGACACATAATATACAAATCAACAAAACTTCTTAATGAGAAAACGTTCATACTTCTGCAATTTTTCGTTTGGCTTCGTTTCGTAAGGATCTCCATTTTGAGGTGCTGTCATGGAGTTGAAATGCAGCACAGACTAGTCCGCTCTTAACGTTAAAATCATGATTGAATCATTTGTAGGGCTGTCGTAACTCTCATAGGGTAACGACGGTGTCTCGGATGGAATCTGTTGTGATTTATGAACTCAAGGAATAAAAAAGTTATTCAATTTTGAAATTTCTTTGGCGGATGGAACTTAAAACCCCGTTTAAACTCTGGGGAGTTACGCTTGGGTTAGCGTTCTCAATAACCTGCTGAAATACTTGATGAAATGTAGCTAAGTAAACCGGGATTGTTGAATTCTAAGTTTACTTCTTTCACCCTTCGAGTATAGTTGTTCATAACCTAGAGGTTAGTTTTTAGCAAATCCATGAGTTTTAGAGCCGCTGATCAAGATACGTTTGCAATTACAACACCGCTCTACTACGTTAATGCTTTACCTCATATTGGTAGCGCATACACTACGATTGCTGCGGACGTAATGGCAAGGTATTACAGACTACAAGGAAAACCTGTGCGGTTAATCACAGGAACTGATGAACATGGCCAAAAAATTCAGCGCACGGCTGAAGAAGGAGGACAAACCCCCCAAGAACACTGCGATCGAATTGTGAAAGGCTTTGAGTCCCTGTGGGAAAAGCTCAATATTCAATTTGATAGCTTTATCCGCACCACTTCTCCTCAGCATGAGGCGATCGTCCGTGAATTTTTTCAGCGGGTGTGGGAAAATGGCGATATTTATCTAGGGCAGCAGCAAGGGTGGTACTGCGTTTCCTGCGAAGAGTTCAAAGAAGAAAGGGAATTACTAGAGGGGCATCGCTGCTCAATTCACACCAATAAAGCGGCAGAATGGCGAGATGAGCAAAACTATTTTTTTCGCCTATCTAAGTATCAGCCGCAGTTAGAACAGCTTTATGCAAACAATCCTGAGTTCATTCAACCTGAAATTCGCCGCAATGAGGTTCTGAGTTTTGTTGACCGCGGTCTGCAAGATTTTTCAATTTCTCGTGTGAATGTCTCCTGGGGTTTCCCGGTTCCATCTGATCCAAATCACGTTCTCTACGTTTGGTTTGATGCATTGTTGGGGTATATCACGGCTTTGCTGGAGTCAGATGAGGAGCCAACTTTAGAGAATGCCCTTGCCTACTGGTGGCCGATCAATGTGCATCTGATTGGGAAAGACATTCTCCGGTTTCATGCTGTCTATTGGCCGGCCATGCTGATGTCTGCTGGACTACCAGTACCAAAACAGGTCTTTGGCCATGGCTTTTTGACCAAAGACGGCCAAAAAATGGGCAAAAGCTTGGGGAACGTGGTTGACCCGTACGATTTGGTCGATCGCTACGGTGCAGATGCGGTGCGTTACTACTTCCTGAAGGAAATTGAATTTGGGCGAGATGGCGATTTTAATGAAACCCGTTTTATCAATATCCTAAATGCAGACTTGGCAAATGATTTAGGAAATCTGCTCAATCGCACATTGAAAATGGCATACAAATACTGCGGTGGCAATGTTCCTGAGGGGGGTGATGTCGCTAATTCTTCCCTGGATGCAAGTTCAATGGATAATGTGTTGGTTTCAAAGGGAATTGTCCTTGGTCAACAAGTTGCCAAAGCCTACGACTCTTTATCTTTTAGCCAGGCTTGTGAAGCAGTTTTGGCTTTAGTGAGGGCCAGCAATAAGTTTGTGGATGAACAAGCTCCTTGGACACTGTATAAACAAGGCAACCAAGTGGCTGTAGAGCAAGTGCTCTATACGGTACTGGAATCTGCACGGCTCGCGGCCTATTTGCTTTCACCTGTCATTCCAACGATTAGCAATGCTGTGTATGAACAGCTCGGATTTTCAGCCAACTTTAACGCAAAAGATGCTGGAATTGCCTATCCCTATGAACGTCATGCCCAATGGGGAGTTCTCCCTGTTGGTCAACCCTTGGGAACTCCTCAGCCTGTCTTCCAACGCCTTGAGTTATTGACTTCATCTGTCTGAAGGCTTCTTGATACAGAGAAATGGCTGTGGCTCAGTTCTTTCTCTTTAAGCTTAGAACGCTTACTATCAACTTCGCTTGTTTAATCCATATAAAAAAACCGAGGTATGAAAAATCATGTTCAACACCCACAACGAAGGAGATTCTCCTGTATTTACGCCCGACCAGGTTCTAGAGAATCGAGGGCGAGTTGCAATTTTCATTGATGGTTCTAACCTGTTCTATGCTGCTTTGCAGTTAGGCATTGAAATTGACTATACAAAGTTGCTTTGCCGCTTGACAGCAGGTTCTCGCCTGTTGCGATCGTTTTTCTATACTGGAGTCGATCGCACCAATGAAAAACAGCAAGGTTTCCTACTGTGGATGCGCCGTAACGGGTATCGGGTCATTTCTAAAGACTTGGTGCAACTGCCGGATGGCTCGAAGAAAGCCAATTTAGATGTAGAAATTGCTGTTGATATGATGGCGCTGGTTGGGTCTTATGATACGGCGGTTTTAGTGAGTGGGGATGGCGATCTCGCTTATGCGGTGGATGCAGTCAGCTATCGGGGAGTCCGGGTTGAGGTCGTGAGTTTGCGATCGATGACCAGTGATAGTTTGATTAATGTGGCCGATCGGTATATTGACCTGGATTCCATCAAAGAAGACATCATGAAAACCCCACGACAGCCCGGTTATACGTACAGACCGCTCTCTGGAATTGGGCTAATTGAAGAACCCACTGACGATTAAGATACGGTCAGATTTAGCGTAGGGTGGGCACTGCCCACCCTACACAAAGCCCCTACACACAAAGACTTCTGTACAGAATTTGATTCTATTGAACGTAGGCAACGGTGACACCTGTACCGCCATCTGCTTGTTCAGCAGCTTCATAGCGAGCGATCTGCGGGTGTCGCTTTAAAAATTCCTGAACACCGCGCTTGAGTTTGCCCGTTCCATGGCCATGAATAATCCATAAGGGGCCGGGTTCGGCTCTGGCAATTTCCCGTTCTATTACAATTTCTGCATCGGAAACGCGACTTCCTCGTAGGTCGATCGTGTTTCGAGAAGTCCGAACATTCGGTGCCGATGATGTAGGTTCTGATCCTTGTTCCTTCTCCCGTTCCCGATTGCTTCCTTGGGACTTGGGACGTTTTTCGGGTAAGTCAGCCTTTTCACCCTGAAGCGATTCCACATCGGCTAGGGAAACCGTCATTTTCATTAGCCCAAAGCGGACAGTCAATTCCCCATCTTCATCAGGCTGGGTTAATACTTCAGCCGTTTGCCCTAAGCGAGGAATCCGCACCCGATCGCCCACCTGCGGCCGGAAGCCCGGTTTTGGTTTCTGGGGTTGCTTTCGAGAGGGTAGGCGTTGTTCGGCAATTTGGTTAATGGCATCCGTAGACTGCTGGGCTGCTTGAGCCGTTGGTGTGCCCTGCTGAAGTCTGCGAATCACCTGGGCAATTTCAGCTTTTGCCTCTGTAATTGCCTGCTGAATGGCCTGCTCCTGCTGTTGTTTTAGGTCACGCTCTCGCTCTTTGAGTAAATCAGCCTTTCGCGCTACTTCTTGATGCAGCCGTTCTGCCTGTTTCACCAAGTCCGCCGCCGCCGCCGCCTTTTCTTCCTGTTGTTTGCGCTGCGCTTCTAGCCCTGCAATCATTTCGTTCACTTCAGCCGAAGCACTGGCACCCACCTGTTTCTGAGCCGATTCAATAATGGACGCTTTTAACCCCAACCGTTTGGCAATGGTAAGCGCGTTCGATCGTCCTGGAATCCCCCACAGCAGACGGTACGTTGGCGAAAGCGTTACGTCATCAAACTCTACTGAGGCATTCTCAAACCGTTCATCCTGATATTTCAGAGCCTTTAATTCGCCAAAATGGGTTGTGGCGATCGTCAATGTGGCATGCTCTGCCAGGTAGTTCAGCAACGAAATGGCCAACGCGCTTCCCTCTGAGGGGTCGGTTCCGGCTCCCACTTCGTCGAGGAGAATGAGTGAAGAGGGAGGAGGGAGGAGGGAGGGGTGAGAAGGATGAGAGGAGGATGAAGCCTCTACGGTTTGTTCTTCTACCTCAGCCAACTCTTCAACTGCTAGCTCCTGGCTGCCTATTTCCCTTTCCGCCTCGATCGCTTCTAAAATCCGACTAATGCGGCGAATGTGTCCCGAAAAGGTCGATAGGCTTTGTTGGAGGGATTGTTCATCGCCAATGTCTGCCAAAACCTGGTCAATCCAGGGCAGTTCAACGGGTTACCGGGCAGGGAAAAACAGCCCCACTTTGGCCATCAAGACGGCCAAGCCCAGCGTTTTAAGGGTGACGGTCTTACCGCCAGTATTTGGCCCTGTGATAGCAACAACGCGGATATGGGGCTGAATCACCAGATCGATCGGCACAACAGGAGTTCCCTGTTCATGCTGCTGTTGCCAAACCAGCAACGGGTGGCGGAGTTGGCGAAGGACGATCGGTTCTGGAGGTTGGGGCGGTTCCGGGGAGTCAGAAGCGGGGGGAGCGAAGTTGATAAACCGGGGAGGGTTGGCTTCGAGCCAGAGGGAATAGCGAGCGCGGGCAGTGGCT
>PVWD01000313.1 GCA_003003615.1 filamentous cyanobacterium CCP2 | reverse complement strand
GCACATGGGCAAGCTGACAATGCCAATGTTTGCCTGCTTCACCAAATCCAAAGTTGTTATTACATCTTCGATCGCCTGTGCCGCCAAACTACAGCAATGACCACAAACAATTTGCCCCGTAAATTCATGGCGTAGAGCCGCCAATGCCACATGGCGCAGAGTCATTTCAGATGGATCGCCGCTCTCGTCGGTGTGTAAATCCAGATCCAATCCACGCGCTTTGGCCAGGGTAAACAGCCGATCGAGTTGTTGATCAATTTCGGGGTTCATTAGGGCAAAACCGCCGATAATGCCGCCTATTTCTGCCACGCGATCGGCCAGTCTTTCTGCGGCCGGAGTCATGGCGTAATCGAGGGGAATGAGGCTGGCAAATTGTAGTGTAATCCGGTCTGCCCACTCTCGGCGGAGGGTTTGGAACACCTCCAGGCTGATCTCTGCCTGCTTGCCAAATAGATCAAGATGAGTGCGAATCGCTTTTGTGCCATGGGCATAGCTGCACTTTAAGCCAAACTCGATGCGGCGATACAAATCCTCAGCATCCCAATATTTTTCACTGTCTGCGTTAATCAGGTTGAGGGCATCTTCAAAGGTGCTGTAGGTATTGGGCGATCGTTCCCACACCTGCCCCTTGTCTAGATGGGTGTGCATGTCCACAAAGCAGGGAAAGAGCATGCCTCGCTGTAAATCATACGCAGGAGCAGATTCAGAGCCAGTCTCTCCGCGATTCTTTGCGGCAACCCGCAGTTGAGTAATCTTGCCAAATTGCACTTCCACATCCAGACAAACTAGCCCTTCACGGGTTTGAGAGCCTGCAATCCTTGGATCTGGATTCACCAAAAGAGCCACTGGCACATGGGCATTTTTTAACCAATAGCGATCGGAATGGATGGAATATCGGTCAGCCATAAATTCGTAAGAACAGGGTTAAATAGTGTCTTCAATGAAGCCAGATGCTAGTTTTCACGCCGCACCGCGCTTTCATGCCAATCTCGCAGCAAAAAGTCTGAAAACATGGTCAGCACTGCAAAAATCATGACACCCAAGATGGAAGTTAAGAACAGGGCTGCAAACATACGGGGAATTTGCAAATTGAAACTCGACATCAAGATTTGATACGCAATACCCGATCGCGTTCCTCCGGTTCCAGCCACAAACTCCGCCACGACTGCCCCAATGAGGGCTAACCCGCCACTGATCCGCAAACCGCCCAAAAAGTAGGGCAAGGCACTGGGAATTCGCAAATAGAGCAAGGTTTGCCAGCGGGATGCCCGATAAAGCTGAAACAGATTCACCAAATTGTGATCCGCACTATTTAACCCTAAGGTGGTGTTAGACAAAATGGGAAAGAAAGCGACAATCCAAGCGCAAATTACCAGCGAAATAAAGGTCGAGCTTTCCCCTGGAAAGACCTGCCGCACCCAAAGGATGATCAGAGGGGCGATCGCCGCAATAGGTGTGGTTTGTAGAATGACGGCATAAGGAAAAAAGCTGCGCTCAATCCACTTACTTTGGGCGAAGAGAATCGCAGTCAGCAAACCCGAAACAATGGCCGCCACAAAAGCGACGATCGTAATTTTGAGGGTGATGAGCAGCGAGGGAAAAAGCACCCCCCAATCTCGAAACAGCGTTTGGATAACCAGAATGGGCCCCGGCAAAATGTAGGGCGGAGTATTGGTGAGCCGTACTCCCACTTCCCAAAGCACCAATGCCGACAAGCCGACAACCAAGGGAGCCAAAACTTCAGCCGAAAAGAGTCGCTGCACCACAGGCAAAGGGTTAAATTTGCTGGGTTGACGACGATCGCCGAGTGAATGAGTGGGGTTGCTAGAAGAACGACCAATACTACTCACGGTTAAAAATACCAGTACTTATAGGGATGCTAACTCCTACATACTAAATCCTTTTATTCCAGGTCTTTGTATCATGGGGTGAATAATCGTGGGGGGGAATGGGAAGAGCCGGGAAATTTTGCGTCTGTGCAGGGAATCGAGCGTGCAAAATGCGGCAGGAGAAACAAAATCGCCTAATTAGGTGAAAATCGTTGCTAAGTTCTTCCCTCCGAAGGATGGGTTTTGAAAATGTATGGAGATACCATAATTCTCCGTAAAAAGCCCAAAAACACCCATTTGTTGTTCTTATTTTACATACGTTTTAACCGTACCAAAAATAGCATTTGTCCTTTTCACCTGAATCAGCAGTGCATTTTCCTCTTCATTTCACATCAACCGATCGCGTGATTGCCCGTCTTCGCTCTGAAGGATGGGTAGACTGTTTGAGTGCGGGTTTTCCTGCCCTGAGCCAACAACCCCTGCCAGATTTACAGCAGTTTGTTTTGATACAGCTTTATCTCAGAGAAGGACGGATTTCAAAAACTGATCTAGAAATGAATACGCTAATTTTTTCGATTCCAGCCCACGAGTTTCAAGTTCATCCTCGGTTGCGATCGGCTTTGAGCCAGTTAAAAACAAAAAGACTGATTGAAATCCAAAAAAGTGGGTTCATTCAGATTGTTTAATCAATAAACGCAAAAATGGGATGCACTCCGATCGAACAAACAATAAGCGTCTGCATATACATCTCTGCTTAATATAAACCCCCTGCTTTCGGTAGAAGGTCAGCCAACCAAAAAGCAGTAGGGTGTGGAAAACTACAGTCAGCATCAGGTCGTACAATCTCTTGCTGGAAGTTAGGAAATGACCCGGTAATGGTCTTGTAATGGTCTTGTAATGGTCTTGTGAGGTGGGCATCTTACCTGTCCAGTCAGAGACCAGTCAGAGAATGGACATCATTTGATTAATAACTTGTATTGATATTGATATGGTAGAAGCAACCCTTTCCCCCAAACCCCTTTCAGCAGAAGATTTGCGAAAAATTGATGCCTACTGGCGTGCTGCAAATTATCTTTCGGTTGGGCAAATTTACCTCCTAGACAATCCCCTATTGCAACAACCGCTTCAGCCGGAACATATCAAACCCAGGTTATTAGGGCACTGGGGCACAACACCGGGTCTCAATTTCGTTTACGCCCACCTCAACCGAATGATTAAAGCCCAAGATCTGAACATGATCTTCATTGCGGGGCCAGGACATGGGGGGCCAGCGTTGGTTGCTAATACATATTTAGAAGGCTCCTACAGCGAAATTTACTTCAACGTGTCCCAGGACGAAGAGGGAATGAAGGAGCTATTCCGACAGTTCTCTTTTCCGGGGGGGATCGGCAGCCATTGTACGCCTGAAACGCCGGGTTCCATCCATGAAGGGGGAGAGTTGGGATACTCGCTGACCCATGCCTACGGTGCGGCGTTTGATAATCCTGATTTGATTGTGGCCTGTGTGGTGGGGGATGGCGAAGCGGAAACGGGCCCCTTGGCCACAAGCTGGCATTCCAATAAGTTTCTAAATCCCGTTCACGATGGGGCTGTGCTGCCGATTCTGCACTTGAATGGCTATAAGATTGCCAACCCAACGATTCTGGCGAGAATGCCGCGACATCAGCTTGAAAGCCTGTTTGTGGGGTATGGGTATAAGCCTTACTTTGTGGAAGGCAGCGATCCGGCAACGATGCATCAACTCATGGCGGCAACCCTGGATACGGTGATTCGGGAGATTAAAGAGATTCAGGAAGATGCCCGATCGCACGGTTTTACCCAGCAGCCGGATTATCCGATGATTATTCTGCGATCGCCAAAAGGATGGACGGGGCCCTCAGAAATTGATGGTAAAAAAGTCGAGGGCTTCTGGCGATCGCACCAGGTGCCATTAGCGGATATGAGCCAGCCCAAAAATATTGAACGCTTGGAAGCATGGCTCAGAAGCTATAAGGCTGAAGAACTGTTTGATGAGACAGGACGGCTTAAACCAGAACTGGCAGAACTAGCACCAAAGGGCGATCGGCGGATGGGAGCCAATCCCCATGCCAATGGCGGCTTACTGCTCAAGGATTTGAAACTGCCAGACTTTCGAGACTATGCGGTAGAAGTGACAAAACCTGGAACGACCTTTGCAGAAGCAACCCGCGTCATGGGAGGGTTTTTGCGAGATGTGACGCGCCTTAACCAAAAGAGTCGCAACTTCCGCGTCATGGGGCCCGATGAAACGGTATCCAATCGACTTGATCCGATCTTGGAAGCAACCGATCGGGCTTGGGCGGCCGAAATCTTGCCGGAAGATGAACATCTCAATCCCGATGGGCGGGTTATGGAAATTTTGAGCGAAACCACTTGCCAGGGTTGGCTAGAGGGATATTTGCTCACCGGACGGCACGGCTTCTTTTCTTGCTACGAAGCTTTTATTCATATCGTGGATTCCATGTTTAACCAGCACGCCAAGTGGCTCGACATGACGCGAGACATTGAATGGCGCAGACCGCTGGCCTCCCTCAACTATCTGCTGACTTCTCACGTGTGGCGGCAGGATCATAATGGCTTCACCCACCAAGATCCGGGCTTTATTGACTTAGTGACGAATAAGAAAGCTTCTGTGGTGCGGGTTTATTTACCCCCCGATGCGAATACGCTGCTGTCTGTGACGGATCATTGTCTGCGGAGTCGTCACTATATCAACGTCATTGTTTCTGGCAAGCAGCCTGCCCTGCAATACCTGGATATGGATGCTGCGATCAAACACTGTACAGTTGGTTTAGGCATTTGGGGCTGGGCGAGCAATGATCAGAACAGTGAACCAGATGTGGTAATGGCTTGTGCGGGCGATATTCCCACTTTAGAGACGCTTGCAGCCGTTGACCTGTTGCGGCAGCGTTTCCCCGATTTGAAGGTGCGCGTGGTCAATGTTGTAGACTTGATGGCTCTTCAGCCGCAGCGCGAACATCCCCACGGGCTATCCGACAAAGACTTTGACTCGATCTTTACCACCGACAAACCAATCATCTTTGCATTTCACGGCTACCCCTGGCTGATTCATCGCCTCACCTACCGTCGCACCAACCACAAAAACCTGCATGTGCGCGGATACAAAGAAGAGGGTACGATTACGACCCCCTTTGATATGACGGTGCTAAACGAACTCGATCGTTTCCATTTGGTGAATGATGTGATCGATCGGGTTTCTAAGCTGGGATACAAAGCCGCATATACGAAGCAGTTTGTTCAAGATAAATTGACCGAGCACAAGCAGTATATTCGCAAATATGGGGAAGATATGCCAGAAATCCGCGATTGGCGATGGCCGCATTAGGAGTGAATATTCCTAGCCTTCTTGCTCTGCTGCCTGCACCGATCGCGTCACCGCCCTTCCCGCCCGATCGCTCATGAGTCGCTGTTGGTCGTAGCCAAACACCATTTCCCAGGCATCCTCAGGATAGCGATCGACCAGGGGCAGAGCTGCATCTTCTAGCATCCATTTTCCATGTAGCTCATCAACTTTAATGTGCAGTTTCCAATAGCTCATGGCGGAGTCTGATAAGCCTAGCCGTTCCCCTGCCGCTTGATAGTTTCGGAAGGTAGCGGGTACGGTCAATTCGCCATACAGCAGTCCGCCAATGTAGCGCAGAAAGTACCGCTTGCGTTCTGTTAAAAAGAAACTGTGATTAATGATTGCCAACACTTCCCAAGGCACAATCCCCAGGTAAGCTTCTGGCTCCGTTTGCATATCCAACTCTTCCAGCATGGTTTTGAAGTAGGAAGAATGCTTCCGGGCGAGCCGACCCCCACCATATTCTTCGACCAATAGCCGCGTTAAGACAGAATGCACTTCATTGGCCACACCGCCAATCGTTCGGGAAAGCTGACTGGCTTCCACCAAGCCATCCAAAGAACCGATCGCCACCAAACGACGGTAGCCTGCCTCGCCTATCCGATCGCGAAAGAATAAACCCTCCTCCGAAATGGGTGGATCAACATCTGCCTGAGTGCGATCGATCAAGGCTTGTTTCACGTCTATTTCCTGATAGCTAGGCCGATCGCTGGACTGATCAAGCTGTCTGGCTTCCCACTGTTGCCAGGCGGTTTCAATTTGGTGCTGAATTTTCTTTAAGTAGAAAGATTGTTCATTCACATAATGCTGCAAATCATCGTACCAAAACAGCTTCAGCCGATTGATCCGATATAGAATTCTCTGGAGGAATCGGTGGGCCAGGTCATAACTCTGCGGGTCTTGATCTGATTCGTTTTGATAGGCCGTTGTAATTGCTGTTGCGAGTACTTGCTCAAACTGACAGCAATCGATCGCCTGAGACTCTAAGTGTTGATCTAAATCTTCCGTGTTCAACCATTGGATAAATTGTTGCTCAGCGCGATCGTAGTCTTTTTCTGCAAGATTGGGATAAGTCGGATTTATTGCATCACCTTCGGTGTATTTTGCCTCGCCATATTTGGAGGGGACAAGCTCAGTCTGCATCATGTAACTTACTTTCTTTTCAGCACTAAATAACTCTTTCCGATTTTGATTCATTTAGCTGGTTCGTTTCATCCTCCTTAAAGGATGTTTTGTATCCGTTGCCCTATGGGGGCGTTGAACCTGAATCGGTCTAAAGATAGATAGCGGCAACCGCTACTTTAGGGTTTGCTGAATAATATCAGTCATGAATAAACCGCTCCATCTCCCCGATCGCATCACGGCATCTGAGCAGCAAGGAGACGCTTGGCATGTCATTTCCAACCGAAACGTTCACCATTGGCGTGGAAGAGGAATACCAGATTATTGATCCTCAAACTCGCCACCTTTGCCCGGATGCACACTTAATCTTACCGACGGCTCAGTCTGCTCTCGGTGACAAGGTTGTGCAACTTGAATTTCGGGAGTCTCAAATTGAAGTTGCCACGCCAGTATGCCGATCGCTTCAAGAAGTACGAGCAGAACTATCTCGTTTACGGGGTGAAGTGATTACAGCCGCAGCAGCAGCAGGCAGGCAAATCGCAGCCGCAGGAACCCATCCCTTTTCCCATTGGCAAGCGCAAACCTTTACCCCCAAACCGCACTACCTGGAATTAGTCCAAAACTATCGGCGGTTGATGCGCGAACTTGTCACCTTTGGCTGCCATGTGCATATTGGCATCTCCGATCGCGAAATGGCCATTCAAGTCATGAATCGATCGCGTTCCTGGTTGGCTCCTATTCTGGCTCTTTCTGCATCTTCACCCTTCTGGTTAGGGTCTGACACAGGCTATGCCAGCTACCGTACTACATTAATTAGCCGTTTACCGATGGCGGGAGTTCCCCAACACTTTACCTCCTACCAAGCGTATCGGGCGGTTGTGAATGGGCTAGTGACGACTCAAACGATTCAAAGCCCTGCCCAAATTTGTTGGGATATTCGCCTGTCAGAACGGTTTCCCACCCTGGAATTTCGCGTTATGGATGCCTGCACCACGATCGACGAGGCTGTTTTGATTGCCGGACTCATTCGGGCTTTGGTAAAGACCTGCTATGAACAAGTGCAGATGAACGTACCGTATACTCCCATGCGATCGGAGCTTTTACAGGCAGCTAATTGGCGGGCGGCTCGG
>PVWD01000063.1 GCA_003003615.1 filamentous cyanobacterium CCP2 | reverse complement strand
GGCGTGACCTGTGCCGTTGAAATGATGGCAGCCCCAATAATCAGGGAACCCACCACCGTACTAAAAGAACGACGGTTTGCTGCATCATCAATCGTGCGACGAAATGCATTGAGGTCTTCAATGGCCAAATTCCAGCGCAGCGTTTCAGAACTAAGGCGATCGAGCAGAAACCCAACCTGACGCGGAGAAGCCAGCGACATTTGCTTAAACTCCAGGGCCACCCGCAGGAGCGATCGGACTGGATCATCCCCTGCAATTTGCAACCGAAACAGATCTCGCATCAGTGGTTTAATCTCATCCAGGGCATTCACCGACGGGTTAAATTCGCGTCCGACCCCTTCTAAATTGGCAATAGATTTTGTTAACAACCCCACATTACTGGGAACCCGCAAATTGTTTTGCCGAGCGGCCGTCAAAATTCGGCTAAAAACTTCACCCAGATTAACATTCGACAAACTCAAATTGTAGTAACGACGCAGCAGTTTTTCATAATCAGACTTCATTTGCGCCAAGTTCGTTGGCTGGTTAATATCCATCGGATCGGCCAATTGCAGCGTCAACTGGGTACAGCGATCGGCATCTAAATCGATAATGGCCAGGACTAACTCAACGATAATGGACTGCATTCGAGGATTCAAGACCCCCATCATGCCACAGTCCAAAACGCCGACTCGCCCATCGCGTAAGTAAAACAAGTTTCCCGGATGCGGATCAGCATGGAAAAATCCATCAACCAGGTATTGCTGAAAGAATGCTCGGAAGAAAAGCGTACTGAGGGCTTTGCGTTCAGCTTCAATATCACCATCAAACCCAATTCCTTGCAGCTTAGCCCGCAATAACGGTACACCATCTAACCACTCTAAAACCAGAATTTTTTGAGTTGAAAACTGATGATACACCTTCGGCACAACAAGGCGATCGGCATCATACCAGTTCCCTTTAGACAGGTTTTTTCGTAGTTCATCGGTATAGGATGCCTCTTGCGTAAAGTCGAGTTCTTTCTGCAAGGATTCGCCAAATTCATCTGCCAGAGCCGTGACGCTATACCGCTTACCAAAATCGGTTCCTGATAATAATCCAGCAATTTGTTTGAAAATGCCGATATCCCGCTTCACAATTTTTTCAACGCTCGGACGCTGAATTTTAATCACCACTTGCTCCCCTGTTTTCAAGACCGCGCGGTGGATTTGGGCGATCGACCCGGCTGCAATGGGGGTTTGATCAACAGTTTCAAAAATCTGATCAACGGGCTGAAGCAATTGTTTTTGCAGAACTTCTTCCATTTGCTCCCAGCCAACTGGCGGCACGTTTGACTGGAGTTCACTCAGGGCTTCAATGTAGGCAGGCGGCAGCAGATCAGGACGAGTACTCATCAACTGTCCAAGTTTGACAAATACCGGGCCCAAGTCTGACAAAATCATGCACAAAATTTCTGGAGCCGGAATTTCTGGCTCATCGCCCTGCCCTAATGTGAGCAATTGGCGCATATAATCCCAGCCGTACCGAATTAAAACCTCAACAATTTCTCTCTGTCGGGTGTTGACAATTGCAGTCATACGCTTGCTTCCTGTGGGGGCGGTGCAGGTTAACTGAACAGTGTTAATTGCCGTTAACATCTCTATTCTGTTGCAAAATTATTGAAATGGTGGGGGGGAGTAATCCGTAGCGCAGGCATCTTGCCTACCAGAGAACGATCGACCGATCGCAATAACCCAATTTAATTTTTAACCTCCATAAACGGACTCGATCGCCTGTAGAGAAGAATTTCAACCCATTGATGGAAGTTAAGCAAACAATCGGGTAATGGTTTTGTGGGGTGGGCATCTTGCCCGCTCAGTCAAAGGATAGGCATCATCACAGTTTCCCCCCAACCGTATCAAGGCTTCTTCCTGACCGGCTTTCCCTTCTTCTTGCGCTTGCTGCGCTTATACCCTGAGACGAGCCAATCGGCAGTGTAGTGGCTAAAGGCTCCCAGTTCCAGCCCAATGAATAGGGCAAACAACTCCCGGCGATAGCGGTAAAACTGCTCTGCCCAAAATTGACCGAGTTCGTCCCATCCCCAGCCAATTTGTCCAATTTCATTAATGACCGCAACCCCAACCAGGCTGAATATTCCCAGCCACAGCAGGAGATAAAAAACGCGGACGGTGGTTCCCATGATGGGGCCGTGTGACCAAGGCGATCGATGGCGCATACTGTGACGGTAGGTCAACCACATCCAGCGCAAAACCCCCCACCGTTTGTAGTGAATGGAGTGGGTATCAAGATCTGGCCCTAACATTAACCCGCCAAAGAGGAAACCGCCACAAATCATCAGGGTGACAGTGCTGCGCTGTGCCGCCACCTGAACACATACCGCAACCAGGGGCAATGTCCACAATGTAATTCGATCGTGTGTGCGACCAGAGGGCATGAATAAACGATCGCCCGAAAGACCTGTAAGAGAATTATATGTTTTTCTCAAACGATATTTCTCTGAGCATCGTTGCCCAATCAATCCCCAAAATAAATCCCAGCCGAAACTGGGAAAATGTCACACAAGGATTTCGCTATCTTTTGAGACTGCGCTATTTTTCAGATGAGTCAAGCGTAATAACTGGCTTTTGTGATATCTCAGGAAGTGGGTTTGAGGAAACAGTGGATTTGGGACGCTTTGCTCCTCGTTGATAGGGAATTTTGTACTTCATAAAGTCAAGTAGCTTTGTCTATCGCTTTCAGTACTCACATAGACTATTCTTCATCTACTCTTACCAAAAAGATAACTTCCGATCGAACGATTTCAACGAGAGCAACCTCTACCCTAAGACAGATTTCATCTTCGATCGCCCTCATCTTCTCACTCTTTTATCTACTGCTATATCCCCCCACTAAGGATTGTGCTTTTATGGCAACAGCGATTTACTAGGGGTTTGAGGCGCACCCAACCCAAGTTTTCTTAAATCACTGGTAAATACAGTACACACCCATGAATCAATCACTTGCCTTTCTATCAAGCGTTCTCTTTTTAGGGACGATCGTTTTACAAAGTTGTGCAGGACAATCTCCCCAAGCTGAAGCCCCTGCCAGCGACTCAGCCACCACCGAACAGGCTGCAAATGATGATGCGCCCGAAGCTGCTAACTCTGATGGAACCGGAACGTTGCAAATCCGCGCCAATGGGGAAGAGTTTGTTCGGGAGGGCTTTGTCACAAAGGATGGCTGGGAAATTAGCTTTGACCATCTTTATGTCAATTTGGTAGATGTAACGGCCTATCAAACAGATGCAGGGTTTGATCCTGAGGCGGGGCAGCCCATTCAGCCCAAGGAGCAGGTGAGTTTGGATGAGGCGAAAACCGTTGACCTGACTGGAGAAAATCCGGCAGAGGAAACCGTTTTAGTGGGCGAAGTGGAGGCTCCGTCTGGGCGATATAACGCGCTTTCTTGGCGAATGATTCCCGCAGCCGATGGCCCTGCCGCTGGATACCCAATGGTGCTTCAGGGAACCGCCACAAAGGATGGAGAAACGATCGACTTTACGCTGCGGTTTGAGGAGGAATTGGCATTTGTCTGCGGTGATTTTGTGGGGGATGAGCGGAAAGGCTTTTTGGAGGCAGGGGATGCGGCAGATCTGGAAGCCACATTTCATTTTGACCATTTGTTTGGCGATGCGGAAGCTCCAGCCGATGATGAAATTAATACGGGGGCTTTAGGGTTTGATCCATTTGCTGCGATCGCCCAAAATAACCAGCTAGATGCAAACTCGACTCAGCTTCAAGAACAACTGTCTGATGCAGAATATTCCACGCTGTTGGAAATTTTGCCTTCCTTGGGGCACGTCGGTGAGGGACACTGCCAGGAAACCACATTAACCTAGGTTTCAAAATTTATTTCCGGGTGGGCTTGCAAAATGCGATCGTTCTGCTACTATTAGTAATTGTGCGATTGATTGCACACCGCCCGGGCGGTTAGCTCAGTTGGTAGAGCGCCTGCCTTACAAGCAGGATGTCACTGGTTCGAGTCCAGTACTGCCCATACTTACAGCAAGATATCCAAAGCTATCAGCGCATTATGATAAGGCGAGTAGTGATAAACTCTCATCTTCATAAAACAATTTGATCGCAGCAAAACTTCGACGCAGCAAATTTTCGACTTGTGATGTCGAACAGTTTCCAAGGCGAAGCCAAATAACTTTCGGCGGATTGCCAAATACTAGGCTCAGGTCGTGCATATCAGCATCTTTCGAGACAATCATCAAATCATTGTTTTTTGCATAATCCCAAACAATTGGATCGATCGTTGCTTTCATTCCAATATCTCGGACATGAAGGGAGTTTGGGAAAAGATCACTTAAACGATTTGGTAGTTTGGGCGATAGGTTTTCATCAAAAAGTAATTTCATGCAGGTAATGAAGCGGTCATAAATCGCCGTTCACGGTCAGCAGCATAAGCAATGCAGGCTTTTAAATCTTCTCGCGTCAGATCAGGAAAATCGTCGAGGATTTCTGCTTCGGTCATCTCGGAAGCCAGGTACTCAAGCACTTCATAAACCGTAATTCGTAAACCACGGACGCAAGGCTTACCACCGCGTTTGTTCGGTTCGATCGTGATATGGTTTCGGTAGTCCATAGCTGATCCTCGAAAATAAAAATCAATTTAACTGCGTGAACCAGGATAGAGTTCGTCTTGTTTTGAGTAGCAAGAGCTGCGATCGTTTTAGCGATCGGCGAAGCCTTGTCAATTCGGTGATAGGGTCATTGGAGAATTTGCGAGATGGAGTCTGTTTGCTATCAGTTTAACGTACTCATAATCGGCTCCGAACCCTTGTGAAGTGAGCGTTCAGTTCTAGTTAACTGAGCAGTGGATACGTTTTGTGTGGACTGCATTATCTGACTTAGGTATGGTACACTGCCTTTTCATGACTCCTGCTGTGCAGATGAATTGGATTCAGGATGAGAGGTCTGCGGTGAGGGAATTTGGTCGGCAGGTAGGATGACGACTTTGCCATCGCACCAAATGGCGATCGATTCTCTAAGTTTGCGGTGACGTTCGAGAGCCTGGGCGATCGCGGCTTTTGCTCCAGCGTAAATGGCTTGATGTTGTGTCTTCGCTTTGCTTTCTGTCATTGCTTTATCCAATAATTTGACTCCATGTTTCCCAATCATAGATAACAGGTTCCTGGCTAATCACCTGTTCTGCAATGAATTGAAGTTCTGGCTCAGAGTTATCAAGAACCATCCAACTATCGCATAGGGGTAGATACAATTCGATCAAGTTTTTTCGTCCGCAAACCTAGGGTGGCACAGGCTTTTGGGTTATGGGGTGAAGTAGTTTACTAGCTCTGGATAAATTCCGTTTTGCTTGGGAAGAAAGCAAGAGGAGAAATGTGAAACAGATCAGACAACTTCTGAATGTGGTCAAGTGTTAACTCCTGCTGCCCATGTAAGACGGCAATGCACTCTGTTCTTGTCCTAAAAATACTCGCAAGATCTTTTAAGCGTAGGTCATGCTCTTCCAACAGTGATTTAAGTAGTTCTGCTCCATAAACGTCAGACAGAAGATAATTATCCTGTTTGTAAATTAATGCTTTCTTAGTTTCTCTCCTAAACACATAATCTAGACCTTTATTTATTGAATACTCAATAATAATCCAACCTAGCTGAGTAACAGTCTCCATAACTTTGATTCCCATAGCTTTAGCTCCTGCTGAATGAAAAATTTGGTCAGTAGTTCAGAACCACTGACCTTAATCGCCGCCAAACAATAAACTAACTGAGTTTAATAGTCTACAGCGGAAAGAATGCAGAAGGCGAAATATGAAAATGTTCTGCAAGCTTTTGAATATGTTCAACGGTTAGATTGCGCTGCCCTTTCAAAATTGCAGAGACAATTGATTCCGTCTTAAAAATGTGAACGAGATCTTTCTGGCGCAGATTATGTTCTTGAATAAGTGCCTTAATCAGATCAATTCCTTGTACATCAGGAATTGAAATATGGCGTTCTTCATAATCCTGTATCAGAGTACCTAGAATGTGCAGATAATCGTGCTCATCTTCAGTTAGCTCGCTCTTTTCTAACAAAGAATCAACAACGCCTTGTACTGAATTTAGCTCGAACTCCGACTTGATTGGTCGAGGTGGAAATTTTGCCAGCAACTCAAGATAGGTGTTGGCTTCAGTTTTACCATTTTTCTTGATCATAATCCTCACAACCGAGGATTTTGCGGACGAAGAGCTTTTGGTTCTTGTAATCGATACGAGTCACAATCAAGTAGCTTCCATTGCCGACATTAAAAACTGTATCATTGAAGACTTGCTTCACTCCTGGATAAGTCAAACATAAGTTCTGCAAGTCCTTCCATTCTCCAACGGAAATGATTTTGTTCCAAAGTGACAAAGTAGTTGTAGCTTCGGGGTGACTGTTTAAAAATTCGCGAATTTTTGAACGATGGATAATGTCCATCTAGTCTCCTAATTCAAGGAAAACGAGGTAATCCTTGAGAGAGAGCATTAAGACAAATGTGCGTCAAAAAGAACATCGCGAGTAATGAGAGGATGCCCGCGATGTCTACACAAACTACATTTTCTTATTAAATGCGTTTGCACAAATGACATCACGAACAGCCTCAATGCAGATCTCCTCGTAGCAGAGCGTTGTTGGTTAAAGGAGCAATTGTCGAGAGAGAAAAATTTGCTGCTGATACACCTAAACCACAAAATCGGATAGCTGCAATTAGCATTTGTCTCAACTTGCGTAAAAGACTCAGCATAGTCTGGATGCATAACAGCATAGATCTTGCCCATTAGATCGGATTCAGCAGTCAACAACGTGAAAAACCTATTCACAACGCTTACCCTCGTCTAAACGACTCATCATTCGCCTATCGACAAAACTCAGCCGTTTCCCAAGCCTGCACTTAAGATTTTGCTGTGTTTGTCGAAAGCCAGGGGAGAAACTAGCTTTGGGGCAACGCAAATATTTTATTGTAAGTGAGTCAATTGATTGTTTCGATAGGCAACCTCCTTTTAGCCCATGTATCACAGACTGGGCTGAGTTTTCAGGCTTGATAATCATGGTGAATAACTTCCATAAACGAACGATGTAGATTGAACTGAACGGATGGAGCCGCAAGAACCATGACTAGTGATCGACCCAAACACAGTTTCCTTGAGAAATTTATGTTTGCACTAGCTAGAGAGTTAATGCAGCCCTAACAAGGCGGAGATCGCTTTCTATCCATAAAAACTTAGCAATTTGCGAATTAGCAGTATCTTAGCAATTTGCGAATTTGGTGTCAACTGCTAAGGCTGAATTAATCCAGATAAAGTGTTTTCAATAAACTAGTAGATACTCCTACACTAGTACCAGTGTGTCACAGTAGTGAAAAACATAACAGGTGAATGGCAGAACAAAGCCGATCGCATTATCCACACAAAAGGAGGAGGCGATCGCCTCAGTGCCCCTCTCCTCAATCCTTTTCTCGTCCCTCAAGCTTGTGATATTCAATCTCTTCCCGAATATCCTCTGATTTCAGATAGCGATCGTTCCAGAAACAACTTGGATGAGAATGGGAATTAAATAACCTGTGCGATCGTTTTGTTGCATGACTCGGCGGGCAAGATGCCCACCCCACAAGAGTTCAGTCAGGATCACCCATCATTGGAATCGTTTACTTCAGCTTCCAGATTGTAGAGATCGATGACCTGCTGAATATCCTCTCTAACAAAATAATCCTGTAGTGCCTCACCCACTAAGCTACTGATCGATCGACCTGTCACCCCACTTAATCGCCTCAATAGTGTGATGTCAGTAGTATCGATAGTGATTCTCAGGTTAGATTTTCCGACCGGGTTAGGCGACATTCCAGCAAGGTATGGACAGACCGACTCATCATGCCATACTATTTACTTACTTACTGCCACACTGCACGACTGCAACACGGTCAGCAAAAAATGTTTTATTTATGGAGTTTGACCTATGATTACCCTCACTGACGATGAAGTCGCCCAAATCCGTCAGCGAAGCTATCCGAAGGAATCGCTCCTCACCGCATTGAGAGCCATCAAAGTTCGAGACATCGACAAAGCCCTCGTGATTTTGTCCAAAACCGATCGAGGAGTCCGCCCATGATTGTCCTTACTGATGAACAGGCGATCGTCCTTCACCAACTCCTCACCCGCATCCTGCTCAACGAAGCCTACCGAATTTCAGACATAGAAGATGCCCTCGTCTGGACTTCTCCCGAAAACCGCCAAATTCTTTGTCCCTTTGATTCCCTCTGGTCAAGAAACCTGGCTCAGGAAATTGTCCGAGAACTGAGAAACCAGCCTTAATGAGAGGCGATTCCTTCGGATAGCTTCGCTAACGGCTTTAGGTGGGCAGTGCCTACCCCCGGCACTCCTGTGGAGCGGTTATCCTGCCTGCCTATTCAGAAAACCGCAATCCCCTAACAACCTGTGAACCGACTCAAGGGATTGTGCAACCGATCGCTCCACTTCTGAGCTTCCTGGCAACTGACAGTCGATCGCTAGAAGCTATATGGCAGGATAGGTAGGATGACCACCCCAGTTTTAGCTTGTTTAGTTTCCCTAGATCCTAAAGATTTTCCCATTCCTCACGAGTGATACCAGCTTGTTTCAAAATTCGGGATAGCAGTTCCCGACTAATATCTCCTTGATGAGGATTGGGAATCGTCAGTGTAATTCCTTCCTTCTTCATGTGTTGATGCTTACCGCCCTGAGTTGGCCCAACAAAGCCCAGTTGTTTCAAGTAGCGGATCAAATCCTGTCGCTTGATTGGGCCAAATTTGGGCATCAGGCAACCTCTTCTTGAGGTTTAAGCTCAATGCCATTCACGATCGGCAACGGTAAATGATCGGCAATTCTGACCAAAATCCAGTCCTCTAACACGGATTGGAGTTCTTCCCGACAGCCCTCTAAGGTCGTAGCATTCGCCCAAACACCTTGAAAACCAGGTATTTCACCATAGAAGCTGCCATCCTCTTGGAACACTTCAAAGGTAGCCTTCTGCATCGCTGCCTGAATATACTGAGTCAGCATCGGATTCTTACATCTCCCGTTACTCTGTTATTTTAGCGATCGGGATAGTTGTAGCGATCGTTTTATTGGGGTTGACTGGGTTGATTAACCCGATACACCAGCCGCGAATCAATTGCAGGTGAAAGGAACAACCAAGCCGATCGCATTATCCACCCAAAAAAATGGGGCGATCGGCGCAACAACTTGGATGAGGATGGGAATTAAATAACCTGTGCGATCGTTTTGTTGCATGACTAGGCAGCCAAAATGCCCACCCCACAAGAGTTCGACAGGACTACCCATTGGATCTGGCTCAAGGATTGTATAGCAGCACGAAGGCACATTAGGACAGTTTCATATTGCCAAACCTATCCGTTTGGGGAGTTCTATCACCTGAGATTGTCTGAACCTTTCCATCCGTTGCCATATCCACCCAGCAACAAAACCCCATCAAAGCAAAATGCCAGCCCTCTATCTGCGAGAACCAGCACCTTGCTATGTATCTATCGTGATTTAACGGCTAGGGTCTTTATAATTGTTGACCCCATTCAATATGCCAACATCGTATCAATGAAAACCAAACTGCCACAGATTCCTTAATTCTTTTTTTATATTCGTTGCTTCAGATTAAAGTTTGTCTGGATTTGTTGCGTTTTGTTGCTCAAAGGGCAAAGTTGCACCCAGACTTTGGGAAAGCCACACTTCAAAATCTCTTAGCATATGGCGATGGCTCATCTTTGCTGGGTTAACCATTGGCTCAACCAAAATCGTAAACATCCCCAAACGGTTTCCCGCCAAAACATCCGTAAACAGCCGATCGCCCACCATTGCAACCTGTTCTGCTGGCAGCCCCATTGCCGACACCGCTTGTCTTAACTTTCGCCGCGAAGGTTTACCTGCCCCCAGGATGTACGGCACATTCAGCGACTTTGCAATCCGGCTAATCCGAGACTGGCTAATGTTATTGCTGACCAGCCATAAATCCACAGTATGCCGAACGGATGTCACCCATTCCCGCAGTTCCGGCGAAGCTTCACTCATGGAAACGGGCACCAGGGTATCGTCTACATCTAGAACCAAGCCCTTAAGGTTGAATTCCTGAAGTCGCTCTGGAGTGAGGTCGAGAATGGAGCTACCTAAAATCAGGTCAGGTTGCAGCAGCGTTACCCAAGGCATAGGAGTTTAATGATATAGGTGCAAAAAAGAAAGGAGGCAGAATTGGATCTGCCTGAGGTCTTTTAACATTTTTCCCCTGATGTTGGTGAGAACTAACCTCACTCTAACGGATGAACAAGCCTGATTGCTCAATCATAGGCGATCGGTTAGTTGGTAGTGTCCAATAGGGACTCGCTCTGAGCCGATCGGCCATCTTGAATGGCTGCTTGGGCCGCTTCATGTTCTGCCAACGTTCGGCTAAACACATGGGTTCCATCGTACCGGGCTACAAAGTATAAATACTCCGTATCGGGCGGTTCGATCGAAACATCCAGGCTAGATATACCCGGACTGGCGATCGGTGTAGGGGGAAGCCCTGCATTAATGTAGGTATTGTAGGGAGAAGGGACACTAACCTGAGCATAGGTCAGCGGTTGGTCTTCGGTTTGCCGAATTCCCAGAGCGTATTCCACCGTAGGGTCAGCCCCCAGAGGAATCCCCTCTTGCAGCCGTCGAGCAAACACCCCCGCAATTTCTGGACGCTCCTCATCAACCACCGTTTCCTTTTCCACAATGCTTGCTAGCGTCACCCATTCCAGAAAGGTATAGTTTGTTCGAGCTTGACCATTCTCATAGATGGGCAAGGCCACCTCTTCAAAGCGATCGAGCATTTGATAAACAATCGCTGTGGGGCTAGTGTCTTCCGCCACTTTGTAAGTGTCAGGATACAAAAACCCTTCCAGGTGGGGCAAGTCTGGCGAGAGCCACGGATATTGCTCAGTGGGAATCTGCTGCGTTGCGGCAACAAATTCTTCGGCCGAAAAGAAGCCCTGATCTTCAAAGTAGGCTGCCATTTCCCGGATTGACCAGCCCTCTGGAATGGTGAAACTGCGCTCAGTAATTGAACCCGTCCAAATTTTGCTGGCAATCACCTCTAATGGCTCAGTCGGCGATATTTCGTAGGTTCCTGCCTGAAAGCTGCCGCTGCGATCGCGGAGGGTTTGCCACCGTGTCCACAGGTTCCAGGCTGTTGTGGAACGAATTAAGCCGATCGCCTTCAGGTTCTCGCCGATCTCTTGGGCCGTGCTGCCAGGAGGAACTTGTAGCTGAACCGCATTATTTCCGATAGGAACAGCCCCAGAGCCGGTTTCAGTCGCTGTTTGTTCAGTTTCCGCCACCGGGGCACTGGCCCAACTCCACCACGCCCAACCCTGCCAACCGCAAACGCCAATGGTCGCGGGTAGCAAGATGAGATAAAAGAACCATTTAGAAATACGTGAAAGTGCTGTCATTGCTGAATAAAGGGGCTAGAGGGATTTTGAGATTACTCTAGTTCGTCATCCATCATTTCTGCCTGCTTTTCTAACTGGGCTCGGAAATCCTGAAACTCATCCAGTGCCATCAGTGTTTGAAAGTCTTCTGGGGAGAGTAGTTCAGGTTTCCCGGCAGGGGTCATTTGCGCGAAAAACAAAAGGGGATCAAGGGGAGTACACACAACGTACTCTTGCTCTTCATAGAAGAAGGAGGCCAACTGCTGAAACTGTTCCATGTTCAGTTCCCCCTCATCACCATCTTCGATATCTAGCGAGATGATATCGTCTTCGTCAATTTCTGGTAAGTCTCCGCTGGCAGTGAGGGTGAGGGCCGTGTAGTGCAGCATCAGGTCTTGTTCAGCCAAGACAGCTCTAGCGGTAGAAAATACATCCTCTAATTCGTCATCGTCAATATCCATGAGCAGTTCATCGTCACTTTCCTCGTCTTCCGCCCATGCAAAAATTTCAATGGGGGTATCAACAGGCAGTAGCAGAACGTACTCTTTGCCTTTCACCTGCATGGATTGCTCGACATAGCAAAGGAGCGATCGTCCCTCTTCATCCATTAAACTTACAGTTTGTGCATCACCTTCCATTGCTGTTCTATCCATTCCCGCGTTTTCCTATGCATTGGCTCTCTTGCAAACCAGCAAAACTAGCTTTTTAAAGTTGATTTTAGCGAGAGCAACGCTCTTCCTCAAATCAATCTGCAAGAGGTCTAGATCATATGAATATTCATATGAGTTTCTAATGTTAAATGGCAAAATCATCGGTTGCCAACATAACCACTGCCAATCATACTTCACTCTGCGTCTTACGCTCCGAATTTTCAATCGTTTAAGTTGCATTTAGAGGGATTGTGTTCCGCCGTTCATCCAGCCATTGCTGCAAGATGATTGCGGCCGCCTTGCGATCGATCATGGCTTTGTGGCGAGAGGGAGAACGTCGCTCGGCTTGAAGCAGTTGCTCTGCCTGCACTGAGGTCAACCGCTCATCCACATACTCCACTGGCAGTTGTAAAGCCTTACTCAGGCGAGTTGCAAACTTTTGGACTTGTTTTGCCTGAAAGCCCAGTTCGCCGCTCATGGTATACGGCAATCCGACAACCAATACATCAACTTGTCGTTCTTCAGCTAACTGGCGCAATATTTCAACATCCTGCTGAAACGATCGTCGCTCTAAGGTCATCAGCCCTGTGGCAATGAGTCCTGTGCCATCGCAGCCAGACACCCCAATCCGCTTCTTGCCGACATCTAAACCTAGGGCGGAAATGCGGGTTGAGGTCATGGGTGAAAAAGAGATAAGGGAAACTAGCTATCTTCCGGGCGATCGGTGGGCGGCGTTTTGGTTGCTCCATTGCGGTTCTCTAGGGGGGGATGCAGCGAAAACCGTCCTGGAACAGGTTTCCGGGCAGGCTGGAGTCCTTGTAAGACTTCAGAAAGCTGCAATCCATCCAGGGCAAATTTTGACTCTCGCAGTTTGTGCCACACCGAGCGAGACATCATCAAGGTGTGTTCAATGCGGGCAGCCCCGATTTGCTCCAAATATTCTTCCCGCTCTGGCTGATAGTCGGCGGAAAGCAGGTGAAGCGGCTGATTTGGGTAATCCTTGGTGACTCGTGCCATTTGAGCCAACAGTTCAGGATAGAGCCAGGTGTACGCCGGATGAACGGTTAACTGGGCTGAATGAGGCTTACTGCCATCCCGGTTGAGGTGAACTCGGAAATAGCCGATCGCCGCTTTACGCTGAGGTTCAAACACATAGCCACTCACCACGTCGGTATGGCTCATCCACCGCTTGAGGCTGCCCATCATTGCCCCAAACAGGTTGGTCTTAAAGTCAATCACATGGCGATCGAACACCTGACGTACTAACGGAGGCATCGATACCGTATCCAGTTGATGGAGCAAGCTGGCATCGGCATTGCTGATGGGGAGCAGGTTAGGCAAATCAGGTTCGCGATCGGCAAGACCTTGCAGTTGCTCAGGGGCAATTTCCCAGTAGGTCATCTTGGCCAACGTCTGAAAACCGTTGTGGCGGTATAGAGCCAGCGTCGCCTTGTCATTGACGTTGACTTCAATCAGCCAAGTTCGCGCTTCCCAAATTGCCTGGAAACAGTATCGTAAAAGCTGCGACCCAATATCCATCGACAACGGCTGCTCTGGGTTCGTTGGGGCAAGTGGTTCCCCAACCATGACATGATCCACTCGCCACGTACTGCGGGTGCGGTTAAAGGGTGAAACCTGAATCAAACCGCAAAGCTGCCCAGCTTGCTCTGCCACATAGGTGCCAAAGAAATGCTGGAGCGGATTTGGAAAAACGCTCAAAACCCGAAAAGGTCTATACCAACGACGAATTTGGCGGATTTGTCGCCCCAAATCTACCAGATTGCCGCTTTCTTCTGTTCCAGCGTCGCTAGCCGTCAGACGGGCAAGTTCGTCCAAATCCCGGTATTGGACAGGGCGAACCGTAACACTGGTTGAGGTTTGGGGAGACGCTGAGGTCATAGAAACTCACGGATGAACTACGCTGTCGGAGTGGGACGGATTAGCACCAGTGGAGTTTGTTCATCGGCATTGCCTGCTGGATTGCTAATGAGGGCCTGCTCCAAAAACTCCAGGGAAGTACCTGGAGTCGCTGCCAATATCTTAACTGCTTTCAGATCGTTTGCGTCTACGATCGCCGCAGCTAACCCAGTCTCTTGATAGATTCGATCCACCACTTGCTGGGGGTTTTCCGGGCCCAACACGATAAATTGATCGTAAGGCGGCAGGGTTCCCGTCACATCATCAATGAGACGGGCCTGTTCCCCTGCCAGAACATAAAACATGCCTGGTTTACCCAACAGCTTTTTGCTCACTGCCCCTCCCAGAAACGCAAACAGGACTCTCCATGCCCCCACTAAATCCACTAAAGTTTGCATTCCGCAAGCAGTTGCCAAGCTAGAGGTCGGCATAAAGTAATAGCACAGCCGTCGAGCTAGCCAGCCTGGACGCACATCCGTGGGATGACGAAACCGTCCTTGCATCAACGCAACGGGGGTTTCCCCAAGGGTGATGATGTCTCCCGGTTGGGCATAGGGCAGTGCGTAGCGTTTAACCACTTCAGCCGGATCATCTAAATGAGTTAAAAGATGGGTTCGGACTGGCAATACATCAGCATTCACCGCCGGCCGCCAGCGATACCCTTCTTCTGAAGCCGGAAATTTAAGGGGCACAATCACATGCCGGACTTTGGGAATGCGACCTTGGGGGCCATAGGTGACGTAATGGACGCGCAGCCAGGCAGATTCCAGAGGAGACAAGTCTTTCCCAGTCATATCCACCGCAATTTCCAGGCGGGTTGGCTTGCGCTTGACGATGTAGCCAAACCAGTAGCCATCTGGACGGGCGGAGGCATCTGGGTGGTGAGGTGTAATTTGAATTGTCGTTTGAACGTCGTTCAAGCTCGCTTTGGAGAGCAAGGTGACTTCTGCCCAGAGTTCAGGAACCATAACTTCCAGGCGTTTAGTCTGGTTGATGAGCTCCAATTCTCCAACCAGCAAATAATGATTTGGCTCGTAGGTTTCTAGATCCCACTCGCCCAGGGTTAGCTCTAGGCGATTGCCCGGACGACGACGGAACTGCATCTCAAAGATTAGGAGCAGCAGTCCGATCAACAGAATCAGGAAGACAACCAGGCCGATAATGATGTGTACGATCGCCACAGTTCTAATTTGTGCGTTAAGGTAATCTATCCATTAGAAGTCTATAGAACTGTGTTGCATTTGGGTGGGTTTTGACAAGTCTGATGAGCTTTCAGCATCCAGAGCCTCAATGCCTTTAATTTACAAATCTTATAATTTTGCAGTAATCTGTAATGGGAGTGGATGCTGTTAACGTTTAACCTCGCCCCTGCGTCAATGTGTGGCTTTTAAGCACTCTGGAGAGTTTGTGATGGAGCGGTTGGAAAAGATTGAACGCTTTACTTTAATTGGACACCTGGTGTCAATGGCGTTCGGATTGGCAGGATTGTTGTTAGTCATGCCTCACCCTGAGTTTTTGTCGTTCGTACCGGCTGGGCAAACCCTCTTTCGCTGGAGTATGGCTGGCGGCGGTGTTGCTTATATTGTATTGGGCACCATTGCGGTTGCGATTTACGCCTACCGGACGTTAGGAGTGCGGAACTGGCTGTGCTTTATGCTACCTGCGGTGTTCATCTCGTTGAGTAGTGAACTTTTGGGCACCAGCACAGGGTTTCCCTTTGGGCATTACAGCTATCTGAGTGGTTTGGGCTACAAAATTGCTGGGCTAGTCCCCTTCACTATTCCCTTATCCTGGTTTTATCTGGGGTTATCGTCTTATCTGCTGGCGCGGGCCGGGCTAGGTGCGGTGTTTGCTCATCGACGTGGCTGGTTCTGGCACATTGGGGCGATCGGATTGGGTTCGTTGCTTCTTACCTCCTGGGATTTTGTGCTAGATCCGGCCATGAGCCAAACGGCCCTACCCTTCTGGTATTGGCATCAACCTGGTGCGTTTTTTGGAATGCCTTACCAGAATTTTGCTGGCTGGTTGGGTACAGGCTTTGTGTTTATGACGGTTGCGGCTTTGCTCTGGCGGAATCAGCCGATCGTGTTGCAGCCTGACCAACTGAATTTTCCATTGACGGTATATTTAGGCAACTTTGCTTTTGCAATGGTGATGAGCATTGGGGCAGGTTTTTGGGTTCCCATTGGCTTAGGGATTGTGCTGGGGGCTGTACCTGCGGTGCTGTGCTGGAAGTTAAAGCAAGCTCAATCGGCAACGTTGGCAACTCAGTCGGTGAATGGTGCCCTCGCTGCGTCAGATGGCAGCCTGACAACCGTTGGAAACCAAGCTCCTTCTAATCCGGTCGTTGTCGTGACGAAGAGCTAGTTTCGCTCAGGTGGGGTTGAATTTGATTGTCAATCTGCTTGATGTGGTGAATCAGCCAGTCAAGCAGATGCTCTTGGACTTTGGTCGTGAGGGATGGGCCTGTCCCCTTCTGCTCTAACTCGTCTTTGACTTCTTGCAGCACCTGGGTAAATTGGCGATGGGCAGCACCCTGAACAACAGGACATTGACAGCAGTGGAGGCGGTCTTCTTCGTATCTAAAGTGCTGGGTTGCGTAACGCTCAATAAACTGGACGATCGTTTGGATTTTGTCTAGGCTTTGGTTTGCGTCCAGGGCATCAATGAGGGTATTCAACTGTTCGATTAACTGTTTGTGCTGGCGATCGATTTCTGGAATGCCAACGCTGAAGGAGTCGTTCCAAGTCACAAGCGGCATCGTTCTTGCTTTACATTGAGGAATGGTGATGCCTTCAGGATGCCCTCTTGGAATGCCGAGATTGCACCTCCAAACGAAGCTACGGTTTGAAAATGTGGAAACGCCTTGTAAAGTCTAGAATTTGTAATGTCTAGAAACGGTTAGCTCCAAGAGAATGCAGAACGAATGGGTGGATATTCAAGGCTGGGTTGGGCAGGACTGGGTTGGGGCAGTGGCCCTGCTGTTGCTGCTGATTCAGTTGCCTGCTGTTGCGATTTTGCTGTCCCGGTTGCTGCAAGCCCCCGGCCGTCAGCCGCCCCTATGTCCTCAATCTGCGACACCTGACCTCTTAGGTTCAGTCAGCGTGGTTGTGCCAACCCTGAATGAAGCCGCCCGAATTTCTCCTTGTTTGGAAGGGTTGACTCGGCAGGGCTATGAAGTCCGAGAAATTATTGTTGTAGACAGCCGATCGCAGGATGGGACGGTGGATTTGGTGAAGGCTGCCCAGAGCCGTGATCCACGCTTTCGTGTGATCACAGATGATCCGTTGCCGTTTGGGTGGGTGGGTCGGCCGTGGGCCCTCCATACGGGCTTCTTGCATAGCTCTCCTGAAAGTGAATGGATTCTAGGCATTGATGCGGATACTCGTCCGCAGCCTGGACTGGTTGCCAGCCTCGTGAAAACGGCCCAGCAAGGGGGGTATGATCTGATTTCCCTGGCTCCCCAGTTCATTCTCAAGGAGTTGGGTGAGTTTTGGTTGCAGCCTGCTTTGTTAATCACCCTGGTGTATCGCTTTGGGGCGGCCGGAAGTGCGGCGGATGGCTCGGAGCGGGTCATGGCAAATGGACAGTGTTTTCTCTGCCGTCGATCGCTGCTCACCCAGCTAGATGGCTATACCAGTGCCCGTCGTTCTTTCTGCGATGATGTCACCTTGGCGCGAAATGCGGCTCGTTTAGGGGCAAAGGTTGGCTTCTTGGACGGCTCTAACCTGCTTAAGGTGCGAATGTATGAAGGGATGCAGGAAACCTGGCAAGAATGGGGCCGATCGCTTGATCTAAAAGATGCATCCTCAACTGCCCAAAAATGGGGCGATTTAGGGTTTTTAATGGCCGTACAAGGACTGCCGCTCATTGCCACCCTGGGTTTTGCCCTTTGCCTAAGGATGGGTTATACCGACTTACCCGTTCGCCTCGCTTTTGGCTTAAACAGTGCCCTGCTGCTAATCCGGTTTGCGCTGCAAGGGGCGATCGCCTCTTCCTATGAATTCACTCCGTCTGTCCCTTCGTGGTCTTTCTGGTTAGCTCCCCTAGCCGACCCCCTCGCGGTTTATCGAATTTTGCTGTCCTCTTTCCGCACCCCCACCCAATGGCGCGGCAGACAGTATGAACCGCTTTAACTCCATTCATTCTGCCTGTCTTCCTCTGCTCGTTCCCTTTATCCTTTACCGCTCCTTCCTCATCCATGCCTGCCTCTAGCATTTACCTCGGAATTATTGGTAGTCTGATTGCCAGCCTTGGCACGGGCTTGGGGGCTCTCCCCACGTTGTTCATTAAACGCATCACTCCCCATGCCCAGGGTATTATGTTGGGCTTTGGGGCAGGAGTCATGCTGGCTGCAACGGCCTTTTCATTAATTATTCCAGGCATTGAAGCAGCAGATGAGGCTTTGGGAAACAACATCACGGCGGCTCTGGTGATTACAACGGGCATTATTTTGGGTGGCGTATTTCTGTGGTTGAGTCACCAGTATTTTCCCCACGAACATTTCTTTAAAGGTAGGGAAGGGTCTGACTTAATTAATCTCAAGCGGGTATGGCTATTTGTCATTGCGATCGCCATTCATAATTTTCCAGAAGGGTTGGCGGTGGGGGTTGGCTTTGGCGGCGAGAACATTGCCAACGGGATTGCTTTAACGGCTGGCATTTTTTTACAAAACATTCCAGAAGGACTAGTAGTTTCCCTATCGTTGCTGTCGGAAGGCTACTCCAAGCGGCAAGCCATCCTGATTAGTGCTTTCACGGGCTTGGTGGAACTAGTAGGCGGGATTGTTGGAGCCATTGCCGTGACGATCGCCCAGCCTGTTTTGCCAATCGCAATGGGGTTTGCAGCCGGAGCGATGCTGTTCGTGATTTGCGATGAAATCATTCCTGAATCCAATCGCTTGGGCTATGAAAAAGCTGGGACGATCGGCGTAATGGCAGGATTCATCTTGATGATGTTTTTAGATGTATCTCTGGGGTAACCAATTCATCCATTTCTGAGTATCCAAGCAACCATTTTTTCATCCTAACCCATACCCTACCCATAACCCTAGCCATCTTAGACGACCAGTTCCCAGATTCCTAAACCTATCCGTTGATTGGACTCAGTTACCTCAGCCATCCTAACCTTAACCAGAGCTTACGCAAAACCTTCATTTGTAGGGTGGGCAGTGCCCACCTTACCCTAAATCTAGAGGCATGAAATACAGCTTGCGTAAGTCCTGCTTAACGATTCGTTGCCCCCTTACTTACATTCAGATAGCGCAATGAATGGATTCTCCTTCAAAAGCTGATGCAGTTCGCCTAACGCAGAAGATTGATGACGGACATGTGCATCAATAAATAAACCGATCGCCGCTGAAACAACATTGCGAATTGCTTCCTCAGACTGGGTAGAAGGCAGATCCAGGAAGGGGCGGCCCGTCGTCGCATCAAACGGATGGGCAACTGAAAAGTGATTTGCTCCTTCAATCAGCACTAAATAACTGTCCTTCCGTCCCTTCCGAATTGCCTCTTGAAAGGTACGCGATACGGGAGTGGTGGGCTTTTCCCAGGTGACTCCATAGCGGTGGCTACTCTCAGCAATCACCCCATCGTTGGTTCCGCCCAACAGCAGCAAAGGCAATCGATCGGGCAGCGGCAGAATTGTACCCGGTTCATAGCCCAGTTGCGTTACCCCTGCGGAATGAGCAGCATAGGCAAAGGCAGCAACCACCTGCGGGAAGAAGTCTGGATTTGCACTTTCGATCGCCACTCTTCCCCCCGCCGAATGCCCACCTAAAATGACTCGCTGCAAGTCTAGCAAGCCTGCCAGAACGCTTTTTGCCTGCATTTGTTCCAGTTCTGCGAGAATCGTCGGCAGGGCAGAAGCCGTTGGCCGTGTTCCATACACACCGGGGAACAATGCCTGGAGATCAACCCCTGGGGTGAGAGCGATCATGCCGGGCAAATTTTCAGACACCCAGGAAAAGGTCACGACCACCAATCCGCGTTCTGCCAGCTTGACGGCTAACCATTGGTAAACTTCTGGGCCGCAATTGATCCCATTGAACAAAATGACGACGGGAAAAGGAGCTTGCTGAGCATTTGCCGGAACCTCACCCAAATTTCGCTCTTGTTCACTATCTGAAGATTGGGCAGGATAAAACACCTTCAGGTGTAGGGTGTTGTAGGGTGCGGCAACGCCTTCAACCTGGGCAGCCCGAAACAGGGCGCGAATATACATACTGTGCCTCCTGATCAGTTCATTTCAGTTCATTTCAACGGCTCAACAAATTAGCGCAGCTTGCCATCCTCCAAATGCAAGATCCGATCGGCATATTTGGTAAAGCGATGATCATGGGTTGCCATGAGAACAGTAGCTTGATGGGTGTGAGCCAGTTCTTGCAACTGTTCCACTACAGCCCGCCCGTTACGGCTATCCAGTGCAGAAGTCGGTTCATCGGCAAATAGAATTTGGGGATGTCCGGCAAGCCCTCGCGCAATGGCAACTCGCTGCTTTTCACCACCCGACAAACTCCGGGGCAGCTTGTCTGCTTTGTCTGCCAGCCCGACTTTTTCTAAGAGAGCTTGCGCTGCTTGGCGTGCCTTGCCCCCTGTGATTCCCTTCATTTGTAAGGCCAACTCAACGTTTTCTTGCGTTGTTAGCGCGGCCAGTAGGTTAAGGTCTTGAAAAATAAAACCCACATGTTCCAAACGCAGTTTTGCTGCATTTCCCTTAGGGCAGTGCCGGATATCTTGTCCTAGCAGGAACACTTGCCCAGCGGTTGGAGTCAAAATACCCGCCAGGATGAACAGGAGCGTTGTTTTGCCAACCCCCGATGGCCCCATGAGAAATTGCAATGTCCCACTTGCCACTTCCAGATCAACCTGGTTCAGGACGCAATAGGCTTCTCCGCCCGTATTAAACACCATCGTGATATCTCTTGCCACGATCGGATATTGCGACAGAGTAGAGTCTGTCAGGGCAGTAGAAGATTGATCAACAGGGGGTTTTGGGTTTGCTTGCATGGTTTAACCTGGTCATCCAAGCAGCATTTTCCAATCGAATTCATCGATCGGACAAAGTGCAACTCTACTTCCAGAGTAAGCAATTTACCCGCCATCGGAAAAGCCAGTTTGTAAAAAGACACAAGGATAAGACCAGATTAACGGGAGAATCACCGTTTTCTTCATCATTTGCTGATTTGAGCTTGAAGTTTTTGCATGGATTCTCAAGGGCTATTCTCGTTTGCCAGATTCCCTTGCCAGGATAGCCGTGTATCCCAAGTTGCCTGGAGAAAGCCCAATATGGCATACCGCACTGCAATGATTTTGCTTCAAGTCGCTCAAGAGGCGGCTGATACGGCTGACCATTCCTTTTGGTGGAACCTGACCCACAATGTGCAGATCCAGCAGATCCAAACGACAATTGCTGAATTTTTTGAAAGCATTGTCAGCCTGCTATCAAACTTGGGTTAGGGCAAGTTTCACTCAAGATTTTGCCAGGAACGATTTTGCCAGGAATGAACCGCGTTTGCCTCTGAATTCAATGCCTATCTAAGTGCCAAAAAATTAAATTCTTTACTCGTAGTGCAACCCTCTTGTCTATGTCAGCAAGGCGATCGCACTACTTTTTTTGCTTATCTTTTGTTTATCTAACGATCGAATAAATCTACATCTTCAGAAAGAACTTCTCCCCCAAAGGCAATGCTATAATTCCTGGAAATTAAGCAAGTCAGCCTAATTCAATCGCAAGGGCATTCAACACTAATAATGAGATTGCGATCGAAGCGGAGGAACCTTTTTCTGGGGCTTATCTTGGAAAGACGAGTAGATGATACGCATTCATCCACCGTGATCTAAGAGGGACATCTCTCAGTCCTAGCCCGTCAGCTAACTTCGTCGGCATTGGGAGGAGACTGAGTTTCACCATTTTTACAATGTGTCAAACAACAGTGTCCTTAGCGGGTATCGCTACGGCTTGCTAACTGTACCTGCTCAGACTCTGGAGATAGTTCAGTGAATGCACCGTTTAGGCGAATTATAGCGGCGATCGATCGCTGTGATTTGGCAAATGCAGTTTTCGAGCAAGCCTTTATCCTGGCACAGCAACACCATAGCCTTTTGATTTTGACCCATTGCACGAGCCTCAAGATCTCAGAACACATGGGCACCTTCATTGATGCAGGTTTTGGTTTGGTCAGTCCGGCTAAACTGCAACAGCTAGATGAAGACTATCGCGATCAAGTGGATGAAGACTATCAGTGGCTTTGCGATTATGCCTCCGTTGCTCAAGCAGAAGGGGTCTGCACTCAGGTGATTCACCAGGTTGGAGAGGCTTGCGTTCAGATTTGCCGTTTGGCGAAACACTCCTGCGCTGATCTCATTGTGATGGGACGCAGCCGCAAGCTAGGACTCAAACAACGGCTGTTTGGCTGCAAGACAGATTACGTGATGCGTTATGCTCCCTGTCCAGTCATGGTGGTGCAGAGCGAATCTCATACTCAGTATCTGCCTCCTCAAATACCCCCTTCGATCGCGGAGCAGCCTCATCAAGCTGACATTCACCTCACCGATTGGAAACCGATACATCCTACCAACACCATAAGGAGACATACATGGAATTAATCCTAGGGTTAACACTCCCTGTTGAAGATCCAATTTTGATCTTCGGAATTTGTATGGTCGTGATCTTGGTGACTCCGCTGCTGTTTGAGCGGTTTCGGTTGCCAGGGCTGATTGGGCCAATTATTGCAGGGGTGGTATTAGGCTCTAGTGTTTTAAATGTTTTAGAGCGTGGCCAAGCGATCGAGCTATTGGGCAATGTGGGGTTGCTCTACATCATGTTTTTGTCGGGACTAGAGATCAACATGTCTCAGTTTCGCAAAAACCGCGATCGTAGCCTTGTTTTTGGCATTATTACGTTTACCATTCCCCAGCTAGTAGGCACCATCCTCTTCCGATACGTTCTCGGCTTCGGCTGGGCTGCGGCGATTTTGATTGCCAGTATGTTTGCCTCCCATACCTTGGTGCCTTATCCGATCGTCAGTCGGCTGGGCATCATGAAAAACGATGCAGTCGTGACAACGGTGGGCGGCACAATTTTGACCGATACCGTAGCCCTATTGGTGTTAGTCGTTGTTGCAAGAGCGTTTGAAGGAGAGTTAACCACCACCTTTTGGATTACCCTTGCTTTGGCAATGGTGATTTATGTGGCGGCAGTGGTCTACTTATTGCCGTTATTAGCCCGCTGGTTTTTCCGAAATGTTGAAGATGGTGGCAAAAGCGAGTTTATTTTTGTCCTGGCGGTGGTGTTTATCGGTGCTTATTTAGCTCGTGCCGTTGGGACAGAAGCCATTCTTGGTGCGTTTTTGGTGGGGTTAACGCTGAATCGGTTAATTCCAGAACGCAGTCGCTTAATGACCCGAATTCAGTTCTTTGGCGAAACATTTATCATTCCGTTTTTCTTGATTTTTATTGGTTTACTGGTAGATGTTTCGGTGCTAGCCAGCGGTTGGTCAGCCTGGATTGTAATGATCGCCATGCTGTCTACCAACGTGGGCACAAAATGGATCGCCGCCGGACTGACTCGCCGCATTTACAACTATTCCGATGCTCAGGGTTGGGTCATTTTTGGCCTGTCTACTTGCGAAGCAGCAGCTACCCTAGCAGCCACGCTGGTGGGTTATGAGTTGGGCATTATTGGCGATGATGTCTTAAACGGCGTAGTGCTGATGATTTTTGCAACTTGCATCCTCGGCCCCTGGGTAGTTGATCGCTTTGGGCGTAAAGTGGCCCAAGAGCAAGAAGAAGAGCAACTCTATGAGCCGCGCCAAGCCCCCCAACGAATTCTCGTCCCATTGGCGAATCCATCCACCAGCGAAGCGTTAATGAACATTGCATCCCTGCTACGGGATAACAAATCTGAAGAAACGATATTTCCGCTGACGGTGGTGGCGGAAGAACTGGAGGCAGATAACACGGAGAGTAATGTGGCTGCGGCTGAACGGTTGTTGGCCCATGCGGTGGTTCATGCGGCGGAGATTGATGTCCCTGTGAATCCGGTGACTCGCGTGGCCCGAAATCCGGCATCAGGGATTGTGGAAGCGGCAACAGAACGGCGCGTCAGTGATATTGTGATTGGCTGGAATGGGGCGCGATCGGCGCAACAGCGAATTTTTGGCACGGTAATTGACCAGATGCTAGAGCAGTCTAGCCAGCAGGTTTGGGTTTGCAAGTTAGAGCATTCCATCAATACATTCCAGCGGTTAGTGGTGGTTGTGCCGCCTTTGGTTGACCATAATCCAGGGTTTTATGAAGCGGTTCGATCGCTCAAGCAACTAGCCACACAATTAGGTGCCAGCATTCAAGCTCTCGTTGTTCAAGACAATGCCGATCGCTTTCGGCAACACTTTAATGAAGTCACAATTGAAGCCGATGTCGCATTTATGCAAATTGCAAGTTGGCAAGCTTTAGATCCGGCTATCCAGGGCTCAGTGAACGATACAAATTTAATCGTGCTCCTCAGTGCCCGTGAAGGGACGATCGCCTATGAACGCTCTTTGGCACGGCTCCCGCAAATGCTGGCAGATTTACATGCTAGCTTCCTGGTGCTATATCCATCTGAGAAGGAAATTCGCAGTGTCAGCACCCTTCAACCGCAAGGACTACCAGATATTCTCGCAGAAAATCGGGTTTTGCTTGATTTGTCAACTCCTTCCTATGAGAAGACGGTTGATGCGCTGTTGAGTACGGCGATCGACACAAATGATCCGCGCCATAATTCTGTGCTGAAAGCATTGGTTTACGATGATGTGGGATACGCCAGCGAACTCTTGCCCGGAGTGATTATTTCCCACGCCAGAGTACGGGAACTGAAGGAAACAAAGATGTTTTTAGGAATTCATCGGGAAGGGGTAAAGCACGATCGTATCCAACAGCCTGTACATGTGGTGATCCTCCTCCTCAGCCCGTCCCAGCGAACGACCCAGGAACACCTGAGCCAACTGGCTGAGATTGCCCGCTACTTTAGTCATGTAGACAATTTAGATAAGCTGACGATGTGCCGTAGTCTCGATCAACTGCGGGCTTGGTTTGAACAGCAAGGAGGGGTGCGATCGCGTTAGTTGAGGCAACTCGTTTATAATTGTCCAGCCGCAAAGATGGCTTCTCCTCGAAGTTGTAGTTCTGCAAAAAGTGAAGAAATTAGGAGATCATTTTGTCTAAACAGACGTTTTTCATAAAACTCCTCCGCTAATTGGCAAACGGTGACAGTGGGTTGTTTGGGACTGCCGATGTATTCTCGACCACCCAGACCCAAATAATCCACAATCCAATATTCCGGTACGCCCAATAGGGCATAATCTTCCACCTTGCGGGCATAGTCATTTTGCCAATTGGTGCTGACGACTTCGGCAATGAGCTTGATGGCCACACTGGACGTAATAACGGGTTGGTATTGCCAAAGCGGTTCCTGGGTCAGTTGAGTCTGATCCAGGACAATGAAATCCGGACGAAATGCGGTGGTATCGGATAGGCGAATCAAGCACCGATGGGGAATGATGTAGGGTAAATCGAGGCGATCGATTTCAACATTGAGTTTTCGGGCAATGAAGCCAATGACCTGTTCATGTAAACCCGTTGGCTCCATGTCAATCAACTCTCCATCAATCAGTTCAAATTGCTCTTGATCGCCATACTGAGCGATGAATTCGTCAACATTGAATACCAGAGGGTTGATCTGAATCATGATTAGAATTATCTAACGCATACTCTGCTTGCGTTCTGCCTTCAAGTCGCGGGTTCCGGCTGCTGCCAGTTCTGCATCCATTAGGGTTTTTCCGGTGGCAGCCAAATACACATCATCCAGGCTGGGGCGAGACTGGGAAATGCCGAAGATGGGCAGCCCAGAGTCATTGAGCGATCGTTGAATCGCACTTAGCGCATCATTTTGAGGCGTGACTACCAGATTCAAAGAGTTGCCCTGAGCAGCGTTAATAATTACCTCTTGCACAAACGGCATCGATTGCAGCATTGACTTTACGGTTTCGGCTTCTTCCGTTGGCGTGAATTCTCGAATGCGTAGGGTAATTCGATCGCCACCAATTCGGTCTTTCAACTCGGAAGGAGTCCCTGATGCAATCACCACGCCTTTATCGATAATGGCAACGCGATCGGCTAACGCATCCACTTCTTCTAAATAGTGGCTGGTGATCAATACCGTTGTGCCATTTTCCCGCAGTTGCCGCAAAAAGTCCCAAACGACCACCCGGCTTTCAATGTCCAGCCCCACGGTCGGTTCATCCAGTACCAATACATCAGGCTGATGTAGCAATCCGGCAGCTAAGTCTAGCCGTTTTTTCAAACCGCCAGAATAGGTTCCAGTCCGCTTGTCTGCCCATTCCTCTAAGCCCAATAAGGAGAGCATTTGGTTAATCCGATCGGCGATCGAATCGGGCGGAAGATGGTAAATAGCGGCTTGGAGTTGCAGCAGTTCTCGTCCGGTTAAGACTTTATCTAAGGCGACTTCCTGCGCCACGTATCCCAGCTTTTGCCGAGCGAGCTTGGGGTTGTCCAAGACGGAAACTCCAGAAACGGCGATCGCCCCTGCATCGGGTTGAGTCAGGGTGCAAAGGCAGCGCAATGTCGTTGTTTTTCCGGCTCCGTTGGGGCCCAATAAACCAAATATTTCGCCTGGTTCAACTTTTAAAGAGACATCTTTCACGGCTTCAAGGGAACCGTATCGCTTTTGGAGTTTTTCGATGAAAACGGCTGGAGTCATAACAGTATTTAGGGGGCTACTCGATCGCGCAGTTGCAATTTTTTTATTTTCGTTTCACTTCTTATTTTATAGCGGTCGCCAGAAGGATTGAATGGGCGATCGGTTGTGATAGTGCGATAGTGGAGTAAATCGCGTTTAAGCAGTCGATATG
>PVWD01000312.1 GCA_003003615.1 filamentous cyanobacterium CCP2 | reverse complement strand
TTAGAGCGTATTTCTAAATAAATGATTAAATCACTTCCTGCTGTTCCCCTAAACGTTGCAACATTAAGCGAATCATTGCGGCTTGAATCATTGCCTCACTCATCTCTGGTAGAAGTTCATAATCTTTGCTCAAACGACGATTCTGACTAAGCCAAGCGAAAGTACGCTCCACAATCCACCGCTTGGGCAAAACCACGAATCCTGCTTCAGTGCGCTTCACAACCTTTACTGTCGCCCCACATAATTGCTCGACGACCCGTGCAAAGTTCTCGCCTTGATAGCCCTGATCAACCCAAATCAATCGCAGTGTCTCTGCGTCTGCTTGAGCCATTTCATGCACGACAAACATTCCCCCTTTTTGTTCCGAGCAATTGGCATTGATCATCAATACTGAGATCAGCAGTCCGAGGGTATCGACCAGAATAAAGCGCTTGCGTCCTTTGATTAATTTGCCCCCATCGAAGCCGTAGACTTCCCCCTTTTTTCCGTCGTCTTGACGGTTTGACTATCGATGCTGCCCGCACTAGCATGAGGATTCTTCCCCACTGAAACTCGCACTGACTGCCGCAATTGGTCATGAATCTGTTGCCACACTCCCTTGCGTTGCCAACGACGGAAATACTTGTATACCGTCTGCCAAGCAGGCAGGTCTTTAGGCAGGTCACTCCAGATACACCCGTTGTGCAGTTGATAGAAGATGCCATTGAGGATCTCTCGTTCATCAACTTCCCGTTTGCGTCCTCGTCCTTGAGGTTGAGGAGGTAGCAGGGGACGAATGACTTCCCATTCTTGCTCTGTCAAATCGCTACTATAACGCTTAGCAACTCGTGCTTTGGCTCGGTAGAACTGACGAGTTTTAGGCGAGAGCACCATTGTGTCTAACTCCAGATCAACCTCTGTTCTATCCTGATCTCAATAGCGTTCACTTGTCTCTCATTTCAACTTTTTTTTAGAAATGCGCTCTTAGGGTTCCAAGACTTGATTCAACTAACGTTTATAAGCGATGAAATTGCTTAGTTCGCTCTGTAGGCTTTAGGTGTCATGCCTGTGACTTGTCGAAACTGTTTGCTCAAGTGACTGTGACTGTTGAATCCACACAGAAAAGCGATCTCTATGATGGAGCAATCGCCCTCCTTCAACAACTGCTTTGCCCGTTCAATGCGTTGCTGGAGCAGGTATTGGTAAGGAGATGTGCCGATCGCCTGCTTAAACATGTGGCTGAAATGAAACTGACTCATATTCAACAACGCCGCTAAATCTGCCAATTTGATGTCGTGATCTAGATGGTCGTCAATGTAGTCTAAGACTTGTGAAAGTTGACGCTGGGGCAATCCACCCTCATACACGGTCACTTGAGGCTTGGTTGCCGCGTATTGTCTGAGTAAATGAACTGCCAGAACATTTGCCAGTGATTCAATGTAGAGCCGACTTGAGTCTTCCTGCTTGAGTTCAGTTTGCAGTAGCGTCCCGATCGCCTCAAGCTGAGGATCACGATCCTGAAACACGGGCAGGAGTTCCAGGCGATCGGGATTCCTGTTAATGGTTTCTTTCGCAACATTCTGGATGAAACGAGACGGAATCCGAATCAGCAAGAAGCGATCGTCACTATCCCAACGAGAAAAAAAAGATACCTGGGCAGGCATGATGGAAATGTCTCCTTTGCCGTACAGCCCCGTGTAGGTCTTGCCTCCCTGAACTTGCAGCAGGTGAACTGGACGAGGTGCAAGAGATAGATAAATGGCATGTTCATCACCCTGATCAAACCTCGATTCGCCCGCAGGTGGCTGGAATTGCTCAACCAGGATGTTTTCCCAACCCTGTTCTCGACTGGACAGAACGGGCAAGTGAGTACATTCAAGCTGGCGATTAGCAGAAGCTTTCATCATGCGAACCCAATGCGTCTAGTTTCGATTGTATCCGTGTTGAGGTATTCCATCACACGCTTGAAACCGATCGCAAGATTCTGATAGTTGCACAAGAATTAGATAGTTGAGCAGCGATCGTTTCTCTAAGCTGAAAGGGTGACAAATCAGAAAACAAATCAGAAAACAAATCAGAAGGATATGCAGAAAAATTGCGTACCGACAGAAGTCCAAGACTGTGATGATGTAACGATTCTAGTTGGGATTATGGATTAACCAAGTCATATGAAACTAAGTACCGAAAGAATCATACTGCGATGGGTTCACATTCTTTTGAGCTTTCCAATTGTTGGCTACATCTATGAACCCGTAGCGGACACATCTTATGAAGCATTTGCAACTAAGTTTGTATACATTCCAATTGTTGTCCTATCTGGACTTTGGATGTGGAAAGGACAGGTGATCCGACAGTGGTTCAGACGTTGAAACAGGCAGTCTAAGGTTAACAAACTACCGCTATGCAACATAGGCTAGTCCGTCAAACTAACATTAATTCGTAGGAGGCTTATGGCAACTGCTAACAATTTGCACTTCCCCCTAATGCTTGCCGCTGCACTCGGCTGTGGGCTAAATGCGGGAGTGTTCTTCGCTTTCTCCACGTTCGTAATGCCTGCTCTCGCCCGTCTCCAGCCACCTCAAGGCATTGCCGCGATGCAATCAATGAACATTACGGCGATTAATCCGTTATTCATGCTCGCGTTGTTTGGAACGGCTTTCGTTTGTCTCTTTCTAGCGATCGCCGTTTTATTCAAGTGGCAGCAACCGAGTGCCTTCTATTTGCTAGCAGGTAGTTTGCTTTACCTGATTGGCGCGATCGCAGTGACGATCGCATTTAATGTGCCGCTGAATGACGCTTTGGCAAGCGTGAAGCCCGACAGCCCAGAAGGGGCAACACTCTGGGCAAGATACCTGACCGATTGGACATTCTGGAACCATGTACGGACGATCGCCGCATTGGCAGCGGCAGTATTGTTCACGGTCATGCAATTAAAGTAGCTCCAAGAATTTCAGAACAAAAGTTCACCAAAACAGTGGAGGTTGCCCTTGACAGATCAAAGTAGTACATTTAACCTATTAGTTAATTAACTGCGCGGTTAAATATTAAATGTCCACTGATTCTCTGAGTTTCACCCTTGCTGCCCTCGCTGACCCCACCCGTCGAGCAATTCTGGCGCAACTCACTCAGGGAGAAGCCACCGTCACAGAACTTGCCGAACCGTTTGAGATGAGTTTGCCTGCCATCTCCAAACATCTCAAAGTATTAGAACGTGCTCAACTGATTACCCGCAGTCGAGATGCCCAATGGCGACCCTGCCAACTCAATCCGGAACCGCTGAAGGATTTAGCAGACTGGCTGGAACACTATCACCAATTTTGGGAACAGAGTTTCGATCGCCTGGATGAGTATCTCCAGAAATTACAGGCAACTGAATAAACCTAGAATCGCAAAAATAATGTGATTCGTGAATGTGATTCGTGCAATTGCACAGACAAACATTGCAACCCTATTGCAAGGAGAAATCCAATGCCTTACGTTGATGGTTTTGTTTTAGCGGTTCCTACAGTCAACAAAGAAGTTTACAAGCAACACGCAGAGAGCGCGGCGATCGTATTTAAGGAATACGGGGCACTCAAGTTGATTGAATGTTGGGGAGATGACGTTCCTGAAGGTGAAGTCACATCATTTCCTTTAGCTGTTAAGTGTCAGGCAGACGAAACAGTTTGTTTTTCTTGGGTTGTTTGGCCCTCACGCGAAGCCAGAGATGAGGGGTGGAAGAAAGTTATGGCAGACCCACGCATGCAGCCTGAAAAGAATCAAAATGCTGAAATGCCATTCGATGGCAAGCGGATGATTTATGGCGGCTTCGAGATGATTGTCGATGTGTAGCTTTTGAAATCAGCGACTTAAAGTCAGAAGCGTAACAGGAGGAATCCAGTGCTAACAACTCAAAAAATCGTCTCTTGTTTGTGGTTTAATGGCGACGCTGAAGAAGCGGCTAAATTCTATGTCTCACTGCTGCCAAATTCGCACATCGATCGCATTTTGAAGTCTCCTGCTGACACGCCGAGTGGACCCGCTGGAATGGTCTTGACGGTCGAATTCACGTTGGCTGGGCTGCAATACGTGGGGTTAAACGGCGGATCGCAGTTTCCGTTCACTGAAGCTGTGTCGTTTCAAATCCATTGTGATGACCAAGCTGAAGTCGATCGCCTCTGGGCTGCTCTCACAGAGGGTGGTTCGGAAGTCGCCTGTGGATGGGTCAAAGACCGATGGGGACTTTCCTGGCAAATCGTCCCTAAGCGATTGATGGAATTAATCAACGACCCCGACACAGCCCGTGCCCGACGTGCCCAAGAAGCAATGATGCAAATGGTCAAGATCGACATTGCGGCAATCGAGCGGGCAGTGGACGGCATCAGTTAGGAGAGATTCAGTATTACAGCAAGCTCAAGCGATTGTGGCTCAAATGTGGGTTAACACGCGATCGCCTGGATAAAGACCTATAAGAGGTAAATGATGGCTGAACTAACATTAACGACGTTTCTGACCCTGGATGGAGTGATGCAGGCTCCCGGTGGTCCAAGTGAAGATACAACTGGCGACTTTTCTTATGGGGGTTGGCTGGTTCCTCATGCTGATGAGGAAATGGGAAAGACAATAGATGATATTTTCTCAAAGGTAGAAGCATTCTTGCTGGGGCGTACCACCTACGACATTTTTGCCGCTCACTGGCCCCGCATCACCGACACAGAAGAACTCGTTGCCAACAAACTGAATTCACTACCAAAGCACATCGCTTCACGAACGAAGACGACATTCGATTGGCATAACTCTTCACTGATTCGCGATGTCGTTCAGGAAGTTGATGAACTGAAACAACGCTATTCAGGTGAAATTCAAGTTCATGGTAGTTGTGGACTGGCTCAAACCCTGATTCAGCATGATCTGATTGATGAATATCGACTGCTCATCTTTCCTGTCACCCTTGGAGCTGGCAAACGGCTGTTTGGCTCTGGCACCGTTCCATCCATGCTGAAACTCGTCAGTTCTAGCAGCACAAGCAAAGGCACTATTGTTAGTGTCTACCGTCGTGCAGGAAAGCTTCAGACTGGTTCGTTTGCCCTTGATTGACCTCAAGAAGTAGTGGTTATCCATGAAGTACAAACGTCTGAAAGTCGTGGATTAGACCGATTATTGCTCACATTAGAACTACATCATTGGAGAAGATATGGCTAGAAAAATCTTTGTCAATCTACCTGTCAAGGATCTGAAGCAATCCATCGACTTTTTTACAAAACTGGGCTTCAGTTTCAATTCTCAGTTCACGGATGAAACCGCGACTTGCATGATTGTGAGTGATGACATTTTTGTGATGCTCTTGACTCACGATAAATTCAAATCTTTCACACCAAATGCGATTTGTGATGCAACGAAAAGCACTGAGGTATTAGTGTGTTTGTCGAGTGAAAGTCGAGCTGCTGTGGATCAGATGGTGAGCAACGCGATCGCAGCAGGTGGTACAACCTACAACGACCCACAGGATCACGGGTTTATGTACGCGCATGGCTTCCAGGATTTAGACGGACACATCTGGGAACTCGTGTACATGGAACCCAGTGCCATTCAGTCTGGTGAACACCCAACCGAGCAATACGCGGACGCACCAGCATGAATAATGCCACAACTATCCACAATCGCCAACTCACGATCACCCGTGTGTTTGATGCGCCTCGTAGCCTGGTATTCAAAGTTTGGACTCAACCGGAACACTTTTCCCGTTGGCTAGGTCCAAAAGATTTTACAGCGATCGCCTGCCACATGAACGTACAGCTTGGCGGGATGTATCGAGCCTGTATTCGATCGCCCGAAGGCAATGACCACTGGATGCAGGGTATCTATCGTGAAGTGATTGAACCAGAGCGTTTGGTTTTCACGTTTGCCTGGGAGGACGAGAACAGCCGACCTAAACATGAAACGCTGGTCACTGTCACATTTGAGGAGCAGGACAACAAAACGTTAATGACCTTCCAGCAAGCCATCTTTGAATCCACTGAATCACGGGATTCTCACAACACAGGTTGGTCAGAATGTTTCGATCGCCTTGCAACCTATTTAAAAGAACTGTGAAGTTGGACACCACAGCATACAATTGCTCAAGAGTAAGGAGCGACTGCATGACCGATCTAATTCTCACCACGTTCGATTGGGTTCCCGAAGCTCCGCGAGGCTACGTGCGTGACATCCGGGTGCGTTGGGCACTGGAAGAGGCTGGGTTACCTTATCGCGTCGATAGTGTGCCATTTCGCGATCGAGGTGCCGAGCATTTTTCGCACCAACCCTTCGGTCAAGTGCCGTGGTTGACGGATGGAGACCTCTCGATCTTTGAGAGTGGTGCTATCCTCCTTCATCTCGGCGAACTGAGCGACAAGCTGATGCCGACCGCATCGCGCGATCGCAGCAACGTGAAAGAATGGCTGTTCGCAGCGATCGCTTCGGTCGAGGCGGCAAGCCAGCCCTGGTCTTTCTTCAAGTTCTCCGGTGGCACCGAAGAAACGCAAATGCGGAAGTTTTTTGATGCGTTCCTTGAGTCCCGGCTCAAGCACATGGAAACGGTGCTGACAGGACGCGAATGGTTAGTCGGAACCTTTTCGGTCGCCGATATTCTCATGGCAGATGTGCTACGCCTGGTCGATCGGTTCGATGGGCTGGCAGCATATTCCGCCTGTCGTGACTATGTGGCACGCGCCACAGCACGTCCGTCGTTCGTGAAGGCACACGCAGACCAGATGGCGCATTTTGCTGCGGCAGACTGAGCAACACCCGACCATTCGATGAAAGCAAAGTGCCGTCCAACAATTCTGCTGCACATCGACTGTATCAAGTTGGTTGGTGGAGTCCCAAAAGTTACTAGCGGCAGCTGAACGAGGGTGCTAGCGGTAGTTGCTATAGACTTTAACGACCTAAGGACAAGCAACCAAACAGATACTCCGATGATTAGGAGACAAAATAATTGTGGAATTCAACCCAAACAACAATGTTGTTAAACTTTGTCTTCAAGGTATGGGCATGGAAGAAAAATGCAAACCTGAAGAAGCAAGTAAACTGTTTCTTCAAGCCTGGAACGAAGCAACATACGACTTTGAAAAATTTATTTCAGCTCATTATGTAGCCCGACATCAAAAAAATGTTTCCGATAAATTAAGATGGCTTGAAACGGCTTTGCAGTTTGCCTTAAAAATAAATGATGACTCTGTTAAGAGTGCTTTCCCTTCTCTATATTCAAACATTGCTAAATGCTATGAGGACTTAAGCGACCCTGACAATGCAAAAAAGAATTATGAATTAGCAACTTCGTTTAAGGTTAAACCTTCTGACCAAGGCCCTTTTTATCATGGGACGAAAGCCGATTTGTCGGTTGGCGATTTGCTGACAGCAGGGGGCAGTTCTAATTACAAATCTGAACTCAAAATGAATCACATTTATTTTACAGCCCTTGTTAATGGAGCGGGACTCGCTGCTGCATTAGCAAAAGGCGATGGACG
>PVWD01000006.1 GCA_003003615.1 filamentous cyanobacterium CCP2 | reverse complement strand
CTCCAACGCTGGCTTGAAGAAGTTCCAGATGTGAGATCGGAAATTCGCAACGATCCCAGTTTTCGTACTCGCCTGCGGATTGGCTATTCCCAATTTCCCTCCACTGACCAAGCAGCAGGGTTCAATGTTGGCATTGAGGATATTTTCATTGGGCAAACCGGATTAACGGTTAGTGCCGACTATCAGGCTGCCTTTGATGCCGATCGAGAAGCCTATGGAGCCGATGTTCGTTACTACGTGTTGCCCTTGGGAAGTTATGTGAACCTGGCTCCAGTGGTGGGCTATCGATCGGTTCAAGGTGAAGAATATGACACGGATGGCGTAAATTTGGGCTTTCGCGTATTGCTAGTCCCTTCTCGTACTGGAGCCGCCGATCTTTCCTTTACCCAAACCTGGATCGCTCCCGGCAGCAATGAAGAGGTTGGCATTTCCACCTTATCCTTTGGCTATGCCGTAACTGAGCAACTTCGCCTCTCCACCGATTTACAAAAGCAAAACGCCCCCCAAGAGAAAGATAGCCGTGCAGCGATCGTCCTGGAGTGGATGTTTTAAGGAAAGACGTTTTCAGGAAGGACTGGGGGCTAAGAGTGCGGGCAAGTTCCTCTAGCAATGGACGATGACCTTCTACGAATGGAAGTTAAGAAAATAATCGGTAATTGTCTTGTGGAGTGGCATCTTGCCTGCCTAGGCAGAGAATGGACATCATGGCTGAATTAATTTCTTAACTTGCATCAGTAGCACCTTTCAATCCGCATCACCAACAAACTAGTAACAAAACCTCCTCACCCCTAAGAAGCCGCTAACTCATGCACCTGGGTAGGGGCGAATTCCTGTACCGTGTCTCGCAGTTCATTGACCGCCTGAAGCTGATAATCGCTTGCTTCCTGGAATTGCGTCATCATACTGGCGATCGTCTCTGCTTTTTCCTTTAGGGCATTAAGGCCATCCTGTACGGGTTGGAGCATCTCCTGATAGGTGTTGACCCGTCCCCAAAGCTCAGCGGCAGCAGCAATTTGCGATCGAACCTGTTGTTCTAGCTGTCGTAGCTCATCTCGCTGGGCCTCTTGCTGGAGGGCTTCCTGATCGGCTTGGGCTTGAAGGGGCTGAAGGGATGCCTGCAACTGCTGGATTTGCGCTTCAAGGTCTTGTAATTCCTGGGCTTGCTGCTGCCGGAGTTGTTCAATCTGTACCAACACTGGAGATAAATCAACTGCGCTCTGATCTTCGCAGATGGAATAGCCTTGCCGTCTGGCTAAAACCTGCTGATGTTGCTTCAAAACAGCCTGCCGCTCCAATAGGTTCCGACGCTGCCCCACCAGGGTTTCATTCAGCATTTGGTAGCGGTCTTGCTCATCGGCTAGTTCCGTTTCCATCCGCAGCCGATCGTAATCACTTGCTTGCTGAATCTGCTGCTGGAGTTCGTCGATCGCCTCTTGCTGTAGGGTCAACTCTTCTTCCTGGCTGCTGACAAACTGAGACAGCTTTTCTAATTCTTGCTCCAGGTCGCTAACGGTGCTTTGTAATGCCTCCAATGGCAGGTTTGCCAATGCCGTCAAATCTACTTTGTCGGAGGTGCCCGAAAGCTGAGCCACTTGCTGATAGAGGGCATCTTGGGCATGAAGGCGGAGATGCAGCGTTTGAGCAGCGTTTTGCTTAAGGGTAAGGCTGTCTTGCTTTAGCTGTAGGGTAGCTCGGAGTTGACCTAGATCACTACCCGCCTGATGCCACACTTGCCATCGATCGTGTAGATCTTGAACTTGGCGATCGACCTCTGCTTGAAGCTGTTCAGCCGAAGTGCGATGCTGCCCCAAAGTTTGCCAGTGCTGATCCAGGGAGCTTTGCTGCTGGGTAATCAGGTCAAACGTTTGGTGAAGTTGTTCACGAATGGTATCTGTTGGAATATCGGCACCCGAAATCCGACTGAGTAAGTCTTGGAGATGGCGAATCTGCCCTTCATCCAGGCTAGAGGAATGCTGAATTTCAGACTGGCGTTCTTCCAAGCGAATCTCAGCCCCTCGGAGTTGGGCCCAAGCTCCTTCTAATTCCTGACTTTTACGCTCATATTCGTCTCGGAGCTGGCGAATTTCTCCTTGAGCTGTTTCAATCTCCTGGCGTTCTTTCTCCAACCGCTCAAATTCTGCTTCCATTTGCTCAAGCTCTTCCTGTCGGGCTTCAATTTCCATTTCCCGACGATTTAGCTCCTGGCTTTGATAAGTCAGCGATTGCTTCCACTGCTCAATTTCTTCTTCCTGGGTCTTCGCCTTTTCCTGCGATCGGGTAAATTTTTGAAGAATGCTCACCAATTGGCGACCTGCCTCAGCATGACGCTGCACCTGCTTGGCGGCAGATAGCTCCACTAGCACCAACACCCCGCCTCCGTAGCTCACATCATCAGGTGCCGAAATAATCTCTTCACCCGGTACAGCCGTCCAACTCAGTTCCGATCGCTCACAGGCCAGCAACCGAAACTCTGCTTTCCCTCCACCAATGACCCTGGCTTTCCGTATGACTTCTGCTAGATACAGCACGCTGACAATCCTCTTTTGTGTCTATACGACCCACTACAGGCTTTTCTATACTCGCTTTCTTTTTCTATCCAGGCATTCTATTTAGCTATTCTATTTGCTTGATGCTGACAGTGCTAAATTACACCTGAATTTAGTCATCTTTATGAACCCATTTATCGTCTAAGCTCATGCAAATCATTAGCATTCAAGCTGTCCAACTCTTAGCAAGAGTAGTCGATCGCTTTAGAAAAGTCACTAGGGTTTGCCGACTTCTGCGATGCGTCTAGAACACAATATTCATAGCCTACCGTTCAAAGGGGCTATCTGAACGACGAGTTGCCTGGATTCTGATGCTGGCTTCCTGTTATGTAGAGTTCCCTGGATCTGCTCCGACCCAACAGATATTCCCCAAAAGTTCAAAGTGTCATTCCTCAAACCCTTCATTACTGCTGAATTCTGAGCCGTCATTCTGCTAGCCTGTTGGACAAAACGAGACGAAACTAGGCATTTGTTGCCACCAGCACCTCACCCTTCAACATGCGCTGGGCCGCATCCAGCAGCACTTCCTCCAGGTAGGGTTTTGTGAAGTAGCCTTTTGCTCCAAGCTGTACGGCCATTTGGCGGTGGCGATCGGCTCCTCTGGAAGTCAGCATGGCGATCGGGATTTCGCTGAGGCTGGGATCTTTCTGTAAGCGGGAAAGGAGTTCTAGCCCATCCATCCGGGGCATTTCAATATCGCAGAAAACCAGATCGCAAGGTAAGCCCGATCGCAATTTTTCCCAGGCCTCTTGCCCATCGCGGGCTTGCTCAACCCGATAGCCCACCTTATTAAAGGTCATGGACAACAGTTCGCGCACGGTAATGGAATCATCCACAATCAGTACGGTGGGTTCTGTCTTCAGCGTCGTTGGGTCTTGCGTTACCGACTCACCACTGGTTTCCCAGAGGGCATTATTTGCTTCTCGGCGAATTCGTCCCTGGGACAGGTCAATCAGTTCCAGGACATCGGCGATCGGCATGATGCGTCCATCTCCTAATACCGTTGCACCAGCCACGCCGATCGGTTTAGGAACGGGCCCTTCCAACTGCTTGATTACAATTTCCTGTTCGCCCAAGACCTGATCCACCTGGAGAGCAAGATAATTGCCAGCACTTCGCAGCACCACAACCGACAGCACATCCTCTTCCTGATTTCCCCCATATACACTGCCTCGCCCCAAAACGCGGTTATACTTCAGCAGTTCTGCGAGGGGTTGGAATGGCAGCAAGGCATCACGCCACTGAATACAAGAACGCCCCTGCTCATCGGTTTGAATCCGGTCTTTAGGCACATCCAACATATCCTCTACGCCGTCCATTGGGAAAGCAATGCGGGCGCGATTGCTAATGCAGCATAGGGCCTTGGAAATGCTGAGGGTGAGGGGGAGACGAATGGTGAAGGTGGTTCCTTTGCCGACGCTAGAGTCAATGGTGATGACACCACGAATTTCGCTGAGATTATTGCGAACGACATCCAGCCCAACGCCTCGTCCGCGCAAGTCGTCCACCTGATCGGCGGTGCTAAAGCCATGATGGAACAGCAAGTCATAAACATCCAACCGGGACAATTGCTCAACATTGCCAGGATGAATTAATCCCTTCGCTAAAGCCTTTGCCTTCACGGTTTCAGGGTTAATTCCTGCCCCATCGTCACTTACTGAGATAACGGTTTGGTTTCCCTGATGGAAGGCCCGAATCGTAATGCGTCCTACAGGTGGTTTGCCTGCTGCACTTCGCACCTCTGGGGTTTCAATACCATGGGCGATCGCATTATTGACCAGGTGTGTCATCGGGTCATACAACTGTTCAACAATCATCTTGTCGATCAGGGTATCGCGTCCCTCAATCAGTAATTCTGCTTGTTTGCCGTACTTAATGGCATTGTCTCGGACACCTCTGGGCAAGCGGTCTGCGGTTTGGGCGAAGGGCACCATGCGCGATCGGGTTAAGCCTTCCTGGAGTTGGGTGGTGATTTGCCGGAAGTTGCGAGTCACTTGGTCACTTTCTTCCACCACAAAGTCAATATCTGAGGCAGATTCCCGCACTCGGACAATGAGTTCAATCATTTCCTGGGAGAGGGTATGGAAGCCAGTGAATCTATCCATTTCCAGGGCATCAAAGCTGGCTCCCGTTGCATGATTGCTTTGCGATGTTCCGGCTGCATTGCCACCCGAAAGCTGGTAGCTGCGACGACTAGACAACAGCGAACTTTCCAGAAGCGATCGTTCGTATAAATCCCGCATCCGTTGTCCTACATCGCTGAGCTGCTGCACCTGATAGAGCAAATTATCCAAAAACTGCCGCAACCGTTCCTGGGCTTGTTCCAGGCTATTGCGGTTGACCACCATTTCCCCAACTAAATTATTCAGGTTATCCAGGTGCTTGACCGATACCCGCATGGTTTGGTCAGAAATCACATTTCGGCGAGAAGGACGACGAGCAGCCGCACCAGCCACACTCCGAACAGGCGATGAACCAACTCCTAACTTTTGGTCGGCTTCCTGCAAGAGGGCTTCTAAATCTCCAAATTCATCGTCGTTAGCAGCCAAGTTAGGGGAAACCGTTGCTGCTGGGGAAACAACTGCTGTCGGAGGAAAATTTTCAGGAATAGAGAGCGGTTCATTGTCTAGGAGGGCTTCTAGATCAGCAAAATCATCTGATTCAACTGCTTCCTGGGAGTGAGAGGATGCAATAACTGGGGGTGGTTCATCTCCTAGCATTGCGGACAGATCAGCGAAATCGTCTACAGGTGCAAAAGCTTGCTCTGCCTCAGAAAGGTTATCTTGGCTGGCTTCAATTGCGATCGGATGTTCTGCTTCTTCATCGGATGGGATGATATCCAGGTTGGCAAAGTCATCTGCGTTGCTGCCTGTCAGTTCAAAATCGAGTGGTGCAGAATCCAATAATTCTGGCTCTGGTTCTGTAGGCTCTATGGTTGCCTCAACGGGTGAGTCAGCCAAACTTTGCAACTCAGCTTGTAGGGTTTCTTCCCGATGAAGAGCTTCTATTTCTGCCAAGTCAAATTCTGGCTCTAATTCTGCGTCAAATTCCGCACCCGTGACTTCCAATTCGTCTGCAGCAAACGGATTGGTAAATGGATTGTCTGCTTCAGAATGCACCTCTTCGCCTTCTTCGATCGCCAGATTAAAGTTTGCAATGTCGGAGGCATCGCCTTCTGGCTCATTAGAGTCGATCGCTGCTTCAGTGACTCCAGCCGATTCATCCCAAAGGCTTTCTAAGCCTACATCGCCTGATAAATCTGCGATCGAGCCATCATTGGCTTCCTCTTGCGTAAACCATTCCTGGTCGCCTGGAGCGTCGATATTGCTCAAATTCGTGACGCTGGCATCGGTGTCGTTAAATAGGTCAGCAAAATCAAACCCCGACTCTTCAATGGCTTCAGGAACTTCAAGCGCATTTTCGCCAGCCCTATTTTCTGCAAAAGAGTTGGCATCCTCGAAAGGATTTGCCTGTTCAAGCAAACTGTTGAAGTCAAAAGCTGCTTCTGGAGTTGGCTCTTCGGTAAATTCAAGCGTAAATTCGCCTTCAAGTTCGCTTGACGGTTCATCACCCATTTCTGTGGGTTGAGGATTTGCCCAGAAATCAGAAGTCAGGTCTTCTTGAGTCAACATTTCAGGGGCGATCGTTTCCCCACCTGAGGTTATTTCGTCCGAGGCAATTTCACTGAATGGGCGATCGTCCTCTGTTCCCCCTTGGGATGGTGGAGCGTCTACGGTTCCATCAATTTCAGCAAAGCTCAGTTCATCCACCGTTAAGAACAGTTCAGACATTAACGACTCAGAAGGTTGGGGGCGTTCCTCTGGGGCAAATTCTGAAGGCTCCTCCGATGAGGAGGCAGACTCCAACGCTTCAAAGGGTTCATCTGCTTCGCCATCCACTGCATCAAAAAGTGAATCAAACTCATCGCTTTCTGAAAGCAACCCATTCTCTAGCGATACGTTTCCTTCTTCAGTTGGCGCAAAAATGGATTGAAACTCTGCTTCCTCCTCGGGATCTGGCAATTCAACTGTTTCAGTGGTGAAATCTTCACCTTCCATCCCTAAGAACAACTCATCCAAATTATCAAAGCTGGATGATGCATCTTCTACAGGCTCTAAAGGAGCAGGAACCTCGATCGTGCTGTCTGCTGGGTTTACTGTTTCGAGAACTGGCTCTGTAAAGAAAACAGCAATATCGTCTGAAGAATCTTGTTCCAGGATCAATTCTGCGATCGGCTCTTCTGGCGATGCTTCAATATCTGGCTGAGAAGCGAATGAACTATCAGAACGATGCGCCGCTTCCATTTGGTAAACAGTAGCGTTTAGTAAACCTGATAAATCCTCTTCTTCATCCTCTAGCGTAAACTCCAAGCTACCGTCATCAGATTCACTGGGTGTATTGAACAGGTCAGAATAGTCTCCTGAATTTTGCGTATCGCTCGACTCGAACGATTGCTGGGAAGCAGTGGAGTCGAGAATTTCTTCTTCTTGCCAGGTTAAACCTAAATCAGGCAGTTCCCCTTCAAATAAATCAGCCAACGAATTGAGTTCAGTCACTCCCACTTCTGGGCCCGTTCGATCGCCCTCTTCACCCGATGGGGGGCTGTCTTCGATTTGATCAATTAAGCTAAGATCCAGTGCTTCAGTCGTTGTATCGTTGGCAACGGATAGGGCTTCATCAAAGTCCAAGCCAAAATCTAGTTCGGACGCATCATTTTCATCGGAGAAATTTTGAGAGGGGTTGGCTTCACCGATCTCGCCTGAGTCAGATAAGTCATTGAGCCAATCTGTAGCGGTGGATGACTCATCCGAAGGAGTATCCCCAAACAAAGCTGCAAATGGATCGGCTTCCGCAGCAATGCCACTCGTTTCGGTAAGTGATGAAATGGACGCATCAGCGGAAATGTCAGCGTCGTCAGATAGGAAATCTGCAAAGTCAAGAAACGCTTCAACATCTGGTGTCACCTCAGCCACAGGTGGCGGCGGCAACAAAGACAGTAGATCTTCTGATGCTGAAACATTCGCGGCACGCCCCGACAACACGAACTCCTGCGCTCGTTTGATGTCTTTGATGATCACAGGTGCAAGCGTGCGATAGGTGTTTTCCTCATTCCCGATCGCCCGTTGTGCAGTTGCCAGCAATTCACACCAGTCCGGAAGGTTAAACTGTTCACCCGGTTGGGCAAGCGATCGACAAATGGCTTGTAGCTGTTCGCGGCTGCTGGGGTGTTCTGATTGCTTGAAGAGTTGCAGCATTTCCCGCAACCGAGCTGGCACATCGTTTTGAAAAATAAATTGGAATGCGCTTTCCTCCGAGATGGCAGGTTGTACAACCTGGGGCGGAGCAGAAACGGGTGGGACAGCAATGGGCGGCGAGGAGAGGGGTATTGCATCCAGATTGACATCTTCGGGCAGCGTTCCCCCCGCCTGGCTGACTAATCCATCTAAATGTTTTCCTAATTCTGCAAAGACGGGTTCAACGTTGGCCATTGCCTCTTGGGCTTTGTCTTCAGTCAGTCCAAACGGCCCCTGCAACTGGTCTACCAAGTCATGGAGGGTGTCATACACTCGCAGAAACAGCGTTTCAAGCTTTTGATCAACGTGGACTTGAGGGCATTCTTTGAGTACTTTGAAGCAATCTTCCAGGCGGTGGGCTGTGCGCTGAATGCTAGACAACCCCAACATTGCAGCCCCTCCTTTTACTGAGTGAGCCGCCCGAAAGACCTCATTCACCATTTCCGGGTCGTTGATCGTCCCTTGCAGGTTGACTAAACCTTGCTCGATCGTGTTGAGGTGGTCTTTTGCCTCCTCAATGAAGTAGCCCATGATCCGCTGTTGTTGTTCCGACAGCATAGCCGTTTCCTCTGAATGCTAAGGACGATCGCCTCACGTTATTTAACTAGGGATTTTAGATTCTAAGTGTGATATCAAAATCTAAAAGCTGGGTTTAATGTACCCGATCGGATTTGAATCGGTATCAGGGATTTTAGCCGCTAAACTTTCTCCACCCGGAACCGTTCCACTGAAGCCAGCAGATCGCGAGCCACACCCACCAAGCTTTGGAGGGAAGCAGAAACTCGTTGAGATTCCTGGGAGGTTTCTTGAGCGGTCAGTTCAACAGACTGCATCACCTGAGCAACAGCACGGGAAGTTTCTGTTTGCTCAACGGTATCTGCCGTGATGGAACGCACCAGGGCATCAATGCGGTTGGAGACTTGGATAATATCTTCTAGCGATCGTTTGGCTTGTTCGGCTAGGCGAGTCCCTTCAATCACCTGCTGGGTGCCTTCCTCCATGGCAGTCATCACAGAACTGGTTTCGCCCTGAATTTGCAGCACGATTTGCTCAATTTCTTTGGATGCCTTAGCAGCCCGATCTGCCAACTGACGCACTTCATCCGCAACGATCGCAAAGCCGCGACCCGCCTCCCCGGCTCTGGCAGCTTCGATGCTGGCGTTTAGGGCGAGCAGGTTGGTACGGGACGCAATTTGGGAAATAAGGGCGACAATCTTGGAAATTTCCTGAGAAGATTCGGCGAGTCGCTTCACTTTACGAGTGGTTTCAGCCACCGTTTCCCGAATTTCCAAAATTCCAGACACGGTACGTTCAACGGCTTCTCCTCCCTTTAATGCCGTTGCCGAGGCCGATCGGGCTACATCTTCAGCTTCTCGCGCACTTTCAGCCACTCGCTGAATCGAGTCTGTCATCACCTGGACTGAGTTAAGGGTAACGGCTAACTCTTCAGCTTGGCGCAATGCATCGGAGGAAAGCGATCGGGCAAAAATTTCGTTTTCCGTGGAACTCTTAGTGACTTGGCGGGCGGCCGTCTTCACCTGTTGAACGATTTCTCGCAGGTTTTGAATCGTCAGGTTAAAGGAATCAGCAACGGCTCCCAGTACATCGGCGGTGACTTCAGCCTGCACTGTCAAATCACCCCGTGCCGCCCCTTCTACATCATCCAGCAAGCGAATGACTTGGCGCTGCAAGTCTTCTTTGGCTTGCTCTTGCTCCTCTGCCTTGCGTTGGGCTTCGCTGGTTGTGGTCAAAATGACCCGCGCCATTTGGTTGAAGCCAGTGGCAAGTTGACCAAACTCATCTTCTGAGTAAACCGTTGCTTTGGCATTGAAATTGCCCTGCGAGATGGAATCAAACTGAGTGTGCAAATCAGCCGCCGTTCGACGCACTTGCTTTGTCAGTAGCCCACCGAGGGCCGCAGATACGCCAAAACTCGCTAAACCGGCAGTGGCACTCATTGCCAAACCCGCGATCGTCATGTGGGGCAATACCGTTTCTCGATTTTCCTGAGGGATGGTACTGGCAAAACCGAAGTTAACCGCAGCAACCGTAATGGCTGAGACGACACCCGTAATTCCAGCAATGATCCACTTCTTGGAGGAGAGGGGAGCATTCTCCAGGGGGGCTGTCCAGCCTTGCTCAACGCTGACTTCCGGTTCGATCGAGCGACCATCCGCTGGGGTGAAAGCAGGCAAATCAGTAGAACCGATCGCAAATACTTCATCATCTCGGATGACGGATTGATCGCTACTGTCGCTGAAATCAAAGGTAGAGTTAGTCGGCATTGAGGCCGATACCATCTCAGCACCGCCAACGGAGGGGGTTGTAAAATCAACGGAATTATCTGACAAGTCAAAATCTGGCAAGCTGCCCAGATCATCAAACTCGTCAAACTCATCTAAAAAATCTACATTGCTTTGCTGAGAAGGAACATCTTCACCAAAAGAGGCGTTTCTGCCCCCAGGTCGTTCTGCATCATCAAATTCATCCAGGTCAAAGTCATTCCCAGCAGCAAAGGTCTGTTCATCCTGGGGAGAAGCAGCATAGGAAGAATTGGACGCATCCTCTCTGTAGTCTGGAGTGTAGTCTCCATAGTTGGGGGTGTAGGTTTGCTCCTCTTCGGTGTCAGCAAAGGCAGCATCCGACCCAATGAAATCATCACCCATGAATAGCGTTTCATCTTCGGAGGGCTGAAAGTTGAAAGATGAGGAGGATGAGGGATGAGAATTGCCAAAGTCAAAGTCGTCTAGGGGGGGAATGTCAATGTCATCTGCCGAGTGATCAACCGATCGATCGGCATCAAAGTCAGATTCTCCCAAGTCCATCAGGTCGGCAAAGGGGTCAGCCTCGGTTGCTCGCTGTTCAGCCGATGGTTCTGGCGTGAAGGGGTCATCAGTGAGGGCAAATGGATTGTCTGTTGTTGGCTCTGCTGCATTGGAGGTAAACGGGTCTGCAAAGGGAGAAGCGTCTGCCGCCGGATCGTCCTCCAGGTTAAAGTCTGAAAAGTCATACTCGTTTTCTTCTAGCGGGGGGTTCGCTTCTGCTCCCTGCCAGGATGTATTGGTATGGCTATCTGGGAAAGGCGGGGTGGGTGAGTCGATCGTGCTGATGAAGTCTGCATCAATATCAGAGAGGGCATCATCGCTGAAGGATTGATCGGAGAAAGCATCATCGGTGAAGGAATCTTCTGTAAACGAATCAGCAGCGTAAGCCGCTTCAGAATCATTTTCTGTACCTGAGGCTTCTCCAACAAATTGGCTGACATAGGCAATGCCATCGTTGGCATAGTTAACGTATTCTGTATCGTTTGTCAGGTTCAAAACCTCTTGATACTGCTGGTTCGCAATATCGTACTGCTGCAAACCGCAATAAATATGCCCCTTCAACAGACAGACACTTGGATCAGTTGGGTAATTTTCGGCAAGGCGATCGATAACCTCGGCGGCTTCGTCATAGTTGCCCTGGATGTAGGCTCGTTGGGCATTTTGATATTCCTGCATGTATCCGGTGCTTGATCCCATTTAACCTTCTCCTGCCCGTGCTACTCCAATTGTGACTAGTATTGCCAGATATCGTTGTAAGCGTTTATGCTGCCCAGCGTGCCGATCGCAAAATTGCGACCTGATCTAATAAGCGGAGAGGATGGCTTTTGCCCACCGGCCATTCGCCACGCAAGAAAGGAGCCATTCCATCTGGAACGTTTGTCGGCATTTGCACATCCTCAATATCTAGCCAATCCATTCCAATAATCCGATCCACAGCAAGTCCTAGCAGGGCATCTTGGTCTTCTACCGCAATGACTGCGATTTCTGGGCGATCGGTACTCATCGGTGTAGAATCTCCCAAAAATTGCCCTAGATCTGCCACCCAAATGACTCGACCTCGAACATTGAGTGTACCTAAGAGTAGCGGAGAAACGTTAGGAATGGGTGTAATTCTGTCAGGAGGAGGGGAAATCACTTCTTTAATGCCGGTTGCAGGAAGGGCAAATTCATCGCCAGAGGTGATAAAAAAACGCAAGTGAAGCTCACCTTCGGGGCTTTCCAACTCCTGAAAATCTGTTGCCGAGCTTTGACCTCTATCAGTTAAAAAATCTGGATTTCCGATCATGTGTCTTCACCTGTCCCCCATCAGCCATCACGCAGTCCGCTTCATCCTTAACCTAAACCTACCCCTATCAAAAAAATCTATATCATTCTGTATTCAAATTTTATTCGTTAGCACAATTAACCTTGCAACTGAAAATAATTAATTTCAACCCCTATTTCATTCCAATGCTGGCTCATTTCAACTTTGCTTTAAAGACTTATCCTCGCAAAAGTTGTTTCACCGTTCCAACGAGTTCGGTGGGCTGAAAGGGTTTAGCAATGTAGGCATCAGCTCCTTGCTTCATGCCCCAATAGCGATCGAATTCTTCGCCCTTTGAGGAACACATGACCACTGGAACATGCTGCGTTTTGGGGTCAGCCTTCAACCGACGGCAAACCTCATAGCCATTCATTCGGGGCATAACAATGTCTAGCACAACTAGATCAGGGCGTTGTCCTTGGATTTTTTCCAACGCTTCCACGCCATCTCCGGCAACCGTTACCGTCAAGCCGCTGCCTTTGAGCAAATCAGTAATCATTTCTCGCTGGGTTACGCTGTCTTCCACCACCAGAACTGTACTCATATCTCTCTACTTCCTACCCGCATTCCATTCGCGTTTCAAGACATGGTTTATTTGCATTGCCTTTCACCTGTTACCAAAGCACTCCTCATTGTAGGGGGATGCCGTTTAATCGCTTTATTAATTTATGACTCGTATAACTTCAATGGACTAGTTTATTGCAAACGGACTGAAATGAGTTGGTTTACTCAAGGTGGCTGATCTAAGCTGATCTAATAGGCTGGGGTCGAGGTTGATGAAGCTGAAGCAGACTCCGAGAGATCCTTATCAAAATCAAAATCTAGCTCGTCTTGAAGGGCTTCAGCTAAGAGCCGATCGGGTTTTGGACGATCGGGATGGCCCAGTCCAACATATTTTTCTACTAGCATCAGCAATTCAGCTTCTCCAAAGGGTTTTGTGAGATAGTCCGTTGCGCCAACCATGCGAGCATTCACCCGATCGATAAATCCATCCTTTCCAGTCAGCATGATAATCGGCGTTTCCCGAAATGTTGTAGACCGCCGCAGCATCCCGCAGATTTCGTATCCGTCTAATTCTGGCATGGCAATATCGCACAGAATCAGATCTGGTTTTAACTGGAACACAAGACTCATTGCCATAAGGGGATTACTGATGGCAGTCGCTTCATAGCCGTGCTGGTTCAAAATATATTCAACGGCCTTGCGAATGGTTGCTCCATCATCAATACAAACGATACGCGGCACTCGATCGCTTTTGAGATGAAATTGCCGTTGAGGGGCAACCTCATCAGTAATGGGAGAGGAAACCTGAACCAAGCCTTGCTGAACGTAGGGATAGATGGCTTTGGCAACCGTTAAAACATCTCGGCTGAGGTAGCGAGCAATTTGCCGGAAGGAAGTTTTTCCGTCTACCCATCGCTCAAAGGCTCGAAACGTGGGTGCCGCCAGGGAGCGTTGCAAGTTGACAGCATCAGCGATCGAAGGCAATTGATCAGGAGATTGAATCTGAGGATGAAGCCGTTTCCACTCCTGCACTTGCTTCATAATTCGGTTCACAAGAGGGGCAATTTCCAGCGTCATCAACTGAGGAGAAAGGGCAGTCCCCAGTTCAAACACAAACGATCCCTGGTGGAGGCTGAGCAAGTCAAACAGGGTTTCATGCACCATGCTGCGAATGATGCTGCGTCCTTGGGCAGGGGTCAACACATGATTTTCCAACAGCATCCAGAGATGACCATATTCTGGAGCATTAATCGTCGCAATCCTGGAGGTGCCCATTGAGTCGAACTCTGGCTTGACTCGGTATCGTTGCAAATAGTCCCGTAGGCGAGCCAAATTTCCACCCCGATCGCCTGCATAAATGATCTGCCCATTTGCAAAGAAGACAAACCAAGATCTGCTTGCTTCAGAGCGAGAACGGTGACGAAGAGGAGTACCAATAATATCTGTTCCGCCCAGCGAGGAGCCATACACCTCTACAAACAACTCTCCTGTCCGTTGTCCCAGTTCAATAAGCTGTAAAATGCTGCGAATATCAATTTCGCTTAACTTGCCCTGCATGCAGCCCAGATTTTCTCCCCAAAACAGCCCAATCCCAGAAGCAGCCCAACCACCGCACTCCGTTTAGTAACCTCACAGGTATAGCCTGACCGATACCCTCAACCTGCATGGGTAAGGGAGATCACTAACTTGGTGTGACGACAAACAGAAAGGAACTTAACATTGTTTCATTTAACTATAACGCTGACCCGGAACAAGAGCGAAAGGATGTGTTGGAGAATCACAAATATTTAAAAGGAATTATTCAAACGGTCATCCTCACCTTGCAGGCTCTCTCCTCCTATCCTTCCCCTAAACTCAGACGGAAATTCACCCTTTGAATCACCGTGTTCCAACTTTTTTCTTACCTCATTTGTCCAGAAACAAAATTTCTTTCCCCTAGTCCTGCGTTAGTTTATCTCCTGCAAACCCTTGCAAAAAATTCACAACGTTAATGCCAATTTCATCGATCGCGTAGCCGCCTTCCATCACGATGAGGGTGGGTTGGGAGCGTTGAGCAATCATTTCTCCCATTGAGTAATAATCTTGGGAAGTGAAGCAAAATTCGGAGATGGGATCTTTTTCAAACGTATCTACCCCAAGGGAGATAACAAGAGCATCGGGACTATATTGGGTAATGTGTTGGAGTGCATCAGCAAGATGCTCTGAATAGGTTGCCCAATTTGTGCCAACGCGAAGCGGATAGTTGCGGGTGTAGCCTTCTCCGTTGCCTGCCCCTGTTTCGTCTTCAAAACCCAAAAAATAAGGATAGGACTGAATTGGATGGGCATGGAGCGAGATGAAGAATACATCCGGGCGATCGTAAAAAATCGCTTGGGTGCCATTCCCGTGATGGTAGTCTACATCCAACACGACGACCCGTTCGGCTCCTTGGTCGCAAAAGGCTTGGGCTGCGATGGCCGCATTATTTAAAAAACAATATCCACCAAAAAAGTCTCGCGCTGCATGGTGTCCGGGTGGGCGACAGAGCGCAAACACCGCTGGCTCTCCCTTGGCAACAAGCTCTTGCCCTGTCAGTGCAACATTGACAGATGTTGTGGCAGCTTTCCAGGTTCCAGAGGTGATGGGGGTTCCCGCGTCAAAAGAGTAATAACTCAACTTCCCCTCGATCGTTTCGGGGATGCGATCGTGCCGCATAGTGCGGGTTGCCCAGTTGAGAGGAAGCGCGTCATGATTGCCCTGCACAGACAGCCATTCTGACCAGGCCGTCTGCAAGAAAGCAACAAACCCTGCATCGTGGACTTGGAGGATGGGATCTAGCCCAAATTCGTGAGGAGGTTGTATGGCTCCCAGGTTAGACTGCTGGATGTGGGCAACAATGGTGTCGGCTCGGCTCGGATTCTCGTAAGGTGGCAGCAGTTTACCGTCAATTAGCTCAGACTGGGCATTTTGGTATCGATGATCGTCACTATAAATGGTGATCATAAGCGATCGAAAGAAAAGGACTGCAAGAGAAAAGGGATGGGCAGCTAGCTTTGCTTCAAAAGAGAAGCCCTTACGCCAAGCAAGGCCCACGTCATCGGATTGACAGTGCCATTGGCTTGTAAACGGTGTTGCTGTTGAAAGGCAATGACGGCTCTTTGGGTTTCCTCTCCAAATACACCATCTCGCTTTAGACGGTAGCCTGCAATTTGTAGCAATCCTTGCAGTTCAAAAACATCGGCTCCAGAACGTCCGACTTGTAAAGCGCGCACACCAGGCGGAACAGTTCTTTTAAGGGAAATCCAGGTTTCCATCCCCACGATTCCATCCACTCGCAAATCATACTTTCGCTGATAGGACTTGACTGCATTCTCGGTCTTCCAATCAAAATCTCCGTTAACGGGAATATCAAATCCATGAGCGCGAAGGAGGTCTTGTGCTTCTGCAACAGCGAGGTTGGTATCCCAGGGGTTCAGATCTGGGCCGGGAACGAGGGCTGTATGCGGGACAAGCGTGCGCCCCTGACTAGTATTCATGCAAGATTAAGGTTCCAGTAGCAAAGTTGGATGCTTATGATTATCTATCCTAGCTTTATCTGTGAAGTGTGCTCTGTTGTTTAACCCGTGTTTCGTCAGACAAGGTGCTCTTAGCGTTTGGGTCTGCCTTTGAGCTGATTGACCAGGAGCAAAATCCCTAAACCGATCGCCAAGCCGATCGCCGTGATGGATACAATTGCCACATCTGCCTGCCGAATAGCAATGCCGACTAATGCCCAAATAATGACCAGCGGATAGGCAATGTCCTGCCGTTGTAGGTTAATCATTGCGCCGATCGCCGTGGCAATTACCATCATAATTACCGTCCAGGTTGCGGGGGCAATTCCCCAGCCATCCCAATTATTTGCGAACAAAGCCGATGCGACATTTACGATCGTTGCGACGCTAATCCATCCCAGATAAATGCTGAACGGGATATGGGCAAACCACTTCTCTTGCCGCGATACCCTGCGCCTGCCGACATCTAAAAGTAAGTAAATCTTAATCAACGGCAGTAAAATTCCCAACATCATCACCGTTGACCACCAAAACTGCCGCAACGTAAACAAAAACACCCAAATGGACTGGGTGATGCAGAGCAGAATTACCCAATAGTCTACCTGTCGGATGGTGGCATTTGTTCGTTGGTCGGGAAGAAGCTGATACACTCCAAAAGCTAAAAACCCCAAATAAATAATTCCCCAAATTGCGAAGGCATAGTTCGCTGGAATAACGAGAACATCTGCAAAAACGGTGTTGGCAATTTCACCAATGTTTTGCCCACCAATCGGAGCCAGATTTGACCAGATATTTACAACAAAGGTGCCTAGGATGGCAACAAGGGTCAAAATTTGCAGCAGTGGGTTTGATGAGCGGTGAGAAGAAGATGTCATGGTTTGCAAGCCAATTTCCAGAGAGGCATCTGGCGAGAGTGCTATGGGAGATTGTAGGTTTTTTTGAATGGGCGATCGTCTGTCTAAAATCAGATTCAGGCTCTTGTTCTGCTCATTTCTCAATCTTATCCAGCATTTTTTTAGATCACGCTCTCTACTGAGGCTAAGTTTGATATATTAAGAGACTGAGGCATGGCGGCATAGCCAAGTGGTAAGGCAGAGGTCTGCAAAACCTCCACTCCCCAGTTCGAATCTGGGTGCCGCCTTTTTGTACGATAGCGACTGATGGCATCGAAACAAGCTGCTGAAGGAATTCAGTGACTTCTTGCAGGGAAATTGCAGGAGAGATTAAAGTCACGTGTACGTTTTCACGAAAAATGGCGCGGCTTTCAAATTCGTGGCGCATATCCCAGTTTTACCCAAATTTTAAGCCTTTCAAATTCATGGCGCGGCTTTCTCTCGTTTTCAAATTCGTGGCGCACGTTCGTTCAATACTAACAAATTTTTTAATTACCCACTAAAACCTCCGCAAGTTATTGCTTTCAGCCTTCGGAAGGCACCGAAAATTCTTCAAATTCGTGGCGCGGATTTTCTTCAAAGATTACACTTTCAAATTCATGGCGCAGATTTTTCTTGTTTTCAAATTCGTGGCGTACTTGTACATTGCCGAGCACACAGAGGTCATAACTGAGCAGACTACATTTGTCAGCCGTCACGCTATTTTGCGCTGCCGTCGCATTTGCTGTGCTGAATAAGAAATAGGAGAGACGCAATCCCCTTTCTGTAACATGCATACACGATGACTACTTATCGGACCCAGGAAATGACGCGATTCGCAAACCAGTAGCACAAGCATTGGCAGCCGTCACCGGATGCCCAAAAACTAAAAGTGGGTAGGATGCCCAACATCCCACCCACACTCTGCAATTTTTAGTAGTACGCCATCTCAAGTCAGCCCATAACGCTTACCGTAGGTAGTACGGCTGCACTGAACCGATCGACAAACTTTTGAGGAAAATTTGCAGACTTCTGCCTCTTTCAACCTACCCGGAGATCAGTATTGAACCGATCGTTTTTCAAGTCTTGCAGTTTTGGAGTAGCACGCTTTCAACCCACCCACTAGCGGGAGGGCGATTGCAACCTGAACCAGTTTCAGTATGAACACCAATTGACGTTCTTTCAACCCACCCACTAGCGGGAGGGCGATTGCAACAAAGGGCTAACAGCCAGCGACTTTATATAAATGATGCCCTTTCAACCCACCCACTAGCGGGAGGGCGATTGCAACTCCCGGACTTGAAAGCCTTGCCTGCCCTGGTTCCGTAGAACGGTATTGGCAATCCTAATAAATTTCCTTAGTAGCAATCAGCTAGCATCCGAACTCATCTGAATTGCTAATGCAGAAAACCTTGAGTGGCAAGGGGTTCAATCTTTGACCAACCTCCCAGCAAAGTTGACCTTGCTGCGGTTTGCCAGATTGAAGAAAAGGGGTAGGCTCAACCCATGCTTGGGGCGTATGGTAGCTATCCACCGACTGCAACAACACAATGCAGTTGTCGGCATCACACGTATCTCTGTATCCTTAGAAATAGAGCCTGTCTATTCCTAAAAACTGCTTCCTGAGATGCTGACGCAATTCACCTCGTGTCTTGTTCGTGTTGTTTCCTGAATCAAGCAGGAAACCTACATCACACGACTCGACGGAAGCGGACAACTACCTGGGACGGAAAGCAGTGAAACTGACCCATCTAGCTGCTATAGCAGCGCGTCAAAACTTGATAAAACTAAATCGTTAAGCTTCAAAGACTCTGTTATGTCACGGGACTCCAGGGGGCACCGCTCTCGCCATCACTGCCGCCTTGTCTCGCAAGGCACCTTCTTTGGGTTGCCACCGAGTTGTCACTGGAATTCTGGCAGGAGTCGCATACTGGCGAATCGCGTGAAGAAGATTCTTGTAATTCCAACGATGCATACGCATTCTTAGCTCCTTGAGATATTGTTTTTGAAGTTGGACATTGTCACCTGGAAACTTCTGCCTGGCTTTTGCCTGAATCTCGCATTCAAAGTTTTCCCCGATATTTCCTAATTCAGGTAAAACGATCATCCCTACTTGATAGGTCTGGCACAGTTGCACAATCCTCTTAGCCAACAAACGATTGAGATACTGTGCCAGGTTGGACTCCTGATTACTGCGCTTGTATAATCCACGTTTCTGCTCCTCCTGGCGTTGGGTCAAGTTTTTCTTGCGATGTTTGCGCCATCGTTTCACCAATCGATACTGCTGCAATTGAAGTTGTTCAAGGCTTCGTCCGCCTTTGAGCATGCCTTGATGTTTCTTAAGGCGCTCCTCAAGGACATCAGAACGGTGTTCGGTCAATAAATCTTTTATCTTCTGAAACTCAAGTATCTCCTGGGTTTGCGTGTTGACTATGGCAACGGCAACAATGGCAAACCTGCTGACAACCACAACTGCTGCAATATCGCTTCGCCCTTTATACAGCAGACGACTGGGACGAGCAGGAGGAGGATTTTTAGAGCGAGCCAGGGTGGTTTCTTTCTTTTTAACCGTTGTTCCTCCCCTAGCTTGCGGTGTTTGTCGCTCTTCCTCTACTCGTTCTACTGCTTGCGGTTTGGGTGTTGCAGTTTCCGGCTTGAATTGCTCAAGATATTGCTGGGTGGCAGCCGTCTTTTGTGCGATTACCTCTTTTGTTCCCTCAGCGGTTAACAACCGAGAATCGATCGTGCAGTGAAGATAGAGACGGTGAGATTGCCAGGGAAAAATGGTATTGATACACAAGAAGCTGATGATCCACGAATCCAGTTCCTTATCCGTGACCGTTTCCTCTCGCTGCATCGCAAAGAGAAACTTGAGCCAAAGCAACGAAGTGGTAGAGGCACGTTTCCTTTGTAATCGCTCTGTGTCCTCCTTCCAGACGAGACGTGCAGAGCGAAGGGTAAAAATTCCGCCCATAAACTTTTCGGTGTCCTTCCGTTGCTTCTGCACCTCCCGATCAGTTAGAAATTGCTTAAACACAGGCAACTGACGACGATCGCAATAGACCCCAAAGTGATGATTTTTTAATTCTTCTCCCTTAAAGCGCACGCAAAGCCGCTCCTGTACCTTTTGTTTATGTTTGGGTTTTCTACGACGTTTTGGAGTCCGATGCGACTGCTGTTTCTGTCGAGTCGTCCCTGGATTTGGGTCAACCTGTTTTAATGACCAGTACACGTCACCAGCACTACCGAAAAGAATAGGATAAGGCAAAGTTTCGTAAAGGGTTGAGACAAGTGCTGCCCGCTCAGAATCTCCTTGTTCCCATGCATCAAATCCAGCATCACCCGCCTGCTGATGATAGACATAGCCTAAAAAAGGAATGACTAGATCCGACTCATCGTTTGGATTTCGCTGCAATACTTGATACCAGTTTATCCAAAACTTTGCAGGCACAAAGGTTAAATGGTCGGCAAAGGCGATTGCCTGAGCAAGGTTGCTGGCAAACCGTTCACCTGTTGGATCGCGACCATCCGGCAGTCGGCGCTCTAATTGCTTTTCGAGCCGTGCGATTTGAATACGCTTTTTCTCAAGGCGCAGTTTCAATGCCTCTAGATCTTCTTCTGCATCGTTAACCTGGCAACCATTCTTCAATAAGTGCGCGATCGCACGGCGTTCTAGAAGATCTTGCGACTGCTCGTGCCTGTCGAACAGGATTGTCATGATCGCAAGATGGCTTTTTGATGTCTCGCCTGACTTTTTTGAGGACTTCTTTTTTCGCTTCTGCTGAGATTTCTCATGTTGTGCGGAAGCTTGAGACAGAATTTCAGATGCCTGAGTTTGAATCATCTGAGGGCTGAAATCAGTATGCTTTGCCACCTCTAAATCGTTATCCAACACCGCCAACCACTTCTTCTTCCCCTGAAGCTTGTAGGAGTGTTTCTGGTGCAATTTAAGCCAAGATTGGTAGATATAGAAAACCAATAGAGTCGCTGAGGTATGAAACCGATAAGGTAGCTCTATAAATTGCTCCCGTTCTGGATCTTTAAATGGTTTACCAAGCTCTACAACAGCCTTTTTGGTTATCGTCCCACTGTTTTTCCATTGCTCAAAATCTTTGTGCTGGCTTACCTGAATTAGCAGCTCATTGACCAGTAAAGTGTGCTTAATGCTCCACTGCCAGAAGTCCTGCCGAACCTTCTCGTCAGCACCAAGCTTACACAAGACTGTTTCATTAAAGCCAGCGCCCTCCTCCAATTCATTCATGATTAGTTCTCCTAATTTAATTTCTTTGCTCTAATCCTTCAGTTCTTCGTTAAAACGTTAAAACTCCGCTCATTCAGCCACAGAAAGATCGAAGTTTTCCTATCAAAATTTATTTTTAAAAAGCATCTTCTGGAGAGTTGAGCCAAGTCTTGTCTCCCTCTTCTACCTGCCGTATTATTTGCAAATAAAATCCCAATAGTTTTCCAGTCAAGTTGTCACTAATTTCTTCAATTAGTCTAACAACAATTAATTCGAGCTCGTCTTCTTTTAACCCCACTGCTTCCGTTTCAAAGTCCGAGTCAGCGAAGTTGTCGATTCTTGCTAAAAGATTGCAAACTGCAGCATCAATCCGTGCCGAAGGTGTTGTAAAGTCCGCCATCTCATTATCCTTGAACTGGATTGAAAGAATTTTTGGCAATGTTAATACGGGTGCCAAATTCCCCCAACTGCCTGAATCACCGGATTGAATATTGAACCGATGCTGACGAGACTGGATGGAAACGGCAAATTCAGTCAAAATTTGGAGTAGGTAAACGTTAACCCAAACTCAATGGAGGTAGGCAACCAGGGATGTACCGATCGGCAAGTTTTATTAAATAAGAATCTAGCAATAACTATACAGAGCTTTGAGGCTGTTTGCAACACCTTGTCTCGAAGCTGGCTTTGAGTGCAAAAAAATCAGGGAGAGAAATTTCTCCTGGGACTCATGGAACCTATAAAGACAAGTCCGAAGTCCTTGTTTGATGCTTGGAACTGCTATGTCGTTGACGTTCAAACCCGGCAGTCTGAGCGGCAAGCTTATATGACGATCGCTCGGACTAAAACCGCCATTATCCGTTATCTGCTTCCCCACTGGGGATTGCCTCCGTTTTCAAAAACCAATCTAACGCGCCAGGAAAATGAGCAGGCGTTAGACTTTATGAAACAAATCGAGCTTAAACAACTGCAATTTGGTTTGGTCGCGCAAGACCACGTCTTTCAGGCAAACCAGGTTCCAGATCGGCTCCAACGCACCTATCGCGCTGCCCTAAATCGCTTCCTGCTCTGGTGCCAGGAGCAGGATTGGTTTAAGGCGGCTGTTGGGGGAGAACCCAAACTGGTTCAGCCTCTCAAACCACCTAAGCGATCGGCGGAAGAGATCCGAAAAAATAAGAGGGACTTACAAGCCTACGATATGCCCTACCAGTACGCTTTGGGGGTGGTGAAGGGCGATGTGATCAACCTTAAACTGCAACAAGAGCTTAATGCGTACAGGCAATTTAGACTGGCTCCCGATTTGCCAGCCTTTAAGCCTGTGAAATCTATTACCGTTGATCAGGAGTTAGCGACCATCCATCAGGTTCTCGGTTGGTTGTATCGATTTGGTGGGGTCAACAACGACGATCTAAGCCTGAATTGTATTGCTCCTTACGCTGAATCAGGTTCACCCGATGCTGAGGCGGCGGCACAACAGGGGATCGCGTTGGTCAGCGATTACATCACCTGGCTACAAACCCCTTTAGCAGAGGGAGGCAGGGGCAGCACCAACAAGCACTATGAGCTTGGGGTCTTGGCAGTTCTCCTCAATGTTGCTCGGTTTATCTATCGGCATGAAGTGAGCCAAAACCAATCTGTTGCGCTTATCCAGGCGTTGAAGAAGCTCAAAAGGCAGCAATACAGCCTGAGTCTGCAACAATCAGAACAACGAGTTTCAGCCAATGCAAAAGATCGGGTGACGGAGTGGAAAGAGGTCTTGGCGATCGTGGAACACTTAAGGTCAGAGTGTTTACCGCGAGCATTATTAAAAAACCAAACCCGCAAACAACCGATTCAGTACGGACATCTTCGCCCACTCACTGCGGTTGCTCAAAGCTATCAGAAGTTTCTGTTGTTTGCCTTAATGAGTTATATTCCACCGAACAGACCGCAGGTTTATAGAAACCTGATCATCAAACAAGATAATGCCATTCCCCAAGCAGATTGGAGTGGCTACCTTTATCAGAATGGCAAGTCCTGGTACATGAGCGTTTGGCAAGACGCTAAGTCTGAATCCCCGCTCAAGATTCCCAATTTCGAGTATCCCGATGGACGATGCTTTTATCAATATCTGCAAGAGTGGCTCATTGAATATGTTTACGTTGACCCGAAAGGCGACCACTATGAAGTCAACGGGTTAAGACAAGCGTTTGAGCCTCAGCATCCCTATTTGTTTACGCGCAAGAATGGGGAGAGATACAAAAGAACTACCGAGTTAACCAAAATTGTCAGAGAGACATCCTATGGAATCACTGGAAAAACACTTGCGCCCCGCCAATTGAACGCTCTCTTCAATGCACAGATACAACAAACTGAATTGGAGAGCAGCGAAGTGGCAAGGATATTGGCTCAGGAGTTCATTGATTCTTACCTTGTGTTTGAGTAAGGCACCATCTGTTGTTGAAGCGACATAACAAGCAGGAAATCACTCCACTGTTCCATATGGGCACGAGCCTGGCAACTTCGGTGACTCAGATAGCTGATCCACTCCCCGAAGCAGGCACTCTTCAATTGCAGAATTGCAGCCACAATCTCACCAAAACCTTGGAGATGGCGTTGGTCTTTCGGGCGTACCCATTGACGCAATTGGTCTTGCAGTTGACGATACAAAAGAGGTGTTTGAAGTGAACCCCGCGCTTCGGACAGGAGGTGTTTGCTGCTATCGCCGAGACAGAAGAGGATGCACCCGTGTTAGTGCAGCCCGAAAGTGCTGGACGACGGGGAGCCAAACCGGAACTGATTCGCTTACTCAGCTCTCGCCATGAAATGGAATACCTGATCGAACGAGTGCAGCAATTCCATGAGCAGAGAACCGCCTGGAAGGACATGGCGATCGTCTACCGGGATAGGGGCATTGGAGAACAGATTGCCAAGCAACTCAAAGCCGCCCAGCTTCCGGTGGAATGGATTAATGAAACCAATGAGAGCCGCAACTATCACCCTGCCGAAGACAGCATCAAGCTGGTGACGATGCATTCGAGTAAGGGATTAGAGTTTCCTGTGGTGTTTGTTGCTGGGGTTGGTTTGATGCCTCATCCCCATGTTCCCATCCAGGAAGATGCGCGGCTGTTGTATGTGGCAATGACCAGGGCGATCGATCGGTTGGTGATGACCTGCGATCGTCCCTCTCGGTTTGTCAAGCGGTTGGAAGTAGCGTTAGAGCAGGTGGCGTAGGAAAACAGTGCTAGCGGGTAACAACGCAATGACCATGTAGAAATTCACACAGCAAATTGAACACCTGCTGTGAACAGGAGCGTTGGAAGGAGAGAACGTTCTAAAACTCTATTACCTGCTCAAGACGCATGGGCAGCAAGCGGGGACCATTTAATGAATGTGGATCTGGACGATGAGGGGATTGCAGTTTCCAATCAATTAGTTTCCCCAGCGAGTGGGGACACACTTACATCACAGACGATCGGTGATGCCAACCGAGGTTCGTTTCCAATCAATTAGTTTCCCCAGCGAGTGGGGACTTGTCAGCCCACTCCTTGTGGGTTTCCGGGTTGTTGGTTTCCAATCAATTAGTTTCCCCAGCGAGTGGGGACTCGGAAGCCGAGGAAGCGATGGAAGACTTGAGAAATCTAAAGTTTCCAATCAATTAGTTTCCCCAGCGAGTGGGGACTACCAGAAACGGGCAAACTTGGTGGATCGCCTTTGACCAGTTTCCAATCAATTAGTTTCCCAGCGAGTGGGGACCGAATATTGCGATCGGCTTATTGGCAACAGAGGGGGCGTAGGGTTTCCATTCAATTAGTTTCCCCAGCGAGTGGGGACGGATTTTTACATCCAGTCTGATCGCAGACAAATATCGCGTTTCCATTCAATTAGTTTCCCCAGCGAGTGGGGACCGGCAAAACAAAATTTGCTCAAGCGCAAACGTTCTTCAAGTTAGGTTTCCATTCAATTAGTTTCCCCAGCGAGTGGGGACTACCGATCGCTGCGATTGGAGTCTCATCAGGTTTCCATTCAATTAGTTTCCCCAGCGAGTGGGGACTGGAGGTTCTTACCGAACTTTAAACCGAAACCGAATATGGTTTCCATTCAATTAGTTTCCCCAGCGAGTGGGGACGCGGGTGGTTCTGAACCGGGCAGTTCAATTTCTGTGCGTTTCCATTCAATTAGTTTCCCCAGCGAGTGGGGACCTCATGAACCGCAATTGGAGAGAGTTGAGCACGACATGTTTCCATTCAATTAGTTTCCCCAGCGAGTGGGGACCACTTTAACGAAATTTGGTAAGGTTTGATCCGGTGGTAAGTCCGTTTCCATTCAATTAGTTTCCCCAGCGAGTGGGGACCCCGCCTTCCGCGAGATCGCCAAGGCGCTCGGGGCCCGCTAGTTTCCATTCAATTAGTTTCCCCAGCGAGTGGGGACCGGATTCACTCGTCGCCCTAATACCCATCGGCTGGGATGCCAGTTTCCATTCAATTAGTTTCCCCAGCGAGTGGGGACGAGAACCTTGTAGCCGCAGGGGTCGCGCTGCCAGAGGCTGAGTTTCCATTCAATTAGTTTCCCCAGCGAGTGGGGACCAGCCTGCTGCCGTCAGGGGCTGGGATCTCCGATCGCGTTTCCATTCAATTAGTTTCCCCAGCGAGTGGGGACACCTTGAGGGCGACGGGAGGGATAACTTACCTCCGAACACGTTTCCATTCAATTAGTTTCCCCAGCGAGTGGGGACCGGTCGAACTCATTCCAGATGTCATCAATCCTGCGACCGTTCGGTTTCCATTCAATTAGTTTCCCCAGCGAGTGGGGACCATTCTAGCTAACCTCTGTGACACCTTAGAACATGTGTTTCCATTCAATTAGTTTCCCCAGCGAGTGGGGACATGGACTCCGGCTTCGGCTATTACGACGAGAACAAGGACGGTTTCCATTCAATTAGTTTCCCCAGCGAGTGGGGACCGACCCTTACACATTCCTTCGTGAAAATCCGCGACTTCTCATGGTTTCCATTCAATTAGTTTCCCCAGCGAGTGGGGACCAGCGTGTCGTTGAGGAACGCCCACAACTCTGGCGTGTTTCCATTCAATTAGTTTCCCCAGCGAGTGGGGACGTCAATCTGTGGGCACCGGAAGTGCCATTAGTCAAGCAGTTTCCATTCAATTAGTTTCCCCAGCGAGTGGGGACACGCCCAGGCACAGCATTATCTGGGGACGGCTGAGAGGTTTCCATTCAATTAGTTTCCCCAGCGAGTGGGGACACCTCTTCGCCGGCCAGAAGCGTCCGGGCCTCCTCCGTTTCCATTCAATTAGTTTCCCCAGCGAGTGGGGACGTGCACGCGGCGGCCGGCGGCGTCGGGCTGCTGCTGACCGTTTCCATTCAATTAGTTTCCCCAGCGAGTGGGGACAGTGGAAGTGGGAAGGAGCTATTGAGATCTACCAGACTCAAGGTAGGTTTCCATTCAATTAGTTTCCCCAGCGAGTGGGGACCTTCGCGCGGATTGAACGGATTTCGGCACACGCCGTGTTTCCATTCAATTAGTTTCCCCAGCGAGTGGGGACCCATCACCGAAGCCGTGCCCGAGATCGCTGCCGTCGTTTCCATTCAATTAGTTTCCCCAGCGAGTGGGGACGAGAAACAGGCCGATTACGGCCGCCTGATCTCGGCCATGTTTCCATTCAATTAGTTTCCCCAGCGAGTGGGGACCGATCCGGCGGCGATCGAGGACGTGATCATGGGTTGTTTCCATTCAATTAGTTTCCCCAGCGAGTGGGGACTATTGCGGTACTCCAAGGAAGTATTAACCTCCCCCCGCAATGTTTCCATTCAATTAGTTTCCCCAGCGAGTGGGGACAGTTGCTGTTCTTCGCCGCTCGTCGTCGTCACCGGATCGGTTTCCATTCAATTAGTTTCCCCAGCGAGTGGGGACTCCCCCTGCTGCCGGATCACCCCCCAGTGCTCCACCAAAATCGTTTCCATTCAATTAGTTTCCCCAGCGAGTGGGGACGGGCAGAGGATACCTCTGCCTTGTAGGCATCAATCAGGTTTCCATTCAATTAGTTTCCCCAGCGAGTGGGGACCCGACAAGGCGCAGCTTGCGAGCAGCACGGGCAACGTTTCCATTCAATTAGTTTCCCCAGCGAGTGGGGACACCCTCCATTGAAACCTGTACACCACGAGAAGTCCAGCACCCATTTGCGAGGCTCCTTCCCAAAACACCCTCAAACCTCCCCAGATGCCTTTAATCAAATCCTTAAAACCCTCTCCCAACCTAGCATCGAGGCTCCCAACCCAAGAATCAGCCCTCCAGCCATTTTGCCCCAGCCTCGCAGACCCCAACCAATTCATCCTTACACCACCACCGATCCTGGAAACTGCATCACCGGACACCCACCCCAAACCTCCACCTGCTCCAGCGTATGCCGCGACACCGGATAAAACCGCACACTATCCTCCGGCAATTTCACCCGCTTTTGCAACCGCTGGCGCAACTCCGCATACTTCCGCTCCGGCAGCACACACTCAAACACACTATACTGCACCCTTTTCCCGTAGCCCTCCAGCAAATCCGCCACTTTCTTCCGCCGCTTATCATTCCGGATATCATAGGTCACAATATAAAGCAACATTCCCCATTCCCCTACCGAATCAAATACGGCTGATACCCCTGCGTCGGAGCATAGACAAACCGCCTATACGCCTTCACCTGCTGATTCAGCAAATCCCACCGTGGCTGAGCCTCCCCATCCTCCGACTGCAACCGCTCCTCCATCCGTTGCAAAAATGCCCGCAAATACTTCTTGCGACCTGCATCATTTAAATAGCAGCCCCCATCCCGAAACTCAAAATCCTGCTCCGCCGATACCATTCCCCGATTGATCAGATACAACACCAACGAATCTACGATCGGTGCTCGAAACTCCTCAATCAAATCCGAAGCCAACGCCGCATGACGCTCCGACTCTTGATGCAAACAAGCATAGTAGGGATCTAACCCCTGGAGTTCAATCAAACTGAGCAAATGGTTCCACAACACCTGATAACCAAAACTCAGCATCGCATTCACCGGATTACCTGGCGGACGACGGCTCCGTGCCATAAACACAAACTCTGATCCCGTAATGCACTCCCCAAACGCCGCAAAATACGTCGCTGCTCCCGCTCCCTCCAACCCCATCAACCGCGCGATCGACTCCGCCCGCACCACCTCCTGTGCCAGATAATCCAGACTTTCAATTGCTCGATCGACTAGCTCAGAAGCATTCCGTCGCCGTTGCCGCAACAACAACACCCGGCTATTTTTCAGCTTCGCCTGTACCAATTGCCGCGCTACTATCAGCCGTTCTGCTGCCACAAGCTGCTGTTGATACCGCACCAACTGCCGATACCCCCGCTCGATCGGCAACACCCGTCCATAGCAATACCCCATCCGAGACAAATACGCGATCGGAATATTTTGCCATAAGCAGGCTCGAATCGCCTGTGTTGTCATCTGCGACTTGCCAAAAACTAAAATTTGCTCCAGCAGCGGTAATTGCACCTCCTCCAGCACTACCTGCCCCTGTTTAATCACCAAGCATTCCTGGCTAAGTCCTACATAACATCCCTGCTGGGCAATATATAACGTTCGCATCGTGAAAGACTACTTGCCCTCTAATAGCGATCAATTTGATCCGGTCGCCGTTGCTGCATTTGAGATGAGGGATCAAGAGCAGTGCGATCATTCATTGGCTTCACCTGTCGAGGGTTTCTTGGCTGCAAAAAGCCCACTACGCGATCAGCTATTGTCCCCGTAAAATAAGTTGCAACTGTTATCAACAACGTATTCATGATCACTGCTGCCAATCCCAACGGCGCGATCAATAAAATCACCAGCGTGATCGCTCCATTCACTAGAGCAACCGCTGCATTACGAACCTGAGCCACCCGAAAATTAGCATCCATAATGCATCACACAAAGAATATAGTTTGACCAAAAAAATAACTGAGTAGAGATGCACTTACTTTACTATTCCCAAGATTCAGAAAAACGATCAGCATGAATGACGTAAATAATAATTACGCAATAGTTGCGCCAATTTTCAATCACAAACGTCTTGATGCAAGGAATTTAGGTCAAATCAAAGTGAAGATAGTAAAAGCGAATTAGAGCAGGCTTGTCCCACCAGACGAAAGGGGTAGGGCTAAAAGGCTGTTGATCTGCTGATTCAGCCGATCAAACGGATTTTCTTCAGGCGTTCCAGCCACTCGCTTAATCACCTTACGGAGATTGGCTAGTACTTTTGCTTCATCTTCTATTTCCGAAATGCCCACAAACTCATGGACAGAAGCATTGCGCTGGTCGCAGTAAGCATTCAATTCCTTGATAGGTTCCATAATGTCTGCAAACTGCCGATAGTAATCCAGAATCGCAATATACACATAACGACCGATCGAACCATCCAGACGGAGCATTCCCCCCTTCGGCAATGTATAGTGTTGCAAGTGTTGGTAGAGCTTTCCCTGTTCGGCTTGTCGAATTTGCTGCCAGGATGTCTCAACATCAGAGTACTTACTAGAAATCCGCAAACCAACTCGTTCGTTCACTAGAAACCGTAGAACATTTTCCTGCAATCCCGACAGCATGACTAAGAATTCAGCATACTTGCGATTTTTCAATTTAATCCGCGCATTGAAGTAAGCTTCTTTAAGTAGTGCCTGACGATCCTTTTGCCGCAACGGTGCGACCTCCTGAAGCCATTGCGGGTCAACTTCAGTCGATAAAGAATTTAGGCAAGAAAAAGCACGATCGAAATCCAAAGAGAGACGATAAAACCCATAGTGCAACAACGCGACGATCGATTTTGTGGACAAATTTGTCGCTTCCAGGTTGGCTAATGCCCCACTATAGTTGTAGTCTGCAATCTGTTGCTTAATCACTTTGAGATCAAACTCATTCTTTAGTGCATTCACATCATCCTGAAACACTTGTAATTGACCAGGGCGCATCTTCTGGGGATTCCGTACCTGCCAAACGCGCATTGCAGATGCATAGCCTGCTGCCTGTAAAATCCCCCATGCTGACTTAAGAGCTGGAGTACCCGAAGACGCATTGCACTCTAGGGTGTCCTCTGGAGCCAGATCAGGTTTAATTTGGTCGATAGCATATCGAGCTGCCTGAGCCGCAAGAAACTGACTCACCGGATCGTGGGAAAGAGTATCATCTACGGGAAGCAGGGTAATAACCTCCGCGTTCAGATGAAACGGAGCCGACGTGAGATGATCGTGGGTATCGATCGCATTTTGCCGAGTGTCAAGGGTATAGAGTAAAACAACCCGTTGAATCGATCGGTTTTGAGCTAACAAATGGCGCACCAAACTAACGATCGACCCTTCTGTATCCGTGTTGGCAAACGGATCTTGATTACCCACGAAGGATAGGACAATACTTGCCATAGCAGTGTAGAGACAATAACGACAAGGGGCAATCGGGCTTGAGAGCTAAAGTGTTAGAGGTTGGCGATCGCGTTTTTCAGTTTGTCATGTACTTGTGCCATTAGGCTGGCTTCTTCTAGAGATTCAAATGTCTGATCTGTAATAGTGTTTAAACAGGTTTTTAATCGAATTTTCCAAGCTGAATCATTTTCTTTAGTACCCCATGCGCGAAAAACTTCTCTCTTATCTAAACCCAAAAGTCGATGAAACTGCTGATTACGGATGTTTTTTGCACCATTCCAAATTACTTTAACATCCTCATTATTAGTTATTTCTGGTCGGGTTTCCTTGAGGAGTTTAAATAACTCTTCACTATGGAGCAGTAACTCTTGGTTTTTAATCTCAGAAAGTTTTTCTGTAAGATAAGTCGGCAGGTGGCTGTTGAGCCGATATTTTGCAATAGGAGCACCACTTTTAGTTTCTTTTATATCGTCTGAATAATACCACTTTGCCCAGTTGCTAATTAATCCTTCTGCTGCTCGAAAACTGTGGAAAAGTGCCTCTACAGTGTTACCTTGTTTTAATCGTATCCAAGCTAAATATGCAGCTTCATAAGCAGTCCACCACCAGTTTTCTTCTCTCATTCGTTCTTCTACTTCTAAGACAAACTTTGGATATTGTCTCAATTTATTTAGGAAGTCGCTGAACTTAGCAATATTCCATTGAAGTGCAGCATTCAAAAGCATTTTTGCGTCGCCTTGTAGGTATTCCCCAATTAAATTGTTAACCCCTGCATAGTCATGATTTTCTAGGAGTTTCTTGGACTGCTCGCGCTTAATTCCTTTCAGATAGGCAGAACTTTCGACGGTATCGGTGAGTGTTGCGTCTTGTTCGTTACTGACGAGAAATTTGACGCGATCGCCAAATTTCGCCAAGCTACAAAACTGTACAGCAGAAGAAATTGCGGGCGTACCTGCTTGGTGGCTGACAAAAACAGTTTGTGGCTCAGTTTCAAACGTTAAGCTTTTCAGCGACTTTCTCACTAAATCCAAAACTGAATCCCAGTCATCCAATCCCTTCCCAGAAGGCTCTGGTTTGAGGACTAATGGTTTAATATCCTTGTCTGGGTCTAAATGTGGAAATTGTTTGTGCAGATAACTCTGCAAAATTGGGTAAAGCTGATCAGTATCTTGCCAATAAGGGCAACGCTTATCTTCACGAACTTCCACGGGAAAAATATCTTCCTGGTTGCTAACTAAAACAATGATCTGATCAATGTTGATATTCTTCTCTTTCAACTTGTCAGAAAAGTTCTTCAACAGTGGAAATGTGAGATAGGGTTTAACTTGAACTGGAGATTGGTTATAAGCAATACTGAGTACCCGCGCTGGTAAACGGTAGGGTTCCCCATCCTCATCGATCGCCCTTGTCGGCTTAAAAGGTAATCTGTAGATAAACTTCTTGATACTGTGCCGCCAACCATCCCAATCCAGATCTTCATTATCAATTAGCTGAACATCACTACTTCCAGTCGTTACTATCCAAAGGTTCATAACTAATACCTCTACCAAAGTTGTTGGAAATCAGTTTCTTGATCTAGAAAGCGAAGGAAGTCTTTCACCTTTTGTTTCTCCTGATCATTTCCAGTCACATTTGGAAACAGTGTGAGCAATTCAGCATATTGATCAGTTGCTTTCCAAATATCTTTTCCATCTTTGTTCTTTGTTTTATAAAAACGAGGATACATACGATGCCAAAGCCGACCAATTTGACTCATTCGACCTGTTAGTTCAGATTGTTTGATTGAACTATTCTGCTTGTAAGGCTGGTGTAGCCAGTTAATCGCAAGTCTATCTTCCTCATCTTCTGCTATTCTTCCCCAGACTTGTACATTATCCTTCCGCCAAGCTTCGCGAACACCAGGAGTTGGATTACTCCGGTTAGCAATTTCTTGTAACCAGGAAAACTCTCTTGCCTTATTGTGAAATGCGTCCAGGAACTTCCTAATTGAGGCTAGATCCTCACCAAAAGGAATATAAAGCGGATAGGATCGCTTGGTGAATTCCCAATGACAGCCAATCATCTGGCGATCGTAATCTGGAAGAAAAATGCGGTGATCCACTCGTCGCCAGGACTTACCAAAACCTCCTAGCAACATGGCAAACTTCATCAGGCGAATAATGAATTGTTTCAGTTCATTGCATTGTTCAGATGTTAGATCAAACTTCATCAACAATACATCTAGAATGGCATCCCCTGTTTCATAGGTAGGTGCGACATTATTTCGATTGACAGGCGATCGCCATTGTTCCAACTCTAAATTAGGAGCACTAAAGGCGATTCCTAATAACCCAACAGTTGCCTCTTCTCCTCGACCAATTCCACCCCAAAGTAATTTGGTTAACTTCTCTGTAGTGTCTTCATCAGTAATGCCGTGAAATAAGCGCCGAGTATGACCTCGCAATGCTGCTTTGAAGAGATTCGGACGAAATTCTCCCTTACCGTTGATCAGTTTAGAGGCTTGTCCCTCACCAGATAGCCCAAACGTGACCAACTTATTGCTAGTATGAGTGGCAATCTGTCCGTAGCCTGCGCTAACCCGTGATCCAATCCCTTGTTCTAAAGCAGTTTGCCAAATTTGCCAAACAATGTTCCATTGGGCATCTGCTAAAGTTTTTGCACTAGAAATCCCAAATACCAATGTTGGTTGATAAAGAGAAACAAGTATTTTGGCAGTTTCATGACTGGCTCTCGATCCCTTGACCTGCCAATCTTCCTGAGGATGAACCACATCTACAAGAGAGTCATTTAACCAGTCAGCATCTTTAGGATAACCCCCATGAAAACGTAAGATACCGGGATGAAGTTCTCCATCTTGATCCTTACCACCACAAAATAGAAGAACCTGATCCGGGTAGTCCTTTTTGCAGGCGCGTAGAAACGCTCCCTTCATACTAGAGCCAGGGAAATAAGCCCACCCGCGTTCTCCAATAACTGGACGAATCACTCCGGCATCTTGTCCGCTGTTAGTCACTATTCGCCAGATGAACTGATATTCGCGGGTTTGAATATGAGATTCAAATTCGGGAATGTTGCCGTGATCGCACGCATCTTGCCATTCTTGTGCCCAATCATAAGCTTGTTGGGTGAGGGTTTCTTTTCGCACACCCAGTTCTTCCGCTTTTTTCTTGAGGTCTTCTAATTTCTGAATTTGCGATCGCCCCTGTATCTGAGCCTGAAACATCAACGGCACATAGTCATGATCTGGCATGATACTGAGTCTCCTAGAGTTCTACTTTTTGTACCGTTGTGTCCACCAAACTAAGCTGTCACATAGTTCAATCAGAATTGCTAAAGCAATCTTGCGCTGCTCAATATCAAATGCCCATAACTTCTCTGACATCGCTTTGATCGATTGAGTATTACTGGTACTGACCTTATCGTTTGGGATCGTAATACCTGCCTGCTTCATAATTCTGCATAGGGCATTCCAAGTTGCTTTCCAGAAATCAGACTTGTCTCGCTCTTTTTGGGATAAGCGCAAATGTTCACCCCAAAAACGCTCTAGCCCATAGGCAGTTGTAGCCCGCATTTTGTGACTTTCGCCCAACACATCCCGATCTCGAAATTCCAGCACTAGATCATGGGCAGTGCGATCGATCTCGTATAACTTCCAAGTCATGCGGCTTCCTCCGATTGTGTTGCGCTAACGGTATTCAAGTTCTTCAGAGTGATTTGACAGTTACCAAAACCGATCGACTCTAAACCACCCAGATAAATTTCACCAGTTTGATCACCGTCACCAAAAGGTTTCCACTCTGAATCTGTTTCCCGCATGGCGATGGGAAATACCATAATTGTTCCTTCTGGTAGTGCTTCAGTGTTAAAGAATCCACTACCATCTACACGCTTCTCGTCATCTTTCAGACGCACTCGGCTCTGACGATAAAGCGCCATGTCATGAATCATGCCAATTTCATCATCAGCCACTACCACTGCTGGAAGCTCTTCACCCTTAGGGAACCAGACTTTCAAGTCTTTTCGGCCTTCCTTCAATTCCAAAAAACCAAAATTGAAGAAGAGCTTCTCTTGCCCGTCTACTGTTAGGGTTTTAACTGTGGATGACCCTGTATATTTCTTAGGTATTGTGGCAGCTTTTAGTGAGCCACCCACAATGCGTTGATAGCGTTTGAGTAGTTTTGGACAACTAACCCAGACTACAGGTTGACCGGGGCAAAAGACAGGAAGCCAGACAATCGAGGCATATTCAAACTTCACAACTGATTCGGTTGTTGAATCGGACTCTCCCGTTTCAGCTGGAGCACCATACCAGTCATACTCATTGCCTGGGTTATCACGGCGCATTTCTGATCGAAAACGCCCCCGAATTGAACTACCAGGAATAATTCCCGTCTGGGTGAACTGATCACGAAAAATCAGATTGAGGTTGCCGCTCTCCTCCCCAGCCGTGGCACCCACATGAAGAGGGGCAAGCGTTTCAATGATTCCGTAAGCTCGTTTGTACATGAATTTTTCTCCTTATGCCGCACCATTAATTTGAATTGGTAAACATAACCCACAGCCCAAATGCTTCAGTGGAAATCCTTCCTTGGGAAACCACTCTTCTGGAAATTCCCACCAATTTTTCTCCAGAGGTTTCTTGAATACATACACCGTTCCCGGTGGTACAGCGTAACGCCCACGCCCCAGCCTGCCGCGACTGCGATAGCGATAGGGAATCGCTTTGTCCGTTAACATTTTGATTCCCTGTTTTGGAAAATCAGGCTGTTTAGGATAGCGATGGGAAAGACGATTCGATCCCCAGACTCCTGGCGTAATCAACGCACAAGCGTGTTTAATCTTATTGTCTGATTTGAGCAATTCATGAATGCTGCTCTCAGGCTTAATGTCCTGACAGGTGATTTCCACAAAATGACCTTCTCCACCAAAGCGATACCATCCGTCTTGAAGTGGAAACGTGGATAGATAAACCAGGCAAAAGTCATCATCTAGTTGCACTGCGTTCTCTAGAAACAACCCATCCTCTGAAAGAACATGGCGCTCATCACTTTTCATCTGGGGATGCAAGAACGAAACATATTCCCAAGGAGCAGAGCCAACTTCCTTGTTTTTCCGAATATCTGAAGTTTTGGGTCGATTCCATGAATCAATAGTTTGCCAACGATATTCTGACTCTATATCCTGCTTATTAGGATCACGTTCCCATTCTCGCTTAGTATTCAGTTTCCACTCATCATCCCGCCCATCTTCAATAATGCGATGTCGTGGTAAAGGAACATAAAAATTTTCTTCATGCCCTTGCTTTGCCCAAAAGGGACCCGCTACGAACAGCTCATTTCTGAGTGTTGTTTGAGGGGCGAGCGCATTTTGCTTATTCTCACTGAAAAATAGCCCTGCCAAAGTTGCTGCATCGGGTGGAAATTTTGCCCCCGATCGCCCCACTAAATTTTCAGGCGACAGAAAAGCTCCTGCACTCCCATAAAGAAATCCTAAGGGCGACACAATCACTAAGTATTTGAATTCGCGCATAGCTGCCATCCCACCTGAACTAAATCATTAACCCACTGAACAATGGCAAGATCGCTGTAATCCCCTACGATTGCATTCCATTGATCCTCTTGTTTTTTGGCATTCTGGATTTCTTCACCTAGCCCATCAAAGTAGAGATCAAGCATGACCAGTGCCAAATCTCTAGTAACAGGATTCCTAGGATTTTTACTTTGATCTATTTGTTTTAATCGAACTGCATGACGAGATTTCAGATATGCCCAGTCGTTGTAAAGATGTGTCCAGTCCTGGCAACGATTCAGGATTTCCAAATGCTTCCAAAGGCACGTCCACTGCACATATTGACCACTGTTGAAAACGACTCGAATCGTAATACGATCGCGCCCCAGTTTCTTTGATCGTTGTTCTGCCTCTCGGCAATGCTGCAAAATATCTCGCTGAGGGACTTGATGCCCTGCCCAAACAAAACCAACACTGTAGGTAAAGCGATGTTGATCCTTAAAACCCAAATCATCAGCTAAATCATTTTGCAACTTTTCCCATTGCTTAGGTAATTGCATTAACCAATTCCAAGCTTCGATCGGCTTCAACTTATCTGGTTTTTCCTCAGTTTGGGTTTCCTCACTGTAAAGGACTCCCATAAAGTCATCACCGCCAGCATAGATAACTCGTCCCTTACCACCGGGAAACAAATCCTTGCGTTTTTCAAACTCTTGTCCCCACCCACGCATCAGCTTAGAGAAATGTTGGAGATCCTGAGCCTGCTTCTCTGGATTGTCTGAATTCCATTCAGCTAATTTCTTCAGCTTGTCCCCAACCTGATCACCGTCACCCATGAACCAACCTGTCCAATATCCAGCCTCACGGTAGATATCTTTAAACTCTGGATCGTCTGGTCGTGTCTTCAACTTGGCAATTTTCAGCTTTTGATCATCAGGTTCTTTTTCATCAATCTTGTCGTAAGTAATTAATCGCTTAACTAGTTCTGGAATACTTAGTCGTTCATTAACAGCAATATATCTGCCAATTCCTTCAGCGTTAGGCTGCTCGTAAGCTCGTAACTTCTCTAATGACATATCATGAGCTTTTCCCTTACGCTGTTCTGGATTGTCCAGCACCCAGGATAAACGCCGGTAAAAAAGTTCTTGGTCTTCTTTCTCTTTAAGCCTTTCATCTGTTGTCAAAGTTTTGCTTAAATCGCGCTTTGCGCCAAGACGATGCCACGCGATCGCATCCGTCCCTGATAAGCTTGAGCTTTCGCCTACCCAGTTAATAGCGACCCAATCCCGCTTTAGCTTGCGAGTCTCCAGATCATCCATCGCAGCTTTGATCAGGTTTTTGTCAGGATTGTCTGGATCTGGTCGCCCCCAGCCCATAAAAACTTCCCAGGTATAGCTACCCCAGCGTTCCCACTCACCCTTTTCCTGATCAACCTGTTGTGGCTTCTGCGCCCAGTGATACTGCTCCTTAGGAATGCCAATATTGTCTTCAACCCATTCTCGGCATACCCTCAAGATTTTCTGCCACTCTCCTAAAAGGGCTTTTTCCACCACTTCTCGTGTTAATTCACCCTTCACCAAAATGCGGTTAGGCATGCCCTCTTGATGTTCAATCAAACCAGGTGAAATAATGCAGCCTTTTTCAAGATGCTCTTCTGCCTTCTCAACAATTTTCTGGCTCAAATAGGACAAAATCAGCGATGCTCCAAACAAATCACGAAGTTTGCGAGATTTTTCAATGAAACCTTGAACTGGAGCAAAGCTAATAGCAGTATATGTATTCATGCCTTAGGTACGATTAATCATTCAAGAACTGAGCGTTCTTGAAAATTACTTAGAATTCTCTCGTTCGCTAATCCCTAGACCTGTTTTTCTTACAGTGTCGTGACTAGCCTGCATCCTAACAAGATTGGCTTTTCAATATCCACTAATTGCAAATATTATCTTGAATCCCTTTAGATTCTTAGAACTACTGCTGTGCAAGCAATCTATAACTTTATTTAGAAAAATATTCATATTTTCTTTAACCTTGACATTTCCAGAGAGAAATGTGATCTCGATATCCTGCTCAGTGAAAAGAAAATATTGGTAATGTCTCCACCTTTTACCGTCTAGCCAAATCCTGCCAGCAGTCTAGCGATCGACTTTATAGATAAGCCGTATGGTGTTTATTCTTGCAAATAACGTTTCTCGCTTGCTAGGGTTAACGGTGAGGTAATTCCCTCCTTCTCTACAGAAATGGTAAAAAAATCGACCGCTCATCCCTACGCTGACTTATTGGCTTTTGAACGATTGATGCTCTTAATCACAACACTGGTTCGATATCCTGGTATAGGGTGCCCAGAATCCGGGGAAAGTGATGATTCGCTCCATCAAACGTCGCACGATTTAGCCACTTCCAACGGCAAAGAAACATCCGAGCTACCCAAACGCCATCATGATGCCCTCCAGGCAGTGCGATCGCGGCTCCAGGCAGTTGCCCAGGTGCAAGATGTGCAGTTTCCTCTGGACTACCCTGCTGTTCCGACCCTCCGTAAAGATCTAGAAACCTTGCGTCGCTATGGCATTTTGGATCAACGGATGTATCGCTGGGGGTACTATCTGGGTACAGGGGTTATGACTCCTGAAGAGTTACAGATTGCCTTCAGTGCGCTTGCCTCCCAAGCCAAGGATCAGGGCGACCCGCAAGTGCGACAAATTTACGCCACCCTCTCTCAACGATTACGGGGATTGGATTTAGAACTAAACGGAGAGCTATTTTACCCAGTCCGCCAACAGTTGAACCGCCCAGTGGGACATACTGATCCCCAAGAAATGATGGCATCTGGAACCAATCAAGATACCCTCTTTCATCAGCTTGAGCAGGTTGAGCAAGCCATTATTCAAGGACAAGCGATCGAACTCTCTTGTAGTGCCAGTCCTTACAGCAAAACACACGTTGGGCTGATCCAAATCTATCCGCTCCAGTTGGTGTATTACGACGTTGCCTGGTACTTAATTTATGAATTTTGTAGCAATGAACATCTGGCAATTGGTCGGGTCGATCGCTTCAAAAATTACTGCAAAGTGTTGCACCCAGCAGGGCGAGGAATCCACATTCAGAAAAAGAGACTCCAATCAGCGCATAAGTTGTTAGAAGCGGGCTGGGGACTCTTTCTCGGTGAGCCAGAAGAACAGCAAGCGGAGTTGCAAGGACGGCTAAAGCTAGAAACGGTCAAGGTTCGATTCTTTCCCCCCGTAATCACCTTTATTTTGGAAGGCGATCGTCGCCACAATCGCCAAACCATTCGCAAAGGACCCAAAGATAGCACCACAGGACAACCCACCTATGTGGACTACACAGTCAAACTGCCACCGCGATCGATTGATGAATTCAGCCGATGGGTATATCGCTTCATGAATCATGCGAAGGTTTTGAATCCATCAAGCTTGGTAGAAAAGCATAAGGAAGCAGCGCAACAACTCGGAAAACTCTACGAATAAAAGTTGAAAAACCTTCCAGTCCAAGCTTGTGCCACAAACAACGAAGTGAACATACACAGTCATCCTTATTGCCGATCGCGTTCATAGCAAACCGGGCTACTGCCTCCTGGTCTGGAGTACGCCGATCGCCCACCACAGCTTCGTCCTGCGGAATCCACATCATAGGGACAATCACAACTTCCCTGCCGTGCGGCTCGAACAGGAGCATCGGGATTCACCCTTGGGGTTGGGGGCGGCAAAGGAGAAGGCTCTACCTCAGCGATCGGTTCTGGTTCTGGGGATGAAGGTTGCCCCACTTCCCCCTCAACCGCTCTGGCAAACGTTTGGGCGCGATCGGCATCTGTAAAGCTTGCCACTTGCACGGTGGGATTACCTGTCTCCGAGCGAACCGTACTGACCGCATCGGCACAAAAGGACTGCTGCACTGCTTCTATATCGGCTCCATCAATGAAGACCGGATACCAGGTATCACCACCATTACTAGGACTGTCACCACAAGTAGACTGGGGGAACTGGAATTGAGCCAACTCCGGGCTGGGAGAGACTTCTGGTGTCGTGGCTGGTTCTGGGGAAGATTCAACCAGCGCAGGAGATTCCTGGAGAGAGGGAGATTCTTGAACGGTAGGTGGTTCGGAAGGTTCACCCGTTGCAGCAGCAAGAATCAAAAAAACGGCTGTCGGCAACCCATAAACTTTGGCAATCCGCTTGCGAGTGCGATCGCCAATGAAAGGAACCCGTTGCGGTCGAGCCAGACCAAAAACTAGACCCGTAGAGGAGAGTAGAAAGAGAAATGCAAACAGACCACCCATTGGACACGAACTCAATTCAGCACGATGGTGCAGTCATTGCAGCAAGGCGATCGCTCTCATCGCAAATGCCTCTACTTCAACTGACAATGACTGCATTCCTGCATTCCTCTTCTACTTTTGGCACCCACTATCCGGGCTTTTTGACCCCCGTAGCAGCAGCAGGAACTTGAGCGGCTTTACAATTTCGACTGGTGTTGTGAATTAAGATACTGTCGGCTCATCAATCTCAACTTAACGGCACACCGAGACAATGGCAATTTCCACCGCTCCCTTAACGGGCAAGGCACTACTCAAGAAACTGAAAGAACTGTCGCACCTTTCCAAATCGGAAAAGGCAAAAGCCTGCGGGTATGGGATTGAAACCAAAACGGGGGAGATCCGCACCAATTTATCGGCATTCATTGAAGCCGTGCTGGAAGCGGAAGGGGTTAGCGTTGACCCAGAACACGCAATAGGCAGGGGCAGAACACCCACCTATCGAGTCACTGTTCATGCTAACGGTCAAATCGTGATTGGCAAAGCGTACACTGAGATGATGGGATTACAGCCAGGGGATGAGTTTGAAGTGAAGCTGGGGTACAAACACATTCATCTAGTGAAGCTTGAAGCAGACTCAGAGGCGTAGCACCAGCCTGCATCGTTCTCAGCTTGCAGGGACTTCCTACTTCCTCCCCCCGATGGTCTACGACCTGCCATCGGCAATCGCCTGCTCAATAATCGCGTAAATTTCCGAGTCTTGATCACGGGTTGAAGACGGCAACACTCGCCACTGGTCAACGGGACGGGGAATGAAGGTCAGCAGTAACCATCTGTCACTATTAGGCTGCTCCACCTCCCAGGCGATCTGATCCTCCAGCTTTTTAACTTTGTAGCCTCGTTGGGACAAGGCAGTGGCGATCGCAAGTCCAAGGCGGCATTGTTGCGGGATATTGCAGTGGCCCGAACTGATGCCAACAAGGAACTGCTCGATCGCAAGATTGCCTACTATTGCAACCTGTACGGCTTAACGGAGGAGCAGTTGGTCGATCGGATTCGCCAAGCCGATGAGGATAATATCAGTGTGGCAAAGCTCCATCAAACCCTCGCAGCAGAAGCAGGACTCAATCCCAAGCAAGCCAAACCCTATTCAGGGGAATAAATTGATCGATAGGACAGGTGAATCCGTGCCGTTCTGCTCCGCCCCTCGTTGTTGCTCCCCTCAAACTCCCTGCAAGTCCAGCGTTAGCTGTTCATACTGCTCCACCTCGCCTTTGTAGTCGAGTAGGGAGGACTCCTCCAATATTTAGGCTTGCTTTGTATTCTCCGTTTCTCTCGCCTTTCGGTATCGAGAGTGCCACAAGATTCAGCCTTGCATCGTTGTGAGCCTCCCCCTCACAGAAGCCTGCCTGCGGTTTTCCCGCACAAGCCTCTTCACTCAATCGTTCACCCAATAGAAAGAGCAGGAAGCAGCGAAACTAAACGACCCGGTCGCGGCAGTGGAAATCGCACCATGTACCTGAGAAAGCTATCCCAAGTAAAACTACGACGCTGGCTGCGACGGTTTAACCACTTGAACAGGAGTTCGTGAACAGATCGCTCAAATTGGTACAGCGCTCGACTATTGTCAGTCACTCCAAAGTAGTTGAAGTGCCCTCGCATCTTGCTGCCAATCGCTTGCCACAACTGCGGTAACTGACGGGCGTTACGTTCTTGGCGTAGCCATTGTTTCAGGTCTACCAGAGCACGTCGCAACCGCTTCTTTGAGGTTTTGCGCTTCAGCCTAACCTTCCCTGTCCGGCTCCGTCCCCAGTAATGGGTGAAGCCCAGATAATCAAGGGTGGGGAGTTTATGTCCACTCTTGATTGCCTGCCAAGCGGCTTGTTTGCCAAATCTTAGCAGTTGAGTTTTGGCTTGATTGAGCGTTAACCCGAGTTTCGCTAGTCGCAGTGGCAAGACCCGCATAAAGCGGTGAGCATCGTCTTCCCGTTCAAACAACACCATCGTGTCGTCAGCATACCGGATGATGGAACAGTATCCCCGGCAGTGCTGACGCACCACCTGACTAAACCATTGGTCTAGAACATGGTCAAGGAAGATGTTCGCAATCACTGGAGAGACAATTGACCCTTGCGGGCTACCCAGTTCATCGACCACCACCCCTCCAGGCGTTTGCACCCCTGCTTTAAGCATTCGTGCAATCAATTGCAGGAATTTCCTATCTTTGATTCGCAATGCCAATACAGAGAGTATTTCCTGGTGCGGCATGGTATCGAAAAACCGAGCCAGATCCAAGTCCGCCACCCAATTCACCCGTTGCCTCATCATCTCCTGATTGAGTTGTCGTAGAGCATCATGGCAACTCCGCCCTGACCTGAACCCGTAGGAGGTGTCAAGAAACGTTGGTTCATAGATGGCTTCGAGGATGCGTTGGGTCATCTCCTGGATGATCTTGTCCTCTATACAGCAGATCCCAAGGGGGCGGGTGCTCCCGTCTTCCTTGGGAATCTCCACTCGTCGCACCGCCTGAGGGCGATACGACATCTGGTGCAGTTTTTGGTGCAATCGCTGGAGGTTGTCCTCCAGTTCTTCGCCGTACTGCTCCTTGGTCACGCCATCAATTCCCACTGCCTTCTTGCCATCGAGTGACTCGAAGCAGACTTGCAGATTCTTCACACTGAAATGGTGCATCAGCGCTGAAAAGCTGCTCTCTGGTTGACTGCGTGCCCGTTGGGCTATCCGTTCGACTCCCGGTATCGCCGTTGTTCCACCTCTGAGTGTGGGCAGCGTTTCCGTCGAACAGGCGTTTGAATGTGTCCCCCTTCGCTCCATAGGCGTTACTCTACTTCTTCACTACTATGAGGACATCCGACTTCCCATTGACCGTTGGGCTTCCTTCCAGTTGTCTGGTTGTACTGCCCTACCCCTATTTCGGAGGAGCCGATGGGATCTCCCGAGTTCCCGGCTTTGCCTTGGTAACGTGCCACGGTCTTTGACCCCGGTGGACCCTCCGAAGCCCTGGCAATTGGCTTCTTTGGTGTTGCCTTCCGCTTTACTAACAGCGTCAGCATCCACAATTTATTCTCATCACGGGGCTCAATCCCTTCACGCTGTCGCATTGCAGCCCATTACCTCCTTGTGTACGCTTCGCCAGCGGTGTTACCAGCGCTGACGCAACACTCAGTACCTGGTGCCTTGCCAGGGCTTCCAGAACTGGGACTCTCACCCAGTAGACAAAGCCGAGCTTCGCTCGGCGCACTAGCAATGGAGAAATTTTGGTCGCTAAGGCTAGAAGCACTACTGCTTAAAGTTTCTAGCAACTACCTTTGTTGAGCACTTGGTAGTCTGCACTGTCCCATTTATGGCTCGATACCGTTGGCGAACTTCAACTGAGATCACAAGTGCCTGTTTTAAGACCTTCTCAACAAACTTAAGCTTCGGCCAAAGCAGCAAAGCGAGAAATACGAGTCTTGGCTCTCGGAACACCATTGAGCCAATTGACGAGTCGATCAATATTCATCGCCGCCGCGATCGCAAGGTTTTGTAGATGTGTTTTGGCAAGTCCTCGATAACGGGTTTGGCGCAATCCAAATGCTCGAACACTTTGCGAGATCGTGCCTTCGATCCCGGCACGACGTTTATAGCGTTGCTGCCATTCCTCTGTAGTCTGATCTGCTCGTGCTGTTGTAAGGGCTTCATGTTCTGCTTGAGGCATCAGCTTCAGGCTACGCATCCCTCCGGGTTTGACTTTGGTACATTGAGAGCGCACTGGACAATTCGTACAATCTTGAGGATGAAATCGAACCTTAATGTAAGGGCTACCCGTATGGTCTACTGATTCGACCCAGGACGTAGAGCGTTTGCCCTGTGGGCAGATCGCTTGTTGATGTTGCCAATCCACCTGAAATTGACTTAAATCAAAAGCATCATTATTTTTCGATTGCCAACTACAATTCGCACGAGTGGGTCCAACTAATGTAATTTCTTGTTTAGGGCTGCTTACTAATAATTGAGCATCGACATAGGCTGAATCAACGAAATGCTCTTGAGGAGCCAATTCTTTGTTTATCAGTGCTTGATGAATAGCTTCTGTACAGTCAATTTCATGGATCGTTGCTGGAGTCGTCACCACATGAGTAATTAGATGGCACTCGTCATCATCATAAGTTTCACTGAGATGAACCATATAGCCTGTCCAGGCAGTATCAACTCGACTTCGATAACGCGCTTCTAGATCGTAGGGAGATTCAATCCTCTCTCCTGCTCGTTTTAATTCTTGCTTCGTTTTCCAACGCACGGATTGTTCACCTGATTGTGGATCAACCTTGCGTTCGTAGTAGCAATTCCAAGTCGCCTTCAATGCCATAACAGTTGGTAAAGATTGCCAATCTACTGCCATGTCAGATTGTTCCAAGCAATCTAACAAATAGTATCCATCTGCCCCAACTATCTGAGCATACGCTTCCCGTTTCTCAGTGGCTTCAGGCAAACGGTTATCTTCGATGCGCTGTCCGTATCGCTTGTACCAATCTGGTAATGCAATTCGTCGTACCCAATCTGGTGCAATGGTTGCTAATTCATTCAAGACTGCTCGCAAGGTTTCTGCCATTAACTCCAGTCGATTCAATGTCCGAATCGATGCTAATACACGGGTAAATCAGTGCGCTGTTTACCCCGCGCTCGAATCAACCCAACCTTGCGACAGTGTTCCAGTAATCGTTCCAGCAACAATTCTGATGCGTTATTCTTTATCAAACGTTGGCGAAACTCGCTAAGAACACTAAAGTCGAATCCTGCATCTGTCAATTCAAGTCCAAGAATATACTTCCAATCAATTCGAGACCGCACTGCTTCCGCAGCTTGACGATCCGAAAGGTTCTCTCGGAATTGCATCAGAGTCACGAGCGCAAGTTGCCACGGTGGAACAGCAGGTTGACCAGTTGTGGAAAACAAGCTGACAAAATCCGCATCTCCAAAAATAGGTCCTAATTCATCTCTCAACGTCATATACGGATTACCTTTTGGAAATGCAGCTTTAGCAACCCGTATTGTCTCGGGGGGCACTGGAGGAATTGGCTCAAATGAGAGGGACATATCAATTCTCCTTGGAAGCTAGGGGAATTGATTTTAGGATAGCCGATGTGATCTCAGTCGGAGTTCACCAACGGTATCTGGCTCATACTGGGACAGTTGAATGCAATAAATGTCTAAATTGAATCCTCCTTAAAATCGTTATCTGGTAGGCTTTTCAGCCTTAACGACCATTGTTTGCCCGTTGCTAAAACTAAGCCCAATATCGTCAAACCTTAACAGATTATACTCTTTCAATTTAAGTAGTATAAATACTTAATGACACCGTGATTTCCCTGATGTTATGGTGTGGCAATATTTTAACTATGGAAAAAAGATAGTCATACGTAAACCACAGGATGAGTTTTCGTCCTTGCTGAAAGTTTCTCCGGATTAATCCATGCCCCCTTGAAAGATAGGGTATTGAGAAACCATCGCCTACTTACTATATTTAAAATTAAATTTTCCTTAAGAATAGAAACTGCGATTACAACACCGTGATAGTGCGGAGTTGTAATGTTGTAAATAGTTCACTTATTTATACAAGATCGACTAAATCTATAGGTATTGACTCTAATGGGTATGCGAAAAACCGAAAATATCTACGCACTGTTAGTTGGCATTAATCAGTATGAGCCAACGTCAAAAGTGAATCCATTACGGGGATGTGCTAATGATGTTCAGACGATGGAAGCGTATCTCAAAGAAAGAATTAGTAAGGATATTAACTGCGAAATAAAAACGTTAATTAACGAGCAGGCTACCTATGCTGCGATCGTGGATGGTTTTAGAAATCATTTAAGCAAAGCGAAAGGTGAGCGTGACACAATACTCTTTTGGTTTTCTGGACATGGCTCTCAAGAACCTGCACCGGAGGAGTTTTGGCATCTGGAACCCGATCGCAAGAATGAAACCTTGGTCTGCTATGACAGTCGTACACCCAATGGCAAGGACTTAGCGGACAAGGAACTAGCTTATCTGATTGGAGAACTAGCTAAAAACAACCCACATATCGTCGTCATATTGGACAACTGCCATTCCGGTTCAGGCACTCGTGATCCCTTCCAACAGGCAGAAGAACGGCGTATTCCCGAATCAACTAAAATCCGACGGCTCGATAGCTATCTTTTCCCTGCTACACAGTTAGATTTCCCGCGCGGGAAGCACATGGTGTTGTCTGCCTGCCGAGACTATCAAACCGCCAAGGAGTATAAGGACGGGGATAGCCAGGATCGCGGTGCATTCTCACATTTTCTGACTGAAGCCCTGAAGCGATCGAATGGCACTGTATCTTATAGAGATCTGTTTCAGGAAACCAATGCACTGATTCGGGGAAACATCAGTGATCAATCACCACAAATGGAAGGAGAAGAATCAGATTTACCGTTTCTGGGCGTTGGGGCAGTAGCAGAACGGCAGCAATATTTTACTGCATCCTACAACCGAGAGTTGGGTTGGATTATTAATGGAGGAGCAGTACACGGTGTGGCACCAGCAACGCAAGGGCAGTTTACTCGGCTGGCATTATTCCCCTTTACAGATAGTGAGGGAAATCCTAGCGACTTGAGGCAGCTATCTAATTCAATCGAGCAAGTAGATGTTGCTGAGGTTAGACCGAGTTATAGCAAGTTAAAATCGCTGTCGTTAGATCAAGCGAAATCTTACAAGGCAGTTGTGCTTAGTCAGCCAATTACACCAATGATGGTGTCTTTAGAAGGAGACGAAGAAGGCATATTATTGGTGCAGCAAGCAATTCAGACTGCTGGTGCTGATCAAACTCCCTCATTATATGTACAGGTAGCTCCCGAAGGTGAAGGAAACCTGTTTCGAGTAATCGCGTGTCGGGGGGAATACATCGTTGCACGGTATGGAGATGCACGACCGCTCATAGAACAAGTTCAAGGATACACCTATCAAAGTGCCATCAAAGTTGTTAAAAACCTGGAACATATTGATCGCTGGCGTAAAGTAATTGAATTAAGCCGTGAGGCAAATAGCAGCATTCCGTTAGATGCTGTAAAGCTCACAATTATGCACGGTGAAAAAAATGAGGAGATTCAAGGTAGTGATATTCGTTTGGAATATCATTACGACAAGGACAAGCAGGAATGGGTCAATCCCACATTCCGCGTCAAGATCAAAAATACGACAAAGAGAACGTTTTACTGCGGTCTGTTTGATCTAACTGAACAGTTTGGCATCTTCTCTCTGTTGCCAGGAGCCGTGCGCCTGGAAGAAGAGCAAGAGGTATGGGTAGAAATTAATGGCAACTCATTTTTTGAGGGATACGTGCTTGATGATTTGTGGAAACAAGGTATTACCGAGTATAAAGATATTTTTAAGTTAATCGTTTGCACAACGGATTTTGATCCAACACTTTTGAAACAGGGGGATCTAGGTATACCCTTAGCAGAAACCCGCTCAATTCCAGAAACGAGCTTAGATAGTCTTTTAAACAGTGTTATTACCCGTCATATTCGTCCTCAGCAAGCTCCTGATGACTGGCTTACTAGGGCAGTGACTTTGACAGTAGTGCGCCCTAAAGAATCTGTTTCAGTGAACGCTCAAGTTGGGGCTAATTTAGACTTAGGGATTTCTATCAAACCACATCCGAACTCTGGTTTTACAGCCAAGGCTCGATTAACCACGATTCCGCAATCAACTAGAGATATTGGTGGTCATGTCTTGCCAGGAATTTTGCAAGCAGATTATGAGATTGTTCGTCCTTTTGAGTTCACAACAACACGAGGAAGTGATCCAGGTCTTAGTGCTTTGGAATTAAGTGGCTTAACTCCAGAGGCAATCGCTTCTGTTACACCAGAGACCCCTTTGCAACTGACGATAGCAGGAGCGTCTTTAAACCAGGATAAAAAAGAAGAAGAGAGAGAAGAACTGCTGGCGATTGGCTATGACGGTGAATTTTTCATTCCTGTTGGGTTAGGGCAAAACAAAAATGGCAATATTGAGATTAATCTAGAACGATTGCCAGGACCTCTCACCGAAGGTGAACGCAGTTTACCTGGCTCAGTTCGGATCTTTTTTCAAAAAGTCATCAGCAAGCGATTGAAGCTGGATTTCCCGTATCCCTTACTTTCAGCAGTGACTTTCAAAGCAAATAAGCCAGATGAGTCAGATAAATCAAATGGTGTGATTAATTGGACAGTTAATTCCTACGATTCAGTAGAAGTTTCTGTGAAAGAACGGGTTGCCAAAGCAAATCGAATTATGCTGTTCATTCACGGCATTATTGGTGACACCGAAAGTATGGTTCCGAGTGTGTATCGGACAAAGCTCGAAGTCGATGGGCGATCGCTTCTCTTGAGCGACCCAGCTGTTTATGATTTAGTTCTAGCGTTTGATTATGAAAACTTGAACACCTCAATCATTGAAAACGCACAAGCACTCAAGCAAAAGCTAGAAGCTGTTGGTTTAGGGAAAGATCACGGTAAAACGCTGCACATTATTGCCCATTCAATGGGAGGTTTGGTGTCTCGCTGGTTTATTGAGCGAGAAGGTGGAAAGGAAATTGTTAACCACCTGATCATGCTGGGAACACCAAATAATGGCTCACCCTGGCCAAATGTCGTAGATTTTGCGCTACCCCTGTTAACGGTGGGATTGAATGGATTAGCTGCTGTTGCCTGGCCAGTTTCAGCAATCGGTGCATTGATGCATCTTGCTGGGGCAGCAACAGCAGGAGCTGAACGCCAAATGACAACGTCACTCAAAGAGATGCAAGAAAAATCGGCACTGCTGAATACGCTCTTCTCAAGTGAACCTCCAGGAATCCCATACACAGTCATTGCTGGTAACACATCACTGATTCAACCTCAAAATCCAGCATCTCAGCACAAGATTGAAGATCTATTGAAGCGAGTAGGAAAGTTTGCCGTTGAGTTTCCTTTTATGGGAGTTGCCAACGATATTGCAGTCAAAGTTGATAGTATTACCCATCTTCCTGAGCGATCGCCAAAAACTAACATCACCCAGGTTGCCTGTGATCACCTGACTTATTTCAGCCATCCTGCTGGTTTATCAGCATTAGCACAAGCAGTACAGCAAGCATTACAACTCGCTCCCAATTCTTAGGTACGCCATGTAGAAGAGCTTAATCAAAGGAGTAAATTAATGAACGCTTTCTTTTCATTTCTAGACGTATTAGTCGTCACTACTGGAATATTAATAGCCCTACTCATGATTCTTATTTCCTTAAAGGATTCAAAACTTAAAGGAATAGCATTACACGTGTTTAGCATCCCTTTCTATTTTTTATTAATCATTTTGGCTCTATATATAGTCAGTCCCATAGATATTCTTCCAGACTTTATTCCCATTTTTGGACAAATAGATGATGGGGGAGCAAGCGTAGTAGCAATTTTCAACCTTATATTAGGTTCCATTTGCACAACGCAAGCTAACCGTAGCTTTAGAGGCTCTGTAGATTAAGTGGCTGTTTGAAGAATTTCAGAAGTATCAATTGGTATAGGTTCCTTGAAAGGTAAGCAGATCAGTACTAATAAGGCATCAAATGTCTGCTGGCTGATGATTGAGCTTCGCTTGCCATAACATTACATGGTTCAGTTGAATTCCGCTTGCCTACTCAGCCAGTTTTCTCATCACAAGATTTCACACTAAAATTTTCAAAAATTGTGAGTATGACAATGTTCCATAATCTTGCTTTGATTGTTGGCATCAATAAGTATGCTCAAGACCAGCGAATTGCTGACCTCACTACAGCCCGATTTGATGCCATTAAGCTGGCAGAGATTTTGAAGCAGTACGAGTATGATGTGGAACTACTAACAGATGATAAGAACCAGGCAACCTGTGACGGTATTCGTGCCGCACTGAAGCGATTGACTGATCGAGTACAACACCAACAAGATAAAGCTCGACTAATCTTTTACTTTGCCGGACATGGAATACCATCCCAAGGAGATGATGGAGAAGCGGGTTATCTGGTGCCGCAGGATGCTGAAGTTGAGCAGTTAAAGAACTTTCTGCCAATGGGAGAGCTATATGCTGAATTGACAGATTTACCTCCATCATGCCGTCATGTTTTGATCATTCTAGACTGCTGCTTCGCTGGTGCATTTAAATTTAATTCACGACATGTAAGATTTAAGGGCAAACCTGAGGAAATCTCTAAGGAACGATACCAACGGTATGTAGAGGGAAATGCTTGGCAAGTGATTACATCAGCTGCTCATGATCAAAAGGCATTAGATATTGCATTAGATATTACATTGGATAATCGGATCGCAGGCAAAGACTTTGAAAATCTAAGTGATTTAGAAAAACCAAATTCACCCTTCGCTGCTGCTTTATTTAGAGCTTTAGACAAGAATGAGACCTTGAACAAAGAAAACTCATATCTCCCCGCAGACTACACAAAAGATGGTATCACGACAGCAACAGAGCTATCTGTTTTTCTAGATAAAGAGATGGATCGGGCAACGAAGGATGGTAGGCATCGACAGGTTCCTCGGTTCTGGCCGTTGCCAAAGCATGATAAGGGTGAGTTTTTCTTTGAAACAGGTGAGTTTAATCCTGAACAGTTGCCACATGCACCCGAATTAAGCCAAGACAACAATCCATATCGCGGTTTGGAATCTTTTGATGAGGCTCAAAAGCGTTTCTTCTTCGGACGACAGGAATTAATTAACGAATTGCAAGATGACTATGTAAACCGGAAGGAGCACCCGTTCACCATCGTGCTTGGAGTCTCTGGATCAGGCAAGTCGAGCTTGGTTAAAGCTGGCTTAGTTCCGCAGCTTCGAGAATCAGCAACAACTCATTGGAAGATTCTGGCACCCATCCGTCCTGGATTGTCTCCTTTTAAGGCTTTGGCAAAGGCAATGCTGGTGTTGGAGCAAGAGGAAATCGAGAACGAGTTGAAGAGTTTGGAGTCTCTGACAGAGAAGCTTGAGAATGCCCGAAAGAAGTCTTCGGACGAGGATGAAAAGAAATCTTTAACAAAATTGTTAACAGAATGGCGTAGAAGTGATCCAAATGGTAAGTTACGACTGATTGTAGTGGAATTTGAACAATGGCAAAAATTGTCTGAAGATGACAGTTATAAGCAACTACTAGGAAAATTACGGCAAGCAGGGTTAAGCCGCAGTGAAGTAGTGCTGGAATATTTGACAGAAGATGAAGAAGGTAAAAGAGATAATTATAGGAAAAGTTGCACTTTCAATGAGCAGCAACAACTAGAAAACCTTTATCAGGTTTATGTTTCTAAAATCGAGCAATGGAGTGAGGAATGGCAGAACGAACCTACCAATGTCTGTAATTTAATTACCGGATGGGCACAAAACCACCCTTCTCATAAATTGTTGTTAGTGATTGACCAATTTGAGGAACTAATCACGTTGTCTCAAGAAGCTGAGCGGAAATCATTTTTGGCTTCACTTCAGGCAATCTTGCAAGCATTCCCAAAACAATTACGGGTGGTTGTGACATTGCGGGCAGATTTTGAACCTCGGTTTGTTGAGTCTGAGCATCTGAAAGATTTTTGGCAGCAAGAGAATCGGTTTTTAGTACGACCAATGCGCCGGGATGAACTGCGGCAGATGATCGAGGGACCCACTCAGGATTATGTGTTGTCGTTTGAGGTAAATGAGAGAAAGTACAGCTTAGTAGATCAGCTAATAGATGAAGTGGAGCTGATGCCGGGAGCATTACCGCTCTTGTCATTTACCTTAAGTGAACTATACCGGGAGTATGTGCGACGCGATGATCTCAAACCTGGAGATCGTAATTATCGTACGCTCAGTTGGGAAGATTACAAAAACTTGCAAGGCGTGACAGGATCGCTCACTCAACGGGCAACGAAGGAGTTTGACAAGCTTGTTACAGGTCAAGATGCTGACGATAAGTACCAAGGTGGTTTTGGAGAAGAGGAAGGTAAAGCCTATCAAGATACAATGCATCGGGTGATGCTGCGGATGGTAACGATGGAGAGTGGAGGCGTAGCGCGGAGACGAGTGCTGGAACCTGAACTGGTGTATCCCGATGATCAAGAAAACCAACGTGTTGAGCAGGTGATCGAGCGGTTGGTTAACGCTCGATTGCTGGTAAAAGGGCAAGAACCGAAAGAGCCGCCCTATGTAGAACCAGCACACGATTGTCTCGTACGTGGCTGGGGCAAATTGCAGAAATGGTTTGATACTGATAAAGAAAACCTGATTCTGCATCAAAGATTAACCTCACAGGCAAACTATTGGGCAGAAGACTCCGGTTCCCTTATTCTGGACACTAATTATCTCGATCGCCTAGAGAAAGCGTTTGGATCTTCTGGTACTTGGTTAAACCAGCGTGAGAACGAGTTTATTGAAACAAGTAGAGAGCGTACTGAAGAAAATCGTATAAGAGCTGAATTGCAAAATAAAGCAACTAAAGTTCCACAATTAATTATCGACCGTCCTATAGATGGCTTGCTTCTGGTAACTCAAGCAATGAAACAAAACTTAGAGGAGCTGACAGAGATTATTGAGTCAGTTGTAACTAGCTTATATGACGCAATGGCAGCCGTCCGAGTGCTAAAGACTTTTACAGGACATGAGGGTAAAGTCCTTTCAGTTGCTTTTAGCCCGGATGGTAAACAGTTTGTTAGTGGTAGTCAAGACAGCACCCTACGTCTATGGAATTTACAAGGAAAGGAAATTCATTGCTTTGAAAGTGACAAAGAAAGAAAAACAGATCACAAAGAAAAGACAGAAATTTTGAAAGTTGCCTTTAGTCCCGATGGCAAAAAGATTGTTAGTGCTGGTGGGGATGGAACCATTCGGCTATGGGATATCGAATCAAGGAAACAAGTTCGATGTATTTCTGTGCCTTCCAAAGATGACAAGATTGAAGTAAGAGCCGTTGCATGGAGCCATAAATTTATTGTTAGTGGAGCAACAGACGGATTTCTTTATTTTTGGAATTCTGAAGGTAACCCTATCGGGAGACCCCTTGAAGCACATAGGGATCGTATCAATTCGATTGTCTTTAGCCCCAATGGTGAGATGATGGTTACTGCTAGCAAGGACAAAACTGTCCGTTGGTGGGAGCTGAAGAGTGAAATTAAAGAAATTTTTTGTTTTGAATGTGATGGACAAGCCAGTTCAGTTTCCTTCAGTTCTGATGCTACTAGGATTGCCATTGGTGATGAGAGTAAGACAGTGTATGTGTTCGATTTGAATACTGATGGTTTTAATCTTAAAATAAAAGAGTTCAAGCGAAAGAAAATTGAGGATGGTGTCTCAGGCGATCGAGTTTACTCTGTTGCTTTTAAAACAGATGATGAAATTGTCTGCGGTTGTCGAGATCGCACAGTGCTCCTGTGGAATCTGCAAACTAACTTTATAGGGACTTGGCGAGGACATAAAGATGAAGTTAGATCTGTTGCCATCTCAGAGGATGGCAATATTATTAGTGGTAGTGTAGATCAAACTATCCGTTTGTGGGATACACAAGACCATTTGACCGAGCGCACTTCATATAGGGAGAATTGGAAAACATGGTTTGAAACCTGTTGTAAACGGCTCCAACATGAGTCCGATTTCCAAAATTCCCCTTGCCTTAATCTTGAAAAGATTTGTGAGCGTGGAAAGGCAAAGTTGAAGCGAAGAATAGCTCAATTCAGAAAAGAAAACCTTCAAACTGCTGTCGATATTTTTAGCCTAGTCATTCAATTTGACGATGAATATAGTGAGGCTTACTATCATCGAGGGCTTGCTTACAGAGAATTAAATGAGGAGCAGAAGTTTATCTCTGATATTCAGAAAGCTGTCGAGCTTTATCAGCAACAAGGAAGAGAGCAAGAGCACCATGAAGCGCTGGAAGAGTTCAAGAAATCTCATCATATTATTCAACCAAATCCGATTGTATTGAATTGACATGAAGGGAGCATCCCATTTATGCAAATTGATCGATTGCCGTAGCGCAGGCATCTTGCCTGCCAATGAACTATCCATCATGTAAATGCAAAAGTGGGATACTGAGGTGTACCCCTGGTTGACTGACAAAACAGGAGGAGGAGGGAGGCTCAACCCTTGGTAGAAGGGCGTTTTCGGTTTACTGTGAAAGTTACCACACAACCACATGAACCGATGCGAACCTCCCGATTACATCATCAACTGCAAATGCTATAGCCGTCACACGTAGATTATGAACACAGTTGAGAATGAAAGTATTGCCCTACAAGGATTTCAAAGATACATCCGTTTATAAATGATTTCGGACGGCTATATACCTTAGATTCAACAGAATCTAACCGCTTCAATTTATTGATTCCAGCAAAACAGGGTGTGAGTACGTTGTCGATAGTTGACGATGATACTAGACCAGCCCGAAAAGCGAAAGGTGGATAGAAGAAAACCTTACTACTTGCCATGTCTCGGCATAGTTCCAGATTGGCTTAGGAAGCAAATTATTGACGTTAAGGAACCTGCACCGACTCGGTCATGTCATCGGTCGAGGGCTATATGTGCAACAGAGTGAGAGGCAGTTTTTGTTGAACAGGACTTACGCAAGGGACATTGGAATAGATGGATGCTTAAGTTGCTCAATCAAGTAGTCCGACAGCATCCCATGCTTAACTTGGTAAATCGTTCTGCCGGTTTGATAGGCAATCGATTTGAGACGAGTCCACACCAGTAGAGCACAAGCAATATGATTGCGTTGAATCCGAGCTTTGCGACACTGACAAGCTTCCACGCCTGTGAGTTGCTTCAGTTCACGGTGAAACTCCTCAATCTTCCAACGGATACCGCACACATCTCGTAGCGCATCGGTTGAAGCTTGAGATAAGTCGTTAGTCGCGACAAACTCCGTCCTGTTGGTGGAAACAGTGACTCGGAACAATTTCACCTTCTTGTCTTTGGGAAAACCACGTATCTTAATCAGCTTGCCTTGGTGCAACTCTTCGTCACGCCAAATGAGTTCGTCAACCCGCACATAGGATGCATGCCCTCCGCTATCGTCCACGCGCCGATTGGTTTTGAGCGGGCAGTAGTACAGCTTTTCTAGCTGGTCAATCTCAGCCATCAGCTTCTGCGTGGCATACCAGCTATCCATCAGAACAGTCTGAAACGGTAACTGCTTGCTGTAAATGGTGCCTTTGAGCATGTCACTGACGTGGTCTAACTTGCTCTGTGCATCTCCATCCGGGTCGTAGAGGCGGTAATCAATCACCCACAACTGTCCTGTTTCACCATTGACGTACACGCAACTCACTAACCCGATGCCTCGAAGGACACGATGTTCGTTGCCACTGTACTGCCGACGGGTCAACTCAATCGAGGTCGAATGCCGCTTATCCAAAACGGTATCATCGAATAAAAGATAAGCATTCGGGGAGGGTTGCAGCAGGGGTTTGACGTTCTCCCATAACAAACGAGGCGTTAATTTCTCACCGCGCAGGTAGCGGTTGATGCGGTCATGGCTGATCCCTTCGAGATGATCAGCTAAGTTCGTCACCGTGTAGTTGATAGGACTGCTCAGCAAATATTGGCAGTAGTCCAGTTTAGTGAAGCTCATTTCTTTAGTTTAGAGCCGCTTTTGCGTAAGTCCTGTTGAAGTGGCTGTTCAATCCTCTCTCAAATCAGTCCTCGTAACCCCGATTAAACACCCCGCAGTACAATTGTTCCCATTTGCCGACTAATCCGATAAGTCCCAGCCTCTCCTCCATCCACAAGGTAAGAGCCAGAAGCTGTCTGATAATGAGGCAAACATTGAGACACACCAATTACCTTGTCATACACCTGATCGAGGTATTTACGAATCAGTTAATTTGCCTCGACTGAAGCCTCCTGCTGCTGGGTGAGGAGCTGCGCCAGGACATCGATGTCTCGTTGCAGGTACATAATGAGGTGTAATCAGGATATATGCAATTCAGTGCCACGAAACGCTGAAAGCACCACTGTGTTTAAGGTCTGAAGATCGTTCCGCAATCCACACCCTGAGAACCTTGTAGTAGATAGGCTCGGACTGTTTTCGGACTAAGTTGTTAAACGACAATGAACATGGGCTCTTCCCAGCTTTTGGTGAAGCCGAGGAGTAGGGAGGAAACTATAGATTACCCCTTCCAGTGCTCTGCCCATGGAATTCCTTCAAGCTCTGTTGCCTAGTACCAGTCTGCTACGGTTGGAAAGCTACTCCATTGAGTCAGGCGATTGCCTCTTGCTAAATCTTTCCTCTACGCAAACGATAGTCCCCTGTCCACTGTGTGGTGGTCTAACTCAGCGAATCCATAGCCACTATGAGCGAACGCTAGCCGACCTACCGTGCGTCCATTTCAGGCTTAGACTGATTCTTCAAGTGTGTAAGTTTTTCTGCCCAAACTCTGAGTGTCGCCGCCGCATCTTTACAGAGCGACTGCCTGAAGTGGTTGCCCCTTGGGGGAGAAAGACCGTGCGATTGATACAACGGTTACAGTCAATCGGCTTAGCGCTGGCGGGTGCCGCAGGGGCTCGATTAGGCAATTGCCTGGGTTACACGCTCTGTGGCAGTACCCTGCTGAACCATCTTCAGCGACTGCCACTGCCGGACTTTACTACCCCCAAGGTATTGGGTGTCGATGACTTTGCCCTCCGCAAAGGTCACAATTACGGCACTATCTTGGTTAATCTGGAAACGCATCAACCGATTGCCTTACTAGCAGACCGTAAAGCAGAAACCTTGATCGAGTGGCTACAGGCTCACTGTAGTGCATCCCTAAACCTGGACACCTAAAAAGCCAGTTTCAGTCAAAACGATGTATTCTCACAATCATACATCAATTAGCCTCTTCTCTATTCCTCTTTTCTTCTGCTTGTTGTTCTTTCCATTGGTTTTCAAACTCCACTGGTGTTAGATAACCCAGTGACGAATGTATCCTCTTCTTCGTATACACCTCATCCAAAAACTTGCCAATCTCCTGATATGCCTCCTCAAAATTGCGATACTCTGATAACTCCACCTCCTCTTCCTTAATCGTTCTCATTAATCGCTCTGCATAGCCGTTCTGCCATGCCTCTCCTACCTCTGCCATGCTGATTGCAATCCCTTGTTCCTCCAATAATCTTGTGTACTCCTTTGCCGCATACTGTACTCCCTGATCAGAATGATGTATTTCTGGTCTGCCTCTAGCTAAAGCTCGCTTCAGAACCACCAGGGTCAACTCCACTTCCATACTTCTGGCTAACTGCCAGCCTCGAATGCTACGAGTAAACACATCCATCAACACCGCTAGATAGACAAATTCACACCCCAACTTCACATACGTTATATCCCCTACCCACAACTGGTCGGGTCGTTCGACCACCAATCCCTCGACTCGGTTGGGATAACGGGGCAACGAGTGCTCACTATTGGTGGTGCGGCAGCGTTTCTTTGGACGTTGAGCTGCTAAACCCATCTCACTCATCAACCGTCGCACCCGTTTGTTGTTGACTTTGCACCCTTGTCGATGCAGCATGGCACTAATCCGGCGATAACCATAAGTTGGGTGTGCTGCTGCCAGGTGGGCAATCTGCTCTTTGACCTCATCATTGGGTTTTGGTTCTACAGGCTTGTAGTACAAACTGCTGCGTGAGATGGCAAAGACTCGACACACCACCGTGATGGGATACTCCTGAGCCAATTGCTTCACCAATTGCCGCCTTTGTCCCCATTCAAGATCCGTGATGCCTTTTTTGCGATTTCTAGCTGCATGGTTAGTTGCCCCACCAACCGCTCCAACTCGGCGATCTTCTGTTCTTGCTCGCTGCCCACTTCACCCCGCTCGAAAATGCTCGCTGCCTGCTCCAAGAATTCTTTGCGCCACCGATTCAGCACATTTGGGTTCAGCTTGTGCGCTCGGCACAGATCGCTCGGTGTCTTTTCACCACTCAGCACTTGCAGAACGAGTTTTGCTTTGAACTCTGCGGTATATTGACGACGGTTTGCTGTCATAATTGCCCCCTTTCAAGAACAAGGATACTACTCTTACCCTCCTGTCCGAAAATCGGGGGTCATTTCAAACCTAAGTTAGTCGTATCTGCTAGGAGTGAAACGCAGTAACCCTCATACGGTCTGATTTACCAGAAGGCAACCCGCAAGGGACGCTGTGCCGTAGAAGGAAAGGGATGTCTCTAGAAGCGAATGCCATCAGCCGAAAGGCAGGAGGAAACAGGACTTGTCCCTGATAACTCGATGGATAGGGTAATACCCAATCCGAAAGGATGCAGACGAGAGACTGGTGTTCTACACGATGTTCAGGGTTGAGGCTACGAATCTGATGGGAAAAGTTTGGAGACAGCAATGTCTAACGTAACCACAGACACGGACTGGTCGGCTGTCGATTGGCAGAAGGTCAATAAAACCGTGACTAATCTCAGACAACGAATCTATCGTGCAGCTAAGCAGGGTGACCTTAAAAAAGTCCGCTCACTTCAACGACTAATGCTGAGAAGCTACTCAAGCCGTTTACAAGCGGTAAGGAGAGTGACTCAGATCAATGCTGGCAAGAATACCCCAGGAGTGGACAAGCTAACCATCAAGACTCCAGAGGCAAGAGGCAAATTTGCTGATTCACTTAAAGAGTACGAAGTGTGGAAGGCTCAACCAGTCCGAAGGGTTTATATTCCTAAAGCTAACGGCAAGAAGCGCCCGCTAGGGATACCAGTCATGACTGACCGAGCGATTCAAGCAATGGTCAAAAATGCGCTTGAGCCTTATTGGGAAACCAAATTCGAGGGTTCAAGCTACGGTTTCCGACCGGGACGAGGCTGCCATGACGCAATTGAGGCAATCTATAACTCTGCCAGGGGTGATGCCCGAAGTAGAAGAAAGTATGTCTTGGATGCAGATATAAAGGGAGCCTTTGACAACATCAGCCATGAATACCTGTTGAAGACCATTGGTAACTTCCCCGCTAGGGAGCTTATCAAACAATGGTTGAAAGCGGGTTATGTGGAATTTGGAGAGTTACATCTAGTTAATAGTGGAACTCCTCAAGGTGGTGTGATCAGCCCGCTGCTTGCTAACGTCGCACTTCATGGCATGGAGGAGGCACTAAACATCAAATGGCGCTACAGACGAGACAGAGATGTCTTTGAGCTGAAAAGCCGCAGAGCTTTGGTGAGATACGCCGATGACTTTGTAGTGTTTACGGAGACTGAGGAAGACGCTGAAGAGTGTCGAAGGATTCTGACAGGATGGCTGGCTGAACGTGGTCTTCAATTCTCTGAAGAGAAGGCACAAATAGTAAGCCTAAACGATGGATTCAATTTCCTCGGCTTTAACATAAGACGCTATGAGGTTAAGGATAGAAGGTCAAACCGAAAGCTCTTAATCAAACCCAGTAAAGAATCCGTGCAGCAATACAGGGATAACCTGAAAGCTGAATGGAAAAAGGTGCTGGGTCATGATGTCGGACGTGTCATCAAAGTACTCAACCCTAAAATAAGGGGCTGGGGAAATTACTTCAGAATTGGAGTATCGGCTGAAGTCTTCTATAATCTAGACCGATGGATGGTCGGTAGATGTTTGCGCTGGGCAAGACGGACTCATCCAACGAAGAGCCTCAACTGGATTCGGCGCAAATATTTCAATGTTGGGTTTGAACACGGTAATAAGTCATGGCGGCTTCTTAGAGCTAAGGAGCACGGTGGCGAATTGCTGGAACTAGGTTCAATCAAAATCCAACGACACGTCATGGTCAAAGGAACTCACTCACCCGATAACCCGGAATTGAGGGATTACTGGAGGACTAGAAGAAGTAAGGAAATCAAGGCATTGCCAAAGGGAAAACGAACCCTAGCCACGAGGCAACAGGGTAAATGTCCTCTATGTGGGGACTGGCTACTTAATCATGAGGAGTTACACATTCACCACATAGTTCCTAGAAGCAAAGGTGGAAACAACAAGTATGACAACTTGGAGTTGGTACACCTCTATTGCCACCAGCAGGTTCACTCGAAGATGGCTTAGTAAGCTCGTAGAATGCTTGAGCCGTGTGCGGTGAAAGTCGCAAGCACGGTTCTTAGGGGAGGGGGTTGCAGTGATGTAGCCTCCTTACCCGACCACTGATGGTGCTTAAAGTCGAAGTGGTCGAGACACCAGCCTGTGAAGCTGGACATTAACGGGTTCGAGTCCCGTTAAGCACCCCTTAGGACGATGTAGATACGATGCATTCTCAAACTAAGCCTTTTATCTCTATTCGGCAGGGAGACTCAAACCTATCCGTTGGTGTACCTTGAGAATTTGTGCAAGAGTTGTAGAAAGAATCAATCACGACAAAAGAATAAATATGACAAGGCGTGGCGATCGCTTTTAGAATCTTAAATTTACAATTCTCAGCAAGTTTATCACATGCACTTTAGTATAAAAATCTTTCAGTAGGTAGCAGGATTCAACACAGCAAATCTATTCTTTGAAGATAATGGATTTACCTTATAGAATAAGCTTTAGAAACTAAAGGGATGAAAAAGACATGGACGAAGAACAAGAAGAGGCACTCCAGATTCTCTTTGGAGAACACGGCGCTGAACTGATCAACGCTTGGTGCCGAGTTACTCAACATGGCGATACATTGAAGTGGATGAATGCGATTTTGCTGACAGAGATTTTTGAGGCTTGGGATGGCGATGTCTCAGACTGTCCAGCCTTAGATCTCAGAGACAAGTTAACCCTTGACCATTTTGGGGGCATTGGTTTTTTCAGTGACTCATCTTGCTCAAATTCTACTGTTAGCCACGACTAAGCATGGAAACTGTTTCCGCAACCCTGCCAGCTCGGCAGCTCCAGATGGAATGAAGAGGAATTTGGGGGGAAGTGGGTCGAGCATCAGATCTGCTGCATCGACATCGTCTGAGGCTAACTCTAGCTGGTGTTCGACCAATAGAGGTGGTTGGCGACCTCAACCATCAGCCGCCGCGCCTTCTCCAACAGCACCGCAGGGAAGTTCTCCGTCGAGATGAAGATCGTCCCATCCCCATCGACTACAAACCCCAACTCCTCGATCGCCACGTACAACGGAAACCAGTTCCCCTCCACTGAGTAACTCTGTCGCAGCCACTCCAAATCCAGTTCGCACTCAGAACTGAGCGGACTAACCATCAGTGCCTCCACCTCCCGCAATCCCACCTCCCTCACCTCAAACTCTACCTGCCCCACACTGGTCAGCACCTCCCTCTGGGGCACCTCTTGCAACTCCAACTGCTGCAACTGCTCTGCTAGCTCCTGCATCTCTCGTGCCACATAACGCAACTGCTGCCCCGTATTCTGAAAGTAAGCAGTAA
>PVWD01000062.1 GCA_003003615.1 filamentous cyanobacterium CCP2 | reverse complement strand
CAACTTGAGCCAACGTGAAGGAACGTCCGCCCCAAACCAAACACACCTCAATCAGGCAAAATTGATCCCACAGCATACTGGTATCAAGGGTCAATACTACAGATGCTCCGGCAAACGCTGATACAACATGACGCAGCATCGGTTCATAAAACTGCTCAGCAGTGATCTGTTGGTTGTGGAGGAAGTAACTCAAACGCTCTAAATGAGCGCGAGCTTGACACCCCCGATGAGTCAGGTAAGGAATCCATTTTCCCAAACAGGCACTTCCTGATTGCAAAATAGCAGCGAGAATTTCAGCAAAACCTTGCAGATGCCGTTGGTCTTTAGGCTGTACCCATTGACGCAATTGGGCTTGCAGTTGACGATACAAGAGGGGTGTTTCCATGAGATTTGTTTTGAGTTGGGGAACTTAAGCGTCTCATGCAATGCCCCCTCTCAGCTACCTCTGTCTCAAATGGGACTCCTTTCATACCAAGTCTTTCAAGTTTTTTCTGCACCACTAAGCTTCTGTGGGTGAGGGTTGATTGCGGAATGGTTCCAGTAAACACGTGGTTGCAGCGAATCGACCCAGCAGTCCCAATGGCTCCCAATTAGCAGCACTTTGAGAAGTTGGGGCAAAGAACACATCAACTTGCCTTGCCTCGCCTGGTACTTCCTTCCCAATGGTGACTTGACCCAGAGGTGTCAGCAATTCTTCCAAATACTGTTTCGAGAACTGATCGTGCGGAGTCCGGGTCATGACCCTCATTCATGAACAAGTTGGCCTTCGGCATCATACCAGTTTCACGCACTCCGCTAGGATAGAGTTTTTTGGATAAGAAGCATACTCGAATATTTGATAGAAATGATGCCCTTTTCTACTTGGGGATTTTTAGCCAGTTATAGCCACACGAGTGGTAGGAAATTGGTAGGGCTGATTATTGAGAATAGTCAGAACTTTTGACCAAAAAGCTTTATAGAGTTTTTTGAACTTCGTTCGGGACGAAGGGGCCGCTGGTTCGAATCCAGTCATCCCGATTTTGCATTTATGCCCAAACACACTTGATTGATCTGTCAATCCTGTCATTCATCCATTCAAAAACAGAACCTAGTCAAGCCCTACTTTAAATCAGTTGCTACATCAGTTGTCATGGTGATAGGTGAGGCAAGGACGGGATTCGTTTCAGTGGGTTCGATCGCGACCTCCGCTTCAATCGTGGTTTCTGTACCTACGGCACTGGATTCTACTGCCACTGAAGGCGGTTCAACAATTCCCTGATAAATCAACACGATGGCTCCCAACACCATCAAAACCGTTCCTAAAATTGTTCTCAAGGTTAATGCCTCTCCCAAAAAAAGAAAAGACAAGAACAACACTAAGGCCAGTCCTAATTTGTCTACAGGGGCGACCCAGGAAGCTGGAGCCATTTGTAATGCTTTGAAGTAGCAAAGCCACGATAGCCCAGTTGCCACTCCAGACAGGACAAGGAATAGCAACGTTTTCGATGAGATGCTAGACAACGCCTGAAATTGACCATTTGCCCATACAATTCCCCAGGCAATCGCCAGTATCACGACAGTGCGGATTGCAGTTGCTAAATTGGAATTAATCTGTTCAACTCCAATTTTGGCGAAGATTGCGGTTAAAGCTGCAAAAAAGGCAGAAAGTAGAGCAAAAATCCACCAAGTTTTTTCATAAGTCATCAGTGTTGCTCACTTTGTTGATGTTTGTGCATGTCGTTTAGGATAACTCTGCGATTGCTCGTCGGCTCCTCACCTATGGGAGTCCTCACTTCTAAGAATCCTCACGCATAGAAATAGTGTGATGTTCCCCTAACTGTGCTAACCTTCAAATACTTCAGTCGGTTCTGGTGGGGAGCAGCCATCAGACGTAAGGGGGAAAGAGCAGTGCAAATCTGCCGCTGTCCCGCAACTGTGAGCCGGTTTTAGGTTGAGGATTTAGGGCCAAAATCTAAAATTGCGTAAGTCAGGATGCCCGCCGTTTATGAAGCCTGTCGTTTTTCATCTGCGAGGTACGGATGATGGTCTGTTTAGTTTTTTACAAGCGATTCAATCCCTCTGCGATCGAGCCTTGTCTCTTCGTTCAATGACTTGCTTTTAGGACGAGGAAACGAGACATGATAATCGGGAAACTGCGGGAGGGCGTGCGTGCAACCGCAAGATAGCACTTGGCAGGGGTGTGGTAGCTACTGGCAAAACTCATTTATTTGTGAAAATTTGTTGTCTCTGGGACATGCTGCTTGGCAAGGATTTGTCACGCAGGGTCGGGGCATGGTGGTTTGTGATGTGGTGTTCACGGATGCGATGTCCATGGACTGGAAGAATGATGTCGTGGAGTATACGGCGTGGTTTGTTCCGGAGTTGCAAATTCCAGCCTATTTACAATCCCTAGAGCTGGAAACAGATTTAATCGCTCGCCTAATAGATACGGTGCAAACCTATCACCCCGCTCAAGATATTCTTTTGTTGATTGATGCAAACGGGCAGATAGATATCAATCTTCTGCAACATTTAGCCATTTCTCCACCTGAGTGCCATCAGCAACTCCAACGGCGTTGGGCAGAATTTCAACTTGATTAATTTTCCGCTCAATGAATTCAGGGAGATCTAGAAAAAACAGATTCAGAAAACCGGAAACCATGACTCAACATACTTTGTTCGTTTGTATTCTCTGCCGATTCTCTGCAACCGAACGATCGCACGAGGGAGTGAGCGGCGGACAGTTCCTATTTAATCAGCTTCAAGCTGGATTGGAGAGTAGTGGAGAAACCGATCGCATTCATCTACAGCCTGTTCGGTGCTTGGGGGCTTGCGATCGTTCCTGCGTGGTGGCGTTTACCGCTCCTAGCAAACTTACTTTTGTTTTAAGTCAACTTTCTTCGACCCATTCAGTCCCTGCTCTGCTGCAATTTAGTCAGCAGTATGTGTCCTGCATCGGCGGCAAAGTTCCCTACGGTGAACGTCCAGAGGCAGTCAAAAAAGGAATTCACGCTGTTTTACCCCCGTCTCCCCAATAGAAACAGAAACGCGAATGTCTTTAGGGCAGACAGACACACAATCCGGTGGGCAGGTTGCTTTAGAAAGATTGTTGTACCTGTGTCACCAGTGGTTGTCTGAGAAGTTTGAGTAGACATTGATCATTGCCCAGATCATTGCTTGGATCATTGCTCATTGGATATTCGTGATTTGGATGTGCAGAATTCGACCGGAGTTTTTGAATAGTGGCACCATGATAAATGACAGGTATTTTATCCAGAAGGGTAAGCGTTGAGGATGATCGGCAAATTGAGTCAGGTAATAAATTTCATCTTTGAGAGTGATTCCATCTGCCCAGCTTTCTAGTTCTTTGCCCCTATCGATTCCTGACTTGAATTCAGCCCCCGTTTTAGATACTGTATCGTGGCGTATAGAGCGTCTTGCTGATTTGCGATTCAACACATCAAAGACAAGTTCTGCGGGAGCAAGTCTATCGTGAATCTGTAGCACGAGTGATCGGTTCTCTACCTCGCTCAAGAATGGAGAGACTCCTTCCATTAGAATCAAGATCGGCTGGTTGGGCGAACGCTGAATTTGCTCAATCCAGGTAAAATCAAGAATTGATTTTGGAATAAATTGATAGCGACTACTTTCTTCAAAGAACTTACGTCGAAACTCGATGACTTCAGGAAAATCGATTTCATACCAACGAACGCTACCATTATCCAGGCGCGTAAATCTAGTACACAATCCACATCCCAGATTTATCACAACTGCATCAGGATGCGCCTCAAGAAATTGTTTGACAATGCGATCGTACTCTTGGACTCGAATCACCACACCCAACTGCGAAGCCCAACCTTTCGCATATTTGTCAAAACCGTAATTGGTTCGTTCAACAATTTCAACCGCTTTCGGATCTTGGAAAAAGCTATCGGTTCGTCGGGTTTCAACATAGCGAGCATACAGCGTAATCATTAGGGTCTCAGCAACCCCAGTTAATTGTTCTGCGGATTCGCGTGGATGAATGGTCATGAAGTCTTGTTCCTATTGACGAAGGATGACTACAGGGTTATGGCAACGGATGAAAAGGTTAGGACAATCTCAGATGACGAAAGCCCAAAACGGATGGGTTTGGCATCACGAAACTGTCTTAACGTGCTTGCGTAGGGCCATATCTCCTCACCGAACGTCCCAGCGCACCTTCTATTGTTGACATTCATTCTCAATAAAGTCAAGACAAAACTGGAATTGTTCTAAGCAAACTTGGAAAGGGTAGGAAAATGGGGGACACTGCACCCATAATTGTTTTAGATAAGTTACAGTAGCTGTCCCTATGTCTTACAGCCATCAGCAGGTGATTACTCAGCTTGGAATCGATATTGAACTGTTTTTACGAAAGTTAGAAGCGGGTCTTTACAAAAAGCCACTTGCTGAACGTGATCAAGAAATCGTCTGCCAGTTTTTATTGGGCTATCGTCGTAAACAAGTTGCTGCAACTGTTAACCTGTGTGATGCAGAAGTTGGTAATCGGCTGAATGCAAACATTTATCCTAGAATTGCTGAATTGATGCAGGTTGAGCAGAGTGAAATTGCAAATAACTGGGTATTAATTCTCAATTTTTTACTTAATCCGGTTCATGGCTATCGGTTAAATCCCTCACCCCAACTCAATAGTGACAACTTTCAGGGCAGTTTTGGCAGACAAATCTTTTTATATTCAAACCATCAAAAGATTGTTCAAAACCAGATCAAAGGGTCACAGCGATATCAACAAGGGCTTTATTACCAAGCCTTACTCTTATTTGTCAAAGCTTGGAATGAAGAACACAGATTATATGGTAAAGGTAATCCAGAAATTTGCATTTACATCAACAACTGTTTGATTGAGTATCGAAAAACTTTTCTGAAAAAACAGGGAATTCAGGTTTATTCGATCGCCGTTATCGTTCCGTTTCATCATAATCAGGGCAGAGTTGCTGCGGAAATTTTACGAGGGATAGCCCAAATTCAATCTCAGATTAATTTTCAAAACTTTGATATTTCTACTTTAGAAACAGAATTTTGTGAATTCATTGAACACCATTCAGATAAAACTGGTAAGTCTAGAAAAGATGCTGAGTTCACAATCATCAGACCCAATATCTTCTCAATGTTTAGAGAGCAGGCGAATTTGCTTACATCAGGCAAAATTGCTTTGCAGGTAATGGTTGTCAATGACCCCAACAATGTTTATGATCCCTATAATCAAACGGCTGAAAAACTAGCGAACTTAGCCGCGCAGCTTGATTTGATTGCTGTGATTGGGCATTACTCTAGTGAAATGACGCGAACAGCATTAAACTTTTACGCTGAAAAGGGAATTGTTTTGATCAATGCTTCTAGCACGTCTAGTGAGTTATCTGATCTTGATGAAAATATTGGCTTTTTTAGAGTTACAACTCCCGATCGCGTTAATGCAGCCCAACTCATTCAGTACTTGGTAGAAAGTATTCCCAATAGCGGTGTTAGAAAAGTCGCCATTATTTACAACGAAAAGAGTAGCTATAGCTGTTCTTATCGAGCAGCGATCAAAGCGAGATTGGATAATTATCAAAACCAGTTTGTGCTGCAATCAGAGTATGGACGGTTAGGCGGAGAGTTTGATGAAATTCGATCTTATCTATTAGCAATTCGGCAGGAATCAGTTAATGTAATTATTCTGATCCCTGATGGTGGAATTGAACCAAATTCCTTAAATAATGCTGGACTCATTAGCCGACTTAACCTAAAGGATTGTGTCATTGCAGGGTCGGCAACCTTTTACCAGGAAAATGTGCTGCACTGGATGCACGAACGCAGCCAGCGAGATGAGCCTACAACCGATCCTATAACTCATGAAAACTCTTTAATCGCCTGCATTCCCTGGCACTGGCATAGTCAAGAGAACGGATGCAAGAGTTCTAACTTATTGGCAAAACAGTTTTGTCAGATTGGCAAACAGCTTTGGGGCATAAAGCATGTCACCTGGCGCAGTGCAACCGCATTTGATTCAATATTGATCCTGCTCAAAGCCTTAGAACATTCCCAAGAGGATGAAATGCTCGTCCAAATGCGACGTTTTTTTAAAATACAAAATCAGGACGTTACAGGCGTTACCGGAGTGATCAAATTTCGTGAAAATGGCGATCGTATTTCCCCTCCAGCCGAAATTGTAGGGGTACAATCCCAAGAGAGTTTAGAGGTAAAACAAAAGGGTGATGAAGTCAGGAAACAGTGGGGCTGGGAACATTTGAAATCAATGCCCAAGTGAAATCAATGCCCAAGGCAGATACACCCCAGGTAGAGTGAAGTAAAGCACTACCCAATAGAAAATTTTGCCCTATTCCTTACAGCTATCTCAAAAATTCCCTATACCTATCAGTAGAGCGAGCAACGCTTTTGTTGGTTAATGAGAGAGTTGTTGATTCACGATGTGAAGGATTAAGGTCTCACTTGTTGAATCGCAAAGATGAACGATCTCGACTCACTCAATTCAGTTGTTCAACTCATTCGGAGATAAACCCATGTTAAGAGTGTTTGCCGATCGCGGCGGGACGTTTACTGATCTGGTGGCTGTGACGGATGATGAGATGATTGCCCGTCGGCTGGCTCAATCTCCCGACCGCTTCCAACTGGTGACATTGCCCGATCAGCAATGGACGATCGTTTACAAACTGCTTTCTGAACAGCCCGATCGCTACCGAGATGCCGTAATTCAGGGAATTCGAGATATTTTAGGACTGGAGCCGCATCAGCCTATTCCCGCAGAGGCAGTCGAAGTGGTGAAAATGGGCACGACAGTAGCGACCAATGCCCTATTGGAGCGGAAAGGCGATCGCACCCTACTCTTGATTACGCAAGGGTTCCAGGATGCTTTGAAAATTGGCTATCAAAACCGACCGAATATCTTTGCGCGTCACATTGTTTTGCCTGAAATGCTCTATGAGCAGGTGCTTGAGGTAAAGGAACGCTACACAGCGCAAGGAGAAGAACGAACTCCCATTACGCCTCTGGAAAAAAGCCGACTGCGAGAAGCTCTGCAAGCCGCCTATGATCAGGGGATTCACAGTTGTGCGATCGTGTTTTTGCATGGCTATCGATACCCTGACCATGAACAGCAAGTGGCGACGATCGCCCGTGAAGTTGGGTTTACTCAAATTTCCGTTTCCCATGAAGTCAGTCCTCTGATGAAGCTGGTTAGCCGCGGGGACACAACCGTTGTCGATGCCTACCTTTCTCCCATTTTGCGGCGATATGTTGATCAGGTTGCTGGCGAACTGGCAGGCACAGCCACCCATGCCACGAAGTTGGAATTCATGAAATCGGACGGCGGGCTGACGGATGCTCGATTGTTTCAAGGCAAAGACAGCATTCTTTCTGGCCCTGCGGGGGGCATTGTTGGAGCGGTGAAAACCAGCACAGCGGCAGGATTTGACAAAATTATTGGCTTTGATATGGGGGGCACTTCAACGGATGTGTCTCACTTTAATGGGGAGTATGAGCGCACCTTTGAAACGGAAGTAGCGGGGGTGCGGCTGCGGGCCCCAATGATGTCAATTCATACCGTTGCGGCGGGTGGTGGGTCAATTTTGCGGTTTGATGGTTCTCGCTATCGGGTGGGGCCCCAGTCGGCAGGAGCGCATCCAGGCCCAGCCTCCTACCGTAAGGGCGGGCCGTTAACGGTGACGGATTGCAATGTGATGGTGGGCAAAATTCAGCCGGAGTTTTTTCCTCATGTGTTTGGATTGGAAGGAAATTTACCGCTAGATGTGGCGATCGTGCAGCAAAAATTTACAGATCTAGCCGCAGCCATTCATCAGCAAACTGGAGATTCTCGCACCCCTGAGCAAGTGGCAGCAGGATTCTTGATGATCGCCATTGACAAAATGGCCAACGCCATCAAAAAAATCTCTGTGCAGCGGGGCTATGACGTGACGGAATATACGCTCTGTTGCTTTGGCGGGGCGGGTGGACAACATGCCTGCCTGATTGCCGAGGCATTGGGCATGACGCAAATTTTCATCCATCCCTATGCCGGGGTTTTGTCTGCCTATGGGATTGGGTTAGCCGACTTACGCACCCTCAAGGAGAGAGCCGTAGAAATGCGGCTGATGGCTGATGCGCTGCCTGCTTTGACCCAAACCTTAGAGGAATTAGCCACAGAAGGACGAGATGAGATTTTGGTGCAGGGAGTTCGCCCCAATCGCATTCAAGTTCTGCTCAAAGCTCATTTGCGCTACGAGGGCACAGATTCTGCTCTGGTTGTAGACTTTGGCGATCTCGAAATAATGCGATCGCACTTCGAGCAAGCATATCATCAGCGATATGGCTTTACCATGCCTCATAAAGCGTTGATCGTAGAAGCCGTTTCTGTGGAAGCGATCGGGCAGACTCCACCCATTCAGGAACCATTGCTGAACACGACCCGCACCGCACCCCTCACCCCTATCGCCACCGTTCAAATCTACACCAAGGATGGCTGGCACAATACCCCCATTTACCAGCGAGAAGCCCTAAAACCAGGCGATCGGATTGTCGGCTCTGCCCTAATTATTGAACCCACTGGAACCAATGTGGTTGAACCAGGATGGTCTGCTGAACTCACCGATCGAAATTACTTAATTTTGCGAAAAGACCCAAAAAATGATTCGGAAAATGAACAGGCTGAATCCCTGCCGTTGCAAAGCGTGCAGTCTGCTCTACAGCCAGTTAAACCTGATCCGGTGCTGCTGGAAATCTTTAATAATTTGGTGCGGGCGATCGCTGAAGAAATGGGAGTTACGCTGCAAAACACCAGTTATTCCGTCAACATCAAAGAACGGCTAGATTTTTCCTGCGCGATTTTTGACCAACACGGCCAACTGGTTGCCAACGCGCCTCATATTCCGGTGCATCTGGGTTCCATGAGTGAAAGCATCAGCAGTTTAATTCGAGACAAAGGTGATGCCATCAAACCTGGAGATGTGTATGTCTCAAATAATCCTTACAACGGTGGAACGCATCTGCCCGACGTGACGGTCATTACTCCCGTTTTTATTGCTCCGGCTAAAACTCCACTCTTCTACGTCGCCTCCCGCGGGCACCATGCAGATATTGGCGGGATTACGCCCGGTTCCATGCCACCCCACAGTACGTCGATCGATCAGGAAGGCATTCTGCTCGACAATTTTCAGCTTGTGGAACAGGGACAGTTTCAGGAAAGGAAGTTACTGGAAATTCTCACCTCTGGGGAATATCCTGTTCGCAATTCTGTTCAGAATTTAGCCGATCTGCAAGCCCAAATTGCAGCAAATGAGCGAGGACTACAGGAGCTTTGCCGTATGGTAGAACATTACGGACTGACAACCGTACAGGCATACATGCAGCATGTCCAAGATAATGCCGAAGAGTCCGTGCGGCGTGTGATTGATGTATTAAAAGATGGTCATTTTATCTATGAAATGGATGATGGCATTCAAATTCACACTCAAATCACGATCGATCGCACTAACCGTTCCGCCTGTATTGATTTCACAGGTACTTCTCCTCAACAATCGACGAATCTCAACGCGCCTTTCGCCATTTGCAAAGCCGTTGTCCTCTATGTCTTTCGGACTCTGGTCGATGATGATATTCCACTCAATGCAGGCTGTCTCAAACCGTTAGAGATGATTGTCCCCGAAGGATGTTTGCTCAATCCTCACTATCCCGCCGCAGTGGTTGCAGGCAATGTGGAAACTTCGCAGGCGATCGCCAACACCCTTTATGGGGCCCTAGGCGTTATGGCTGCTTCTCAGGGCACCATGAACAATTTCACCTTTGGCAATCAGCATCATCAGTATTACGAAACCATCTGCGGTGGATCGGGGGCCGGAGCCACCTTTGACGGAACCGATGCCGTGCAAACCCACATGACCAATTCCCGACTCACCGACCCTGAAGTGTTAGAGTGGCGATTCCCGGTGTTACTTGAATGGTTTGCCATTCGTCCTGCAAGTGGCGGAGCAGGAAGGCACAGAGGCGGAAATGGAGTCATTCGTCGAATTCAGTTTCGGGAAGCGATGACCGCCGCAATTTTATCGGGTCATCGGGTGATTCCTCCGTTTGGCTTGAAGGGAGGTGAACCGGGGGCAACGGGGCGCAACTTGGTTGAGCGCGGCAATGGGGCGATCGAAGTGCTTGCGGGCAGGGCTGAAGTGCAAATGCAACCAGGAGATGTGTTTGTGATTGAAACACCAGGCGGCGGCGGCTATGGTGATTTCGCATGATGGCAAGAAGGATATTTTGCCACATCTATATCTATCTAGATGAAGAGTCCGTTGAAATTGGAGTCCGCTACTGTGGAAATAAGAAAATTTTTGCAAGATGGCGGACTCTTCTAATTTATTTAAAGAGGAAAAATTTGGGCGAGGTTCACTTTTTCCAAAGAAAACTAGAACATTCAAATAACCTACCAGCTAATGTTGAATTGATGCTTTTCAGGATGTGTAATTATGCTTGATAAAGATAAGCATTTAAAAACCGAAGAGGATTACGAAACCAGTGAGAAAAACGCTAGAAGCGAAGCAGCTTCAAATGAATTAATAGAGCCTGAATTGGAAAGTTTGGAATCTGAAATTGGTTTAGAGGAAGTACCGCTTGATCAGGCTGTTATTGATACTGTTGCCGTAGATGATACGGACGACAATTTTGATGCTGATGATGATGACGTTGTGGATGAAAGTGATAACGAAGGAATTGTAAGTGATTTGCCACAAGCGCAAACTGAAACTCGTGGAACCGGGCTTCAGGGCAAGCCGATCGATCGGGCAGGTCGATTTTCACGACGCAGCGATGACCATTTCGACAACAACGATGCTGATCCCATCCTAACAGGAGGTGATGTTGATGCGAACTATGAACAGGCAAGTGTGGTTGGTGATGAGGCAGTAGGTGGAACAGTGGATACACCTGACCAAGATATTGTTGAGGAATTAGCCGCAGCAATGGGTGTAGAAATTGATGATTATACAGATGTGAGGATTAATAACCTATTGGAAGAACGAGACGATCGCCGATGGGAATTAGATCCTAAATCTTCGGAAGATTATCCCGATCGTAGAGAATAATTCAATTTGTTTTTTGGGCAGCGTTGGCAGAAAAATATGAGTAATACAGACGATCGAGCAACCAATCAACCTTCTGATCAAAGTCAGCAAAGCAATCAGCATGAAGCAGAAGAGTCACCTGTTGATGAATCAAAAGTTGTAGATCCGATGGATCTAGTTTACAAAGGGGGCTACACCAAAGATCCTCAGGAAATTCTGGGTAATCCTGCTGTTGCACCTCAAATGTATACTGAAAGCCGAGATTTACGAGTTGATATTTTTCGAGAAGCAGAAGAAACTATTTTTGAACAAGCAGAAGAAACGAGTGATGATCAAGAGATAGACTAGGATCTTCCTGATTTCGAGGAGTAAGCATCCAGCCAAAATATATATTCCTACAACTTAAGTGGAGTATTAGCTACGATCGCTACTCCTTCAATAAATATGAACGCACAGTGCATAACAATTTCATACGTAGTCACACGCCAAGAAGAATGCATTACGACATCTAATCGATCGAGAGGCGATTGTCAGAGTGAATAACCTTGTGTCCCCGTTGCCCTCATCTATTCAAATTATCCCACACTGCCCACGCTTCCATAATTTGATTATGCTGTATTCGATAAATAGCAATGTAATCGGATACTAAGATTTTTTTGCTCAGCGAATGTTCGCCCATTCTCCTTTTCTGAGTTCCCTGAAATCGATGTCGGACAGCCACTTTATCGCCTTCAGCAATCAGGTCTTCAATCGTTTCGTAAGCATCAGGAAAGATAACGTACTCTTTCTGGAGGAACTGTACCAAATCATCACGGCTATGAACATCAGGTTTTCCTTCAGCAAGATTATGACGAATAAAACTGGAAGCAATAAGGGTTTCCAGCCGTTTCCAGTCTTGAGCGTTAACAGCTTCTACGAAAGCGCGAACGATCGCTTTATTTTGTTCTGGAGTATTCATAAAAACGATCTCCTAGCTCAAACAATTTCCTCGCTCAGATGAATTAGTAAGGGAGTTTCCAGAATATCGTCATCGAGAGCTTGAACAATGCAAGCACCCATTCTGGAATCCGGATCGATTACACGAAAGGGTAACGTACCTCGATAGTGAATGGCGACTCCGTCAACAATGCCAACACCAGAGGATAGACAGCCTATCTGTATTAATTCACCAAATTTCCGGCGACGAGCTTCCTCCCCATAGTGAGGGCAGCAGCTACCGGGCAAGAATCCTAATCCTTCGATCGGATCAAAATCCACCAAGCGCGAATCGGTGATGCCCGCTTCAAACCAGCAAATCGCTCCCGCACTCCAGCCCGCTATTACTGTTCCCTTTTGCCATGCTTGCTTTAAAACATCTGGTAAGCCCCACTCTCGCCATACCGCTAACATACTGCGCGTATTGCCACCGCCCACCAGAACCACATCCTGAGCATTGATGTACGCTTCAATGTTAGGAGTGCGATGAAACAGGGGCAGGTGAGATGGAGTGCAGGACAATGGTTCAAAGGTTTTGTAGAAATGCTGAATAAATGTGTCTGCATCTCCTTTAGCGGTAGCCAAGAAACCAACCCTCGGTTGAGAAACCTGAGCAAGTTCCAGAATGTAAGAAAAAAGGCAGAGGGAATTTTGCTCAGAAATCAACCCGCCGATCGCCACAATGTGTTGCTGTTTCAGTGTCATCTTTCTTGTAGATGATCAAATCATTGAATAGAAAAATTGCTGGTTTAGGCTTTCCACGCATCTACTTCAAGCCGCATAACCTGCACTTGAATTGAGCCATTTTGAGCCGGACATAGACGCAAATAACATGCCACTAACTCATCAATAAAGTCTTCACGCCATTGCTGCGGCACTTGCTGGGTATAGGGCAACCATGTCGTCCGAATCCAGCCAGCCAGTTCTTCAGACGATCGGTAGGTTATCGTTTTGGGAATTAGCTCAATCCGAACGGGGTACAAATTTACAACTTCTAACCAACGCTGATATTCTTCTAAACCGTAAAAGTGGTAAGGAAACGAGAAGTGCTGGAAATAGGTTTGCCATCGCATTGATGATGTTACAATTTCGATCGCTTGAAGCATTTCTGGTATATTCCCTCGACCACCCATTTGCAGCAATACTCTACCTTTAGTTTTCAAGCTTTGACTGATTCCTTTTAGCACAGAAAGATGATCATCCACCCAGTGTAAAGCCGCATTTGAGAAGACAATATCGAACTGATTTTGAAATCTTAATTGCCGAGCATCAGCCCAAATAAATCGTAGATTTAAGAATCGTTCTGGCGGATATTTGTCTGTTGCAAAGCGGATCATTGTATCTGAAGAATCAATTCCAACAACAACGCCATTTGGCACAAGACTGGACAATTCAGCCGTTATTTTTCCATTTCCACAGCCAATATCAAGAATAGATTCATGCCCTTGTAAGTTGAGTTTAGCAAACAGTTCTTTTGCCCATATTTGCTGTGCAGATGAATGCATTTCATAGTCTTTGGGGTTCCAGGTGAAAGTCGTCATGATGCTCATTTTTCTATCTCAAATTTAGGCAAGATTTTATGGATCAGGTAGACAGACTGGTTAAGTAAACCGTTTGCCTAACTTACGTTCAATCGCCTTCAACTGTTTGTTGGTGTTCGGAATATCGACCTTCTAACCAAATCAGGACTGCTTCAGACGAATCCAAGATGATTTTTGTATCGGTGATGGGGTCATATACTCGCCATTTTGTTGTTCCGTTGCGATCGGTTAATTCATGTATCACGGGATCATTTTGGAATGTCAGTGCTTTGACAACTAGGCTGCTAAATTGATTCCACAGTCGTTTCAGCTTAGATTGATAAGTGTGAGAGGAGCTTGAACGGGTGATTTGTTCCAAGTTTTGACAGGACGTTGAATCTAGTTTCATGAGAATGCTCCTGATTACAGTTATCAAATCGGCATGGGTCTACAAAGTTGACGTTTTGAACAGCGCGGTTTGAGGTTTGAGGCACAACGATCGTCTTCAAAGGTGCAAAATTTGACTGGAAACCTGCATTATTTGAGATTGAGACTGAAATGATTGGGGTCAGAACAGAAACGATCGCGTTTGGAATAGGAATGATTGGGGTCAGAACAGAAACGATCGTTTGCGGAAGGAGAAAGTTGATGCTTTGAGTGGAAACGTTCAGGTTTTGAGATGAAACGATCGCGTTTGGAACTGGAATAATCTCTTGGTAAGGTGGGCAGTGCCCACCCTACTTGGCTAGAACCTAGACCACCACAGAGGGAACGAGCATTCCTTGTAGACGGTTGTATTCCACCTCAACGAAATCATTGGCTTTGAGTTGAGCTGGACGAGTCCCTCTGACAAGTGCTAGCGATTGATCATCTAAACGGATTTCGGTATGCCGTCCGCGTTTCTTTAGCGTTAGATCTTCGTATTCCAGACCGTGTGCCAAGCCGATTTGATCAATCTTGTCCTCAAAGTCGCGGATGATGGCTTTGCCATTCTTGCGAGAAATCACAAACGTGTCGTGTCCTTCGCCGCCAATATAGCGATTTCTGCCTTTACCGCCATCGAGCAAATCATCTCCAGATTGACCATTCAGAAGATCGTTGCCGCCCTTGCCCAAAGCAATGTCTCCTCCATCGCCAGTCAAGAGGCGATTGTTGCGATTGTTGCCCACCAAAATCCCATCCGCGTCGCCACCCTGGAGCGTTCGAGTATTCTTTTGGCTACGCACTAAGGACATGCCGTTGACACCAGCCGTGCCGAGGGTGTCTGGGTTAATGATATTGACTGCACCACCAGCTATCCCATTCTCAACGAGAACAGGATCGGTGAACAGTCCAACCGCTTCACCAGGAACACTGGCTGCAATTTGCAGAATAGGATTTCCAGGTGATCGTTCAGCACCATCAAAGTTGCCGATCGTCAGACTGGTTCCAAAGCGATCACCCGCATCAGCAGTACCCCCAACGCCATCTCCCTGTCTGAGAAGACGATTGCCATTGGTTGTAATGCCATTGTTGCGAGAACCAAACAAGAGATGAGCCACCCCTGTTTCGTTATCTTCACCGGGAGCACTAATCACCAAATCATCAATGTTGTCTCCGTTCATATCTGCGGCGGACAACTGAGCACCAAAACGATCGCCTGTCTCACTATTTGAACCCACTAGACCGTGCTGAAAGATTTGTTGGGGAGTGCTAGAAAAGCGTTTTTGGTTGTCCTGTCCCTCATAAATGTACACGACCCCTCGATCGGCAGAACGCCCTGGCGCACCGACAGCAATGTCATCTTCACCATCCCCATTGAAATCACCAACCGCAAGTGCTTTGCCAAATTCATCACCTGTACGGTCATCAATGCTACTCAATGCCTGACTCAACACCGCCACTTGCCCGGTTACATCTCTGTCGCTAGGCAAGCCATCGCGGGTACCGAAGATAACATCTACCAAGCCTGCTCCAGGCGCACGATCGCGATCGTTAGGAACACCGATCGCCAGATCCATGTTGCCATCACTGTTGAAGTCGCCAACCGCCAATGCTTCCCCAAAACCCTGAAGGTTGTCATCGAGACCCGGCATTCCAGGAACGCTCTGGTTATAGAATTGGTCTCGCTTCACTGTTTCACTTAAGCCTGTCGGGGAACCGTAGATGACGTTAACGCCACCCACAGAGTTATTGCCCCGCTTATCGAAGGGAACACCGACAACCAGGTCATCTCTACCGTCTTTGTTGAAGTCAGCAACAGCTAATACATTGCCGTAGGCTTCTTTAGCCAAAGGATCAGATGCGAAATTGCCCGTCCCTTGGTTGATGAGCCGATCATCTCTACCGCCGTTCAAACCAGATGCAGAGCCATAGATGGCATGAATTGCACCCGCATCCACACCATTGACTTTATCAAACGGAACGCCGACCACGACATCATCAAACTCATCGCCGTCAAAGTTTCCGGTCACAACACTGGCACCAAAGTGCTCAGATTCTTCAGGAGTGCCGAATATCAAATCATTTTGTGACAAGGTTGACGCAAAACTCGGTCCCGTCTCCGTACCTTGATAAACATGGATGGCTCCAGCGGAAGGGATTGCCCCCCCTACTAAAAATTCGCTCAAAGCACCCACCACTAGCTCATCCTTGCCATCATTGTTGAAGTCACCCGCCGCAAGACTGTTTCCCCGGAAGCGAATATCTCCAAAGTCAGAGATTCCAGAACCTACAAGAGGAGGCAACAACAGAGCATTTTCTGGCAGGTTTGGATTGGTATTGTCAACAATGCTGAACTCAATCGCAGCCCGATCGTCATCTCCTGCTCCTTCCAGGGAGATTACTTGTCCCTCAGAACTGGCATAGAGTTGATTCGTATCTGCATCCCTGACTTGCCCTGTCACCATGTCGTAGGTCAGTTTAAGCTCTTTTCGTCCAGAAGCAGGGTTAATGTCTGCCGTGTCAAAACTGCCTCCATCAGATTCACGGATGCTAATGGTGATAGGAACTAGTCGTTCACTAACTTGATTGCCAAATACCCAATCTGGTGGACTGATATCATCATCATCATCGATGTCAGGCTTTGAGAAGCTCCTGCCATCAACTGTTACTACTGGGAAGAAATCGGCTTCGCCGCGAAAGGTGCCTTCAATATCATCAATTGCTCTCACTCGATTGATACGAACAACAGGTTGTCTATCAATAAATTGCGCCATGATTGGTTTCTCCGTAAATGATTAAGGTGATTACTAAGCTGTTGACATTTGCACATAGCAAAGCCAAGGGTGTGCCTCGCGAGGAAGCCAAACCTAAATGTTTCATTGACGTAATTGCAAACTCATTTAGAACCGATCGATCGCTCTTATTTCCTCACTTAAACCAGTGAAATGAGTCGATCGCTTTGCGGTTATGTTTACCATAGCCGTTCATCTCTTGTTTCGTCCCTCTGGAAATTTCAGGAGTTTCGCTGATTGCTTCCTGAACAATCTCAGGAAATCGACGTTTATCCGTCTGAATTGAGGTGAAATGGATGAACAAATGAATGGTTTTATCCATGATTTTGAAGTTCATCAAAGCGGTCAAAAGGCTTGTGTGTAAGAGGTCAGGCGATCGACCTGACACACCTGAATGTTCAGGTTATCTTCAGGTCATGCCCCCTGAAGCAACTGTGTGTTGCGAAATTTCATTGTTCTACCCAAAATCCACCCAAAATCTACCCGTTTTAGCAGTAGGGTTTTGAGTAATCGCCCAATTGCAGATCAATCGCAAATTAATGGAGTTCAACCAAGCCTTAGAGATAGCAAACGAGGCTGTGTTGGTGCGTCATGACAAATCGCTCAGTGAGCCAGAAACAGCCTTACTGAATGGAGTATGGCATGGGCAAACCTACCAGGAAATTTCTGTTGCCTCTGGTTATTCATTCACTTATTTGTCTCGTGATGTTGGGCCGAAACTGTGGAAGCGACTGAGCCAAGCCTTAGGAGAAAACGTCAATAAAGGCAACGTTCAATCCGTGCTGATGCGGCATATCCATCGGCAGCAAGAACGCCAAAGCGTAAAAGAGGGGCAGCGTGAGGACATAGAAAAGCCGATCGTTTCTTCATCTACGCACATTGACTGGGGCGAAGCACCGGATATCCGTTCGTTCTGTGGACGGGCAGATAAAATTGCAACACTCCAACACTGGATTCAAGTCGATCGCTGTCGTCTAGTGGCACTTTTGGGAATCGGCGGCATCGGCAAAACGTTTTTATCTGTCAAGCTGGCACAAGAACTCATTCAGTTGGGCTGCCAAACGAAGCCTGAAGAACCGAACTTCCTCCACCCGCCTTTTCAATACATTATCTGGCGATCGTTGCGTAATGCTCCGCTCCTCAATGTTTTGCTGACAGACTTAGTGCTGTTTCTATCCAATCAGCAGGAAAGCAATGCCAGTTTGGCTCAGCTAGGACACTATCTAAGCACTCAGCGATGCCTAATTGTTTTAGACAATTTAGAAGCCATTTTACAATCGGGCGATCGGGCCAGGCGATATCGACCCGGTTATGAGCCATATGGAGAACTATTCCAGATGATTGGCGAAACACCGCATCAAAGTTGTTTGATAGTGACGAGCCGAGAAAAGCCCGTTGAAGTTGCCACACTGGAAGGCATGGAGTTTCCAGTTCGAGCCATGCTAGTTGACGGCTGCATTGATGTCGCTTATGCCGCGATCGCAACCAGAGGACTCATCGGAACGACAGAACACAAGCAACAGTTATGCCAACGCTACGACAACAATCCTCTTGCACTGCAACTCGTCGCCACTCTCATTCAAGACCTATTTGATGGAGACATTCAAGCCTTTTTGTCGCATGAAATCGTCCTGTTTAAAGGAGCTAAGAATTTATTAGATCAACAATTTAGCCGCCTGTCATCGTTAGAGCAAAGCATCATGTATTGGCTAGCCATCAACCGCGAATGGACAACGATGGGAGAATTAAGCGAAGACATTATTTCATCCACACGACGATCGAATTTGCTCGAAGCTCTGGAATCTTTGTATGGAAGATCGTTAATTGAAGCAAGAGCAGGTCAATATACGCAGCAACCCGTCGTCATGGAATATGTTTGCGATCGATTAATTGAAAATATTACTACAGAACTTATTACGCAAGAAATTTCCGACTTTGACCAGTTCGCTCTTACCAAAACAACAGTAAGTGAATATGTCTGTGAAAGCCAATTTAGATTAATCTTAGGAGCGATCGGCGATCGGCTACAGATGTTTTTTAATTCATCAACACGGCTACACGATCATCTCTATCAGATCCTCCTCTCGCTTCACCAGAAACCTGTAATGGTGACAAGCTACGCGGCTGGAAATTTAATCAATCTTTGTCGTTATCTCCACATCGAAATGGACGAGTGGGATTTCTCCAATTTGCAAATCCGACACGCCCATCTCCAAGGACTGATCCTCCGACAAATTGACTTTCATAACGCCTATTTTGCCCATTCCACCTTCACGGAAACGTTGGGAAGCGTTCTCGCTGTCACTTTCATGAATGATGCTCTGGTGGCAACCAGCGACACCAACGGTAAGATTCACCTCTGGCAAATCGCCAACGGTCAACTGATGGCAACGCTGAGTGAACATAGCAACTGGATTTGGGCATTGGCACAGAGTCCAGATCAAAAAATGCTTGCCAGTGGTTCTGCCGACCAAACCATTTGCTTATGGAATGTCCAGACAAAGGAATGTACAAAAGTTTTGCAGGGGCATCGCAGTTGGGTGTTTGGTTTGGCTTGGAGTCCGGATGGCAAAAAGCTTGCTAGTTGCAGCCAAGATGAAACGATCAAAATTTGGGATATCCAGTCTGGAGAATGCTTACAAACATTGCCGATCGCAAATATTGGGATGGTTTGGTCTGTGGCATGGCATCCTTCTGGGCATCTGCTGGCCAGTAGCGGCAACGATCGCCTGATTCGAGTCTGGAATACCCAAACCTGGCAATGCTTGAAACAGCTACAGGGGCACGAGAATTGGGTCGTTTCCGTCAAATGGCACCCAACCGGAGAAATCCTTGCGAGCAGTGGCTATGACTACACCATTAAGCTCTGGAATGTTGAAACTGGAGAATGTTTGAACACGCTGAAGCACGATAGCAATGTTTGCTCTGTGGCATGGAGTCCAGATGGCAAGAAGTTAGCCAGTGGGTCGCATGATCAAACCACAAGACTTTGGGAAGTCAGCACGGGAAAATGTCTGAAAACGCTGAAGGGCCACCTCAATTGGATCTGGTCTGTGGCGTGGAGTCCCAATGGTAAAGTGCTGGCAAGTGGATCACACGATCAAACTGCCAAACTCTGGGATGTGGGGACAGAGCAATGTCTTTACACCTTACAGGGCTACAGCAACTGCGCGTGGGCAATGGTTTGGAGCCGAGATGGCAATCAACTCGTCAGCAGTAGCACAGACTGCACCGTGAAAATTTGGGATGTCCCGCTCGGACGGTGTCTCACTGTTTTAAAAGGGCATACGAGTTGGGTTTGGTGCGTGGCTTGGAGTTCAGATGAGCAAATTCTGGCCAGTGGTGGAGTGGATCAAACCATTCGCCTATGGAATGCAGCAACGGGACAATGTCTGCGAGTTTTGCAAGGTCATCGCAGTGCAGTTTGGTGTGTAGCTTGGCAGCCTAATACCCGATCGCTGGCCAGCGTCAGCCACGATCAGACGGTCAAACTCTGGGATACAGATACAGGGGAATGCTTGAGAACTTTTCATGGACATACGCATTTTGTCAACGGAGTCACCTGGAGTCCAGATGGACAAATTTTGGCCAGCAGCAGTCCAGATTGCACCATTCGGCTGTGGAATCCAAATACTGGAGACTGCTTGAAGGTTTTACAGGCTAACCATGCTGCTGTCTATCCTCTGAGTTGGCATCCCAATGGGCACCTATTGGCTGGTGGTTATTACGATAACGTCGTCCGACTTTGGGAGCCTGCTTCTGGAGAATGCTTGCAGGAATGCAAAGGGCACCACAGCAATATTTATTCCCTTGCTTGGAGTCCAGATGGAGAAATCCTGGCTTCCGGCAGTGCCGATAAAACCATTAAACTTTGGAATCCTTCTACTGGAGCCTGCTTGCAAACCCTGGAGGGACACGATAACTGGGTACAGTCATTGGCATGGCATCCAGCCAGAACCCCAAACAGAGCTATATTGGCGAGTGGCGGAGATGATAATCAGATTCGGCTGTGGGATGTGAAGACGGGAACCTGTGTCAAGGTGCTACGAGCCGATCGTCCCTATGAAGGCATGAACATTACCGGAGTTCAGGGTTTAACTGAGGCGCAAAAGGCAACACTGATTGCGTTAGGCGCATTGGCGTAGTCGGCCTTATATCAAGAAACGGAATGCTTAAGGAACGGAGAGGGAGGGATTCGAACCCTCGTTAGACGGTTAGCCTAAACAGCATTTCCAGTGCTGCGCCTTCAACCACTCGGCCACCTCTCCAAGCTAATTTGCGGCTATTTTTTATTGCTAGCCACAAGTAGATTATTTTAGCAGAGTCAATGTCATTCTGGAAATAGGTGTCAGGATTTTTGTTTAAAAGCAACCGCCTGCCCTTTATCATAGGCGTGGGTGGATCGCCTCAATTGGTAGTTAAGCCATAGGCTAGACTGCATTGCAAATCACGAGTTCACCCGATTTGTCTGTCTTTTTTGTCCGCAGAACCATGACCCAAACCCATACTGTTCAAATTCACTATCGCCAAAAGGGAACTGATCACACGGTTCAGGTTCCAGCCGATCGCTATGTTTTAATGTCCGCCGAATCTCAGGGGGTTGAATTGCCTTTTTCCTGCCGGAATGGAGCCTGTACGACCTGTGCCGTGCGGGTGCTTGCGGGTGAAGTTTATCAGCCTGAGGCAGTTGGTTTGTCTCCTAAATTGCGCGATCAAGGGTATGCCCTCCTCTGTGTCTGCTATCCGCGATCGGACTTGGAAGTGGAAACGCAGGATGAGGACGAAGTATACGAACTACAGTTTGGTCGATATTTTGGCAAAGGAACGGTGCGAAGAGGTTTGCCCCTGGACGAAGAGTAAGCGAAGGGAGAAGGGGAACGATCGTAAGGTCTGGATGTAACGCGGGAAGACTGAAGAGGAGAGTTACCTTAGCGTTATGCCTTATTGCTGCTGGAAAAACCAGACCGTCTGCCGGAATTTAATGCTGTGTAGTGTGGTCTGTGGACTGCTGTTGCTGCTGGGTTGTCAGTCTTCGCTTCCTCAAACTAGGCAGCAGGTGAGGGTGGTAAAGGTGGTGAGTGGGCAGACCCTGGAAGTGTTAGACATGAGTGGCTCCAATCCGATTACAGAGCGAGTCCGGCTATTGGGAATTGAAGCACCGACAGGAGACCAAGAACCCTGGAGTACCCAAGCCACCGATCGCCTAGAAAGCTTGATTGGGACAAACCGGACAGTCTGGTTAGAAGCCGATGTGCAGGCGGTTCGTGAAACCTCAAATGGCTCTAAGCTGAGGTTGGCATACGTTTGGCGAGACAATCAGCTACTGAATGAGAGCCTGGTGGCGGAAGGATATGTGCTAGGGCGATCGTCTTCTCCCAATACGAAATACGAAAAACGCCTCACCTATGCCCAGGAAAAGGCTCGTCTGACGGGGCGAGGCATCTGGAACCCTAGCTATCCAATGGCGCAAAGCCCGGAGGAGTTTCGCCGGTTGAAGTGAAAATATGGCAACGGATGGAAAAGTTAGGACAATCTCAGGTGACGGAAACCCAAAACGGATAGGTTTGGCATTACGGAACCGTCTTAACGTGATTGCGTAGGGCTATAGAAACGCAACATGTCACGTCTGTATAGCTGAATTAGAACGAGATTGATAAAAGCGAGATTGATAAAAGCAGAAAACGCCTCACAATAAACAGAATGGTTCGACCCGTTTCTTAACTCACAACTTATTCGTTTCTTAACTTACAAACTTATCCGTTGCTTGGACTCAGTAACTTCAATCATCCTCATTTAACTATCCGCTGCCATCTTTTCAACGAGTTGCAAACCTGATAGACTGCCTGCGAATAAGTGCAATTAATCTAAACGATTTGAACCGTTGTGGAATCATCTCAACAACTGCAATGCTTTTTGGATATTGCCTCTGAAGCTGCTTTGGCGGGTGGGGCAGTTTTGCAAGCCTATTGGGGCAAGCTCACGGAGGTCAAGGAAAAAGGCCGTCCAGGAGATTTGTTGACGGCAGCAGACAAAGCCTCTGAGGAACAGGTTTTGTCCGTAATTCAAAGACATTTTCCTGACCACGCGATTTTAGCCGAGGAGTCAGGGCATCTCGGAGAGCAGACGGCTGAGTTTCTGTGGGCGATCGACCCATTAGACGGCACGACCAACTATGCCCATCAGTATCCGTTTTTTGCGGTTTCGGTGGGGCTGCTGATTCAGGGAAAACCGGCGGTGGGCGTTGTTTTCGACCCATTCCACAAAGACTTATTTCGGGCAGCAACCGGACTGGGGGCAACCTGCAACCGTCAGCCTATTCAGGTTTCCCAAACTTCTGACCTATCCCGCAGTCTTTTAGTTACCGGGTTTGCCTACGATCGCAGCGAAACATCGGATAACAACTATGCTGAGTTTTGCCATTTAACCCACATCACCCAGGGGGTGCGGCGAGGGGGGGCAGCAGCGATCGACCTGGCCTATGTTGCCTGCGGACGGTTGGATGGATTTTGGGAGCGGGGGCTTTCGCCTTGGGATATGGCGGCAGGAGTTGTCTTGGTGGAGGAAGCAGGCGGCAAGGTGACGGCCTATGATGATGGCCCGTTCGACATTTATACTGGACGGATTCTGGCAACTAATGGACAGGTTCATCCAGCCCTCAGCCGCGAGTTGTTGACGGTCAAACCATTGCCAGGGTTTGCTCCTGATGGAAGTTAAAGATTAAATTTGGTCAACGCGATCGTCCCACTGGCAGGCAAGATGCCTGCGCTACAGAAATCGATCCATTTGCATTAATGGGATGCTCCTAAGATTAAATTCAGTCATTGCGATCGTCCCACTGGCAGGCAAGATGCTCATTCCACAAGAGATTGGAACAACTTGCACATTGGGTTAAGTGGGCATTGAGTATCCCAGAGCGGCTTTCACTCGCCGGAGGGTTTGGTTGGCGATCGTCTCTGCCCTTTCCCGTCCTTGCCGCAGCACAGAATCCAGGTAGGTTTCATCTTCTACAATGGCGTGATATTTGTCCTGGATGGGCTTGAGGGCTTCCACAACGGTATCCGCCAGGAGCGGTTTAAACTGTCCCCAACCCATGTCAGCACACTCGGCAGCAACCGTGTCTTTGGTTTGGTTGCTCAAAATCATGTAAAGGGTAAGCAGGTTATGGCATTCCGGGCGATCGGGGTCATCAAAGGTGAGTCCGCGTACAGAGTCAGTTTTGCAGCGTTTCACTTTGCGCTGAATTTCGTCGGGAGGATCGAGCAGGTTAATTCGGCTCAAATCAGAAGGGTCAGACTTCGACATTTTGCGAGTGCCGTCTGTTAGGCTCATCACCCGCGCCCCTTCTTTACGAATTAAGGGATCAGGCAGCTTCAACACGGGTTGGTCTTCACTGCCAAAGAGATAATTCACCCGCGCCGCAATATCCCGCGTTAATTCTAGATGCTGCTTTTGGTCTTCGCCAACGGGAACTTTGTCTGCATCGTAAAGTAAAATGTCAGCCGCCATGAGAACCGGATAATTTAGCAGCCCAGCACTGACGTTTTCGCCTTGCTTCACGGCCTTTTCCTTAAACTGCACCATGTCTTGCAGCCAATTTAACGGAGTCACACAGTTCAACAGCCACGCCAGTTCACTATGGGCGGAAACATGGGACTGCACGAAAATATTGGCGTGTTCTAGCTGAATGCCGCAGGCCAAATACAAAGCGGCGATCGTGCGTGTATCAGAGGCTAGGGTTTCAGGATTATGGGGGACGGTAATAGCGTGTAAATCAACCACGCAAAAGAAATTTTCATACTGATCTTGGGCATCAACCCAGTTGCGGATTGCACCCAAATAATTGCCCAAATGTGGATTACCTGTTGGCTGAATTCCAGAGAGAATGCGCGGCTTGCCCATATTTTTTTTGTCAAAGTTCCCAAACACTATCTTCTGTCCAGTCGTCTTATCGTAAAGACTTGATTAATTGCGGCGGTTTGGCTTGGCAGGAAAGTATTGAACCAATCACAATTAGCGAAACGAAATAGATTGATTCTGTCACCTTACCAACCACCTCCTCAGCATAAATTATCTACCTAGATTATCTATCTATGTCCTTAACTGTCACTAGTGTTACGCAAGATCCTGCTACGCAAGATCTGATTGTTCATCTCCAAGAATGCTTGGCAATGGCAAGGGAACGTTCCCATCACTGTGAAGCAAGTCAAGCCTTTAATCAACTCCACAGTAACCTCGCCACCAGCCATCCGATCGCGGCCGAGGTGCTGAGGTTAATGTGGAATGAATTGCTCTCAACCCATCGCTCTGCTGACTTTTTAGAACAGCTTTCTAACATTGAACGGCAATTTAATGAGCAAATGACTGAAAGCCATGTCCAATTGCAGCAGAATTATTTGCGGTTGTTGGAGGAGCAGTAAGTCCAGCGAAAAACGTGTAGCAACAAGTACAGTTAGGAGACGATCGCCAAAACATCTTGCTCACGGAGCAAAATATAGTCTTCATCACCAATTTTTAGGTCTGTACCTGCATATTTGGAATAAAGCACCTTTGCCCCAATTTCAATATCGATCGGTTGCCGTACTCCTTCCTCGCTGAGTCTTCCAGATCCAACGCTCACCACCTCGCCGACTTGCTGCTTTTCCTTGGCAGTGTCTGGCAAAATAATGCCACCACCCGTTGTTTCTTCTGCTTGGCTCACTTTTACCAGAAGCCGATCGCCCAACGGCTTAAAAGATGAAACTTCGATCGAAAGCGATGCCATACGATTCTCCTCATTCTGTAACTTGTTCACACTGTAACTTGTTCACACTGTGCAATTCACCATTGCCTGAGTGCTAATTTAGCCACACAAGTGGAACGCTGGCAAGGTGCTAAAGAGAGGGTGAACTGGAGTTAGGCTTTTTATGTCACACTTATGCCACACTATTGTTGACAGCTTCCCCCTTCTCCAAACGCGATATCTTCTCTCCCATCTCCCCTTCCCCATTCCCCATGCTCATCTCTCTCATCGCAGATTACGGCGTTGGCGATCCTGCCTTTGCTGAGGTCAAACAACGATTGCAGATGGCCCTGCCCCAAGCGCAAATTCATGAATTGTCGGTGCCGCCCTTCAGCACGATCGCCACAGGGTTTTGGATTGCTCAGTTGGGGTTGAATCCAGGGCCAGTCGATCGGATCATCTATCACAACTGCGCCCCTCGCCAAGACGACCCAGAAGCCCGACGCGACAATGAAGGGGAAGGGTTAACCTACGCGCTGTTGCCCAATGGGGTCAAGGTGGTGGGGGTTAATGCGGGTTATACGCTGTCTTTTATTAAAGATCAGGCAAAGGTGCTCCATTCTGTCAATGTTTCCAGGGGCGGTTCGCAGTTTCGATCGCGGGATGTGTTTCCTCCTGCTGTTGCCACGATCGCCCAAGGGGATCACAGCCTCTTGGGAGACTCGCTCAACCCCAACCAAATTCCAGACATGCCCTTAAACCGGATTGCCTGGGTCGATGGCTACGGCAATATTAAGACTACCATTCCAGCCCATGCCCCCACGCTGGAGCCAGAAACCAAAATTGTGATCCGCATTGGGGATGTTGTCAGCGATGCGGTTTACTCTGATGGTAGTTTCCGTGTCCCCGAAGGGACGTTGGCCTTTGCACCGGGCAGTTCCGGCTGGTCAACTGCAAACGGGCAGCCCCTACGCTGGATTGAGCTATTTTTGCGGGGAGGGAGTGCCTGGGAACGCTTTGGCAGACCCCGCGTGGGTCAAACAATTACCCGCTTAGGAGAATAGTTTTCCCTACACAAACAGAAAACTTTCCCGACTCCCAACTCCCAACTCCCAACCCCTCAAGCCAACACCCAGTTCACCAGCGTCCGCACCGGAAATCCCGTACCGCCTGCATTATGGTAGCCGTTTTCCTTATCCGTCCAAACGGTTCCAGCAATATCCAGGTGGGCCCAAGGCGTTTCTTTGACAAATTGCTTCAGGAAAAGGGCGGCTGTAATCGCTCCACCGGCTCTCGGCCCAGTATTCTTCATATCGGCCACCACAGACTTTAAGCCGTCAAAGTATTTCTCTTCCATCGGCATCCGCCAGAATTTTTCACCAGCCGTCTCCGAAGCCTGGGCGATCTGGTTCGCCAACTCGTCATTGGCAGTCCACAAGCCAGCAATGTCATCTCCGAGGGCAACAACACAGGCTCCCGTCAGCGTTGCCAAATCCACGATCGCCTCTACGCCCAGCTTTTCTGCAAAAACTAGCGCATCTGCCAGGGTCAGCCGTCCTTCTGCATCGGTATTGTTCACCTCGATCGTTTTGCCATTAGAAGCGGTGAGAATATCCCCTGGACGCATGGCATGACCGCTAATCATGTTTTCAGTGGCAGCACTAATAAAGTGAACCTCAACATCCGGCTTAATTTGACCGATCGCCTTCGCCGCTCCCAAAGTTGCAGCAGCCCCGCCCATGTCGGTTTTCATCATCTCAATGCCGCTTCCGGCCACCTTAATGTTC
>PVWD01000311.1 GCA_003003615.1 filamentous cyanobacterium CCP2 | reverse complement strand
GTATGCCCATGAGCTAAGCCTGGATGAATTTGTGCATCAGTCCGATCGCTACCAAAATCTGGATCAAGATGGGCTAAACCAGATCTACAAATTTTTTCTCTACAACAATTTGGCTCAAGGCACTTTTCTTTCCCACCCCTTCACCGTTGAGCGGGTCAAATTCCTGAAAGATTGGGCAAACTCAGACCACTACCGCCAAATTCGCACCGGAAATTACCGTCGTACAGGGGAAGGGGCCGTAGAGGTGCCGTCTGAACCACCCCCACCTGAACCAACCACCCGCCCCACGGAAGTGGAACGCCTCCAGCGTGAAATCGCAGACTTACAGCGGGCAATTGACGAAATTAAACGATCGCAGTCTGAGTAGCGAACGCTGACTTATTTAGGAAAGCCAGCAAACCATAGAAGTGATGTCCTATGGGTAATATCTTGTGGGATGGGCATCTTGCCCGTCCTTCTAACTGGCACTGGCAACCCGTTGGCGAGCTTCCTTTACCATTGCAATGAGGGTTTGGTGAGCATCTTCCGAGTCTTGCAATTCATGGTCAAAGGCAATCCGGACGGGCTTCGTTTCATCATTCACCTGAACGGATAAGTCCATGCCTTCAGCATCAATTTTGAGCATCTCGGCAGCACTCGCACCCACTTCTCCACCAAACACTCTGGCATAAAGCGTAATGGCATCTGCATGATCATCATTCATGTGTTTGCAAATGCGATCGCTCACTTCGGGAGAAAATGCATCTGTCATATCAAAATACCTGCTCTGTGAACCTGTTGAATCAACTGGATAAATCAATTGGCTGAGTTTAGGGGGTTGGGTTGCTGTGTAAGAAAAATAAAAGCAGCCGCAACAAACTGTTTGCAATAAAGGCAACCAGCACTATAAAAATAATGACATTAATTGCGTCACGTAGGGTTTTCATAGCAAAAAAGCACAAGCTCCTATGTAACTATAGACATTTTATGGAAGTTAAGAAAATAATCGGGTGATTGTCTTGTGGGGTGGGCATCTTGCCTGCTTAGTTAGAGGATAGGCATCATTACCGGATTAAATTCTTAACTTTCATGAATGGACTTCACTTCATCGTCCGCAATTGATTCGCGATCGGTCTAGCAAATGAGCCGACACAGATGATTGACTGACAAAACTCAAACTGCCCTCACCCCAACCCCTCTCCCAGAGCAGGCTGTCTATTCTACAAATCTAGAGATATCAAACATCATCTAAATACAGCCGGATAAACTCCTCAGCAGCAGCCCGATCGATTTGACGCAGCCCATTTCTGATTTCTAAGAGCGTCTCTGCTCCTGGATCGCGCACCTCATTTACCCATCGGTTTACGTTAGCCGCCCGGATACCCATCGCCACAGCCAAACGATTCTGGCTAATCCCGTAATCTTCCAACACTTTTTTGAGACATTTCCCTGCTTTTCCCATGAACCTGATTGTTCCAAACGGTTACAGCAAATATCCCGTCTAGCTTGCAGCAATTTGCAGTTTCACATTGAATCAATCTCTGAATCATCTAAATACAGCCGGATAAACTCCTCAGCAGCAGCCCGATCGATTTGACGCAACCCGTTTCTGATTTCTAAAAGCGTCTCTGCCCCTGGATCGCGCACCTCATTTACCCATCGACTGATATTCGTCCGATCGATTCCCATTGCATCAGCTAGACGGTTCTGGCTGATCCGATAACTTTTCATAACCTGCCCAAGTGCTTTCCCTGCTTTCCCCATGCCCTCAAATTTTTCCAGAGAGAAGTACTTTCGGGACGTGCCAAATGGTCACACTTTATGTAAAATAAAAACGTGACTAATCGGCACTCCTTTCATTTAGGTAAAATTTATGTGTGAAGAATGCTCCCCTGAAGTTAACCAAGTTTTCTTGGCCAATCCCATTCCTCAATCTCAAGGCAATCGCGAATCTGTCAAAATTTTGGTTATTGGCTCTCGTCAAGGCGTGAACAAAATCGTTCATCGTCTGCATCAATTACAGTTCGCAGAGTTTAATGAATGGAGTCGGCTTTTGCCTGCGCCAGTTCCTGGTGAAGTCATGCGAATTTTGATTCGAGAGATTGTTGTGGAGTAGCGCGATCGTGGAAAAGAATCCACTAGGGAGCATTCATTTATGCAAATGGATCGATTTCCGTAGCGCAGGTATCTTGCCTGCCAATGAGAGATTTGTCATGGAAATGCAAAAGTGGGATCATCCATCCATTAACCCAACGCTTCCAGTCCTGCCGATCGCAGCTTTTCATAGGTATTGTCCATTGCTGGATCAGGGGGAATGTAGATGATAAAGCCATCTCGTCCTCGTGTGAGCAATACTCGGTAGCTGTTGAGCCGCAGCCGCAGGGGGTTTTTCACATTTCGTTGACGGGTTGTGCTAATCCAGGAATCATCACGCCAGACCAAATCATTGCCCCAGCAGACGATCGGCAAGTCTAGCTCTAAGCCCTGGCTGCTAAATTCAGTGGCAACGTGGGTCAGTTGGCAGCAGGAAAATTCTGAATCGGGCGGATCAACATACCAGGCTCCCACCTTCAGCCGTTGGGTAGTTTTGAAGTCATTGGCAACGCCGTATTTCGGTAAATTGCGGGCGCGGGAGGAAGCAAGAAGTCCGTAGCGTTTTTGGGGTTGAGTTTGATACCGATCGCGGCAATAGGCTTTGGCACGTTCTAAGTCACGGGTGAGGTAGGCATCAAATCCGGTGGCGGTTAAATGGGGCATGATTTGGGCGGCGGCGGCAAATTCGCCCGCTAGTAAATGGGCCACCCAGTCTTGCACATCTTTGGCTAGGTGTGTGCGAAGGGAAGTGGTGAGGTTAAACCGATCGCCCAAATGTAAACAAGCCGAATCGATCGCTGTAAAGTAATGTGCCTGCTCTGGAGCACAATGCACATGCCAGAGTGAAGCTGCTTGCTGTAAGCCAATATTCCACTGCTCCATGCCGTCTTCCTCCCCCACATGAATCTTCTGCCCTTCCCCAATCAACCCCACCAACACACACCAATCGGGCGATCGTTCAGCAATCCGAATCACGGTTCCAGAAGCGGCTCCTGTAATCCCATATTTTTCCGCCATGCGTTCTGCATCCCATGCGCGTTGAGCTTCATCAAACACGATAATCTGTTCGCGGGGAGCCTTCTGTTTACGGACTTCGTGGTCAATGTAAAAGTTGCGGACTGCCTGCACAAACACCCGGCTTTTAAGGGCATATTGCAACACCGTAACAAGTGGGGCGTTTCCCGATAAAAAGATTGCCTGCCGTTCTTTGGGTTGTATTTCTCTTAAATCATCTCCCCGTATCAAATGCGTTTGATAAACAAATTGCAGCCCCACCAGGGTTTTGCCTGCTCCGGGAACGCCAGTAATTAAAACTAAATGCCGTTCGTGGTGCTGGGCCGCCCGTTCAACGAGTTGGTTCAGATAGGCAATTAAATCAGGAATTCCGGCACTGTGGGCGCGTCTGATTTGCGGCAGTGGCTCCTGCTGAAAGATTTGCTGTGCGGCTTGAACGATCGACGGTAGAGGAGCATAGTCGGCATTAACCCAAGCAACCGGATCGATCGGGGGAGTGTATTCCTGGAGGGCGTTCAGGTAATTAGCAATCTGTTGCGGATGCAGAACTTGTACAGAATATTGCGGAGTTGAGTTCGATCGCTCTTCTTCTTGGCGGGTGGGAACCAGAATTGCTGTCACTGGGTTTTGGGCCGAACCACCATGATATTCAGCCAAATCTCGCGCATAGGCAGCGACTTGATCCAAATCAGCCAGACTGGGCGATCGTTTTTGTTTAAACTCAAATACTAAAATTTGCCCTGCCCCCAGCAACACCAAATCAGGACGACGTCCCCCTTCCCGGGGAAGCTCATACTCAAAAATTAGCGTCCAATTTACACTGTCCGATCGGGATGATAGAAGCCGAGAAAATTGCGCTCGAAGAATCCTAGCACAGTCGCTCCAGGCTTGCTTTTGGGTTGCGGTCGGGCGATGTTGATAAAGGGTTTGGTACGCATGACTTAGGGAATCTAGCCAGTCATCTTGGGGAAAATCCACGAACTGTGCGATCGTTCCTAACCAGCCATAGTTAAAGAAATGAGGAAAATCGATCGCAAATTGATGCATCATTGCATTCCAAACTTAGGCAGTAAGGCTAGCGGTTGGAGGTGCTGCGATCGGTGCAGGTTCCTCTAAAAATTCATTCAAATCAACGGTTCCAATCAAATCTCCAAACGGTGTTATGAGATCACTTGTAATAATTCCGTTGCCAATGTTCACCGTACCAGAAACCTCCGCCAAGGAAGTGGCAAAGCTGTTCAAGAAACTGACCACATCCAGATCGACAGCTAAGTCACCGTAGGACGTGGTTAGGGCAGTGGTTAGCTGTCCACCTTGCAAGGCAAGCGTTCCAGAAGCATCTTCTAGAATTGGGAGAATCAGGTTATTGGCTCCGGCCACAATGTCAAAGGAGCTTTCAACAACTCCCAACGGCGTGGCTGTGGAAACGGTGGCTTGCCCATCTGCCAGCGCGATCGTACCGGACAAATCCCTGAGCGGCAAGGAAATATCCAGTCCTGGCAATACTGAAGTCAGATCGGCACGGATGACCCCATTGGAAAAGTCCAGGATGACATCAAAGGTGTCAGGAACGGGTAGGATACCCAGCCCCAAATCCAGGGAAGAACCGTCTACCGTGAGCGGAATTTGGGCATCATCCCCCAGGTCGATCGAGGCATTCAGTGGGCCAAAGGGAGTGGTTAAATCAGAAATTAGCGCACCCTGGCTAAAGTCGATCGTGCCTTCTACATCGCCAAAGGGCGTGGGCAGGTCAATTAAGAAAGCACCATTTTCAAAGGGAATCGTTCCAGAAATTTGTGGCAAGGAAGCTGCCAGCGCATCCATGACCAGTTCTGTCACCTGGAAGGTTCCACCAAACAGCAGTTCGTCTGCATCAGACACTTCACCCACCAACGTTCCCCCTTCCAGGGTAAATGCCCCTGTGAGCGGTTCGATCGTGGTTGCCAGGTCTGTCACCCGTTCAACTAGATTAAACGTTCCAATCAAATCTCCCAACGGAGACGTGACATTGCTGGTCAGAATGCCATTTTCAAAGCTAAGGATGCCGCTGGCTTCTCGGATAGAAGCCGCAACATCATCAAAGAAGGCATCTGCATCCGCTTGGGTAAGTTGTAACGGACTGAGGGCCACTTGGAGCGGGCTGGGCAACGCACCTGTTTCCAGTTCAGGCAAACCGATCGCTGATGAAACAACAGCAGGCTCAATTGCACTGATTGACATGGTATTCACTCCTGATTTTTAGGGCAGGTCTAAGGCAAAAATTTGCCCCCTATACCCTAAGGAAGATCCACAAAATTTGCAATCTATCCAAATCATTATTCTTTGTTTACTTCAAATCTATGAAGTGCGCTAAGGCACAGCAACGCGCCACAAAAGCATAGAAAGAACCGAAATAAAAATCTATACAAATCAAAAAGCCCGATGCTTTCACACCAGGCTTTTCAAATTAATTGAGCTATCCGTTCAATTTGGTGGCGGGGAGCGGATTTGAACCACTGACCTTCGGGTTATGAGCCCGACGAGCTACCAGACTGCTCTACCCCGCGTCGCAACTCTCTCAGTATAACCCGTTGTTTCCAATTGTGCCAGCTTTTCCTGAACTTTATTCAAATAAAAAGCGGCTTCCAGGTGGAAACCGCTCAACTCAAGCATTTCAGCCCAAAGCTAAACCAAAGCTTAGTGAACTGTTCCAGCGTGAGGGGACATATTGACGGGTTTCATTAAATAGAGCCGCAACAGGTTTACGGCGATCGTCCCAATATGGGGTAACTTCTGGAGCGACTTCAGCCACTTGGGTGCATTAGAGTTGCTAATTGCACTCATTTTCAGGTTTGCTTCAGCAGACTTATCCATCAATTCCACAAACTTGGGATGATCGACGTTCAAAATGACAGGAAACACACGACCCGCCGTTTCATTGGTCTTCCGAATCACATGGAGGTCGTATTCCCGTGCGTCTAGCCCGATGGACTGGTAAAAGCCCGATCGCTGGATGTCGTTGAGGTACATCGTGGCAAAGACCGACAGCAGGAAGAACCGACTCCATAACCGCGCCTTCCAGTCATTCAGGAACTGTGGTTGAGACTTCATGATGGCATCAAAGAAGTCACCATGACGGTTTTCGTCCTGGCACCAATTCTCGAAGAACCGGAAGATCGGGTAGATGCGATTTTCAGGATGAGACTCCAAGTGACGATAAATGGTGATGTACCGCCAATAGCCAATCTTCTCAGAGAGATAAGTGGCGTAAAAAATGAACTTGGGTGCGAAATAGGTATAGCTTTTGCTTTCCGTTAAGAACCCAAGGTCAAGCTGAAGCCCAAAGTCAGACATGGCTTTGTTGAGAAAACCAGCATGACGCGCCTCATCGCGAGACATCAGGGCAAAACATTCTGCCAAAACCGGGCTTCTGCCTTTCAGCTTACGGGATAGCTCCTTGTAGAGCAGGAATCCAGAGAATTCCGCTGTGCAAGACCGCTCCAAAAATTCCATAAACAGCCGCCGAGTTTCACCATCAATGTGATCCCAGGACTGCTGAAATTCTTCATCTCGAACAAAGTGATGGCGGTTATAGTCAGCTCGAAACTCCTCCAGGATTGCCTGTAGCTCATCCTCATTGACAGAGATGTCCATGTTGGCCATCTCTTCAAAATTTGTTGTATAAAACCGGGGAGTCAAGATGGTGTCCTTTGCAGGAGCCTTGATCCCAGGACGAAGCTCATCAACCGTTGGTTTTTTCAGCGAATCTACCATGTGTACATTTACTCTTGCTTTTAGTGTTCCAACCCCCAGGAATCGACAAGGTGGACTCCGATCGAGGCTATAGGCTGGAGGCTTAGTAAATCCTGAAAATACAGTGTTTTTACGTCCCTTAGTCTACCAAGCTCAGGAGGGCCAACGATAGTCTGTAAAGTTAAGACTTGCAACAGAAAGTTATGTTTTATTTCAGGCTAATTCGGCTTTTGACCAGGAGCGTTAAACTCTCGGTTCTTTAGAGGAGGTCTTTCGTGTGGCTGCGGAAGTAAGGTGAGACGGTTTTGAAGATTCAGAGAATTCAAAAAATTCAGCGGTTTTTAGCGGTTTTTTTGCCCAGCTTGGTAGGTAGTTTTTGGGTCATTGCTCCGGCATGGGCCGGGGAGTTAGCATCTTGGCGGTTTGATGCCAGCCAAAATTTTTTAGAATTTGTCACAAATGAGCAGGTTCAGCCGCGTGCCCAACTTGTTCCTGATCCGACTCGTTTAGTGATTGATTTACCTGGAACGACGATCGGCAATGTGCAGCTTTCTCAGCTTTATGGAGGGGCCATCCAGCAGGTACGGGTTGCCCAGCTTGATGCCAACACCGCCAGAATCATCCTGGAACTGGCTCCGGGTTACATGATTAATCCACAGCAAATTCAGTTTCGTGGGCTGTCTTCCACCCATTGGACAGTCCAGCTTCCCAGCCCCGAATATACCAGTACTC
>PVWD01000310.1 GCA_003003615.1 filamentous cyanobacterium CCP2 | reverse complement strand
CCCTCTCCCCCACCGAGTACCGCTCCCAGGGAGGAAGTTTCCAGGGAGGAAGTTCCCAGGGAGGAAACCTCCAATGAAGAAGAATTAACGGAAGCATCCAGGGCACTACTCTACGGTGAAGAGGAAGACGATGGGGCATTCGATGATGATGAGCTTCCCTTTTCAGATCTGCCTGCTTCCTCCTTACCTCCAGAGTTAGACCGACCCAAGCTCCCTTCTACCTGGTTATGGCTGGCGGCTCTTGTGCTGGTTGCCTTTATTGCTGGGGCGTTGGGCTTTGTGCTTTGGAGCAATTTGCTGGATGGCTCCGGTTCTAACGAGGGGCAAATCTCTCCTACTCCAGAAAGTCCTCAATGAGAGCGGAACATCATATGCAAAGATAATAAAGTTGTCAGCACTTAATTCTTGCTAAATGCCTGTGTGCTTTAAGCTCAGGCAGACCATGTTGCATATTAAATTGATATGAAAGTTGGCGATCGTGTTCGTGTGAAAGAATCTGTTGTGGTTTACCATTACCCAGGACACCGCAACGAAGCATTTGATATTCAAGGGCAAGAGGGTGAAGTCATTGCCCTGGTAAACGAGTTGGAAGGCAAACCCATCAGTGCCAATTTCCCGATCCTGGTGAAGTTTGAAGGGAAATTTAAGGCGCACTTACGGGAGAGTGAGTTGGAGGTTTTGTAGAGGACGGGGAATAGGGAATAGGGAGTGGGGAGTAATGAAGATGAAGTCTATTCATGGAAGTTAAGAATTTAATGAGGTAATTTGTAGCGCAGGCATCTTGCCTGCCAGTGGGACGATGCCCGATCGCAATGACCCAATTTAATTTTTAACCTCCATAAATAGCCTCAATCCCTCTTCCCGCCGAGTTGATCAGACTTTTCCCGGTAGCCCGTTTTGCTCTCTGGGCAATTGGGGCAATGAAGCCAACACAGCTTGACACAAAAAGTTTGACAGCCTCAGAATGTCTTCTGGCTTAACCTACCGCCTTCCCCGATAAAACCACCTCATGAGATTAACCTCGCCCTGCATCTTGGCAAAGTCTTGCTGGTGCTCTTGGGCAACCTGGTAATACCACTCACAATAGTCTTCCAGAGCTTGCCGTTCTTCCACCTCTCGGTAAAACTCGTAGGCCGTCTGATAGACCTCAAATACTTCCGCAACATCAGGCTGCGGAATCGGGATAATGTACTGAGAAAATTCAGACATGAGGATTTGGTTTAGGGGCAAAGGGTAAGGGTGGATGGAAAAGACGCGCCGATCGCCTCTTTCAGAAAGGACATCATGGCAGGGGTCACAACCGTTGAGGCAGACCCAACCAACAGGAGTTCGTCTTACCTACAGTCTAGCCCTCCTCCATACTCCCTTTACAACCACCCCCGCAACCAATAAAACCCAATCCCGATATATTCTTTGAGGGCACGGGTGAAACGGTGAAGGCTGCCCGAATCCGGCAGGAGGGCGAGAATTGTCCCTTGGGGAGTGTCTGGGATTTCCGGGTTTGCCTCTGTAACTAGAAAGTCGGTGGGGGCAGGAATGGTGTTGATGCCTTGCTTTCTAAAGATGGCGATCGATCGGGGCATATGCATGGCAGAAGTCACCAGTAACACCCGGTTAATGCTCCGTTCTTGCAAAATTTGTTTGACATTTACTGCATTTTCATGGGTATTGAGGGAGGTTGGGTCTTGCAGGATTGCATTGGCTGGCACGCCCAACGCTTCAGCAATTTGTGCCATGTCTGCGGATTCTGATTCTCCTTGGTTCTCTCTCCAGTCAATGCGCCCACCGCTCATGATCACCAGGGGAGCTTTCCCCTGAAGGTAAAGTTGGGCACCGTGAATGATGCGATCGCCTTCTTCCGTGAGGTCTACCCAAGGGCGTGGGGGTTCTTGGGGGCGCGTGGCTCCTCCTAACACGACGATCGCATCAGCATTGGGCAAGCTGCCAGACGGAAGATACTGCCACTCCAGGGATTTCACTAGCCGGTTGGAAAGCCAAGTATTACCCGGAAGTAGGATGGCAACCAGTGCAAGAGCCACAAAGATAGCAGAGAGGCGCGGCCGTTTCCAAAGCGTCAGCAATGCACCGATGAGCATGAGGCTGGCAAAACCCAAAGGATAGATGAACAGGGGTAGAAGTTTGGAGAGGAATAGGAACATGGGTGGGGGGTGGCAAATACAATACTTACCCTATCGGTAAAGTTCAAGACGTTGGAGCAATGTATGGAAATTGAAACGCTGGCGATTCATGGCGGACGATCGGTTGATTTGGCAACAGGAGCAGTGGCAACACCGATTTATCTTTCAACCACCTTTGAGCGAGAACCGGATGGCAGCTACCCGCATGGGTTTGAATATATTCGCAGTGGCAATCCGAATCGGAAAATGCTGGAAGATTGCTTGGCGGCTCTGGAAGGGGGGAGTGTAGCGGCGGCGTTTGCCTCTGGGTCGGCGGCAACGGCAAGTGTGTTTCAGGCTTTGGCTCCTGGGGATCATGTGATTGCCCCGGAGGATGCCTATACCGGAACGGGAACGTTGCTGCGATCGATTTTTGCCCCTTGGGGGTTAGCGGTAACGTTTGTTGATATGACTGATGTGGAACAGGTAAAGCAAGCCGTTCATCCCAATACTCGGCTGATCTGGATTGAGACTCCTTCCAACCCACTGCTCAAAGTGACCGATATTGCCAAAGTCGCGACGATCGCCCACCAAGCGAACGCGATTTGCGCCTGCGATAATACCTGGGCCTCTCCGTTTCTTCAGCGTCCATTTCAGCAAGGCGTTGATTTGGTCGTTCATTCCACAACGAAGTATTTGGGGGGGCATAGCGATGTTTTGGGAGGTGCAGTAGTTGCCCAGCAAGATTCAGACTTTTTCCAGCGAATTCGGCAAGTCCAGACGGCCGGCGGGGCAGTGGCTTCTCCGTTTGACTGTTGGCTGGTGCTGCGCGGCATTCAAACTTTACCTTGCCGAATGCGTACCCATGCTGCCAATGCCCTGAAAATTGCCACTTTTCTAGATCAGCATCCTGCCATTGAAGCCGTTCACTATCCAGGACTCCCCCACCACCCTGGACATACGATCGCTACTCAGCAAATGTCCAATGGCTATGGCGGGATGCTCTCCGTGCAGGTAAAGGGCGATCGAGAGCGGGCGTTTTCCGTTCTTGCCAAAATGAGCCTCTTTACCAGAGCAACGAGCCTGGGCGGAGTGGAAAGCCTGATCGAACATCGAGCTTCCATTGAAGGCGCAGGAACCAAAACCCCCGATAATTTATTACGACTGTCGATCGGTTTGGAACATGGGGATGATTTGATTGCAGATCTTGAGCAGGCGTTGGGATAGACGCGAAATTTCACGTCTGTACAAATGAGGAGTGAGAATGTCTAATTTGATGTTGTCTGTTGTGTCTGCGCGATCGAGGCAGATTAAGGCGGATTTTGTGCGGCGAACCGATCGAGTTGTTGAAACGCAGGAAAAGTTTTTATTCACTTTACTCAAAGCTCACCGGAATACGGCGTGGGGTCAGGATCACGGGTTAGAGGGAATTCAGACGATCGACCAGTTTCGCGATCGAATTCCCATTCTGCCCTATCGGGAGTATGAGCCGTATATTGAACGCATTGCCCAAGGGGAGCCAAATGTCCTGACTGCTGATCCCGTGGTTTATCTCAACCTGACTAGCGGTTCTACGGGCAAGCAAAAGCTGGTTCCTGTCACCCAACGGGCCCGCCGTGCCAGGAGTTTGGTGAATCAAATTAGTACGGGTTTTGCGGTGGATGCCCTGAAACGGCAAAATTTGCCAATGGGAAAACTGCTGCTGACTAGTTCAGTGCAACTCCTTGGACGAACAGCGGGCGGCATTGCCTATGGCCCCGTCAGCGTGGGGGATATCCGCTTGAATCAGTGGCTATATCAACAGGTGGTGGCCCATCCCTTTGAGGCGTTGCAGCCTGGGGATAGCTTGGCGCGTCACTACATTTGCCTGCTGTTTGCCCTCCAGGAGCGCAACACACGGATCGTTGGGGCAAATTTTCCGATTTTAGGCTTAAGGCTTTGTGATTATTTAGAAAATTATGCAGAAGATCTGATTCAAGATATGCAAACGGGCGAAATTGCCCAATGGTTAAAGTTAGAGCCAGAACTGCGGGCAAAACTGGAACGGCTGTGGACGGCCAATCCAAGGCGATCGGCAGAATTGCGGCACATTCTCAAAACGGAAGGACGGTTAACACCGCGATCGGTCTGGAATTTGTCGGCAGTAATTACGGCAAGAGGCGGCACATCGGCATTTTACCTGGAACGGTATCCCACCTACTTTGGCGACACTCCGATCTTTGGTGGTATCTATGCTTCAGCGGAAGCGGCCTTTGGTGCGTATCATGACCTGAATGATGACAGCACGATTCTGGCCATTCGTAGCGGCTTTTTTGAATTCATCCCTGAAGACCAGTGGCAGGCAAACCAGCCGAAAACCCTTCTCCCCTGGGAAGTAACTCCTGGCAACCGTTACCGCATTTTGGTGACGAACTACAACGGGCTATATCGCTATGACATTGGCGATGTGGTGGAAGTCGTTGGGTTTTACAACCAGACTCCGCTCATCGTCTTTCGGCATCGGCTGGGGGGATTACTCTCTTCTACAACGGAAAAAACGACTGAATTTCACGCGATTCAAGTCATGCAACGCCTTCAGCAAGAGTTTCGTTTGGTCTTAGAAAATTTCTGCATCACCCTTTCCGATGAAGACATTCCCCCGCATTATTTAGTCAATATTGAATTGGCTCCCGGACAGGTACTCTCGAATCCTCAAGCCTTTATCCAACAATTCGATCGCCACCTAAAAGCAATTCACATCTCCTACGAGGTCAAACGTCGGGATCAAGTTCCGCCACCGCGCCTACGAGTCTTAGCTCCTGGCAGTTTTGACATCCTGCGCCAAAGGCTCATCCAACGCGGTGTTCCCGAATCCCAACTGAAGTTTCCTCACATCAACGACGATCGGAACTGGCTGGCGGGGGTGAGCGTCGAGCAAGAAGTGGCAACGGATGGGGGGGTGTGAGCCGTCAAGGGAGATTAAACCGGAAACGGATAAGTACGGGGGGATTTGGCTGAATCGTGGTTTCTGCTGCTATAAAATGTTGCTTGTGTTTTTTGGGGCGTGAACGGGCTGAGGGATGGGAATTAAACAAGTTAGAGTTCTTGTGGGGTGATTGGTGATTGGTGATTGGTGATTGGTAATTGGTAATTGGTAAACGAACAGTGAGGAGCGAATGAAAGGGATAGTGAAGGATACGATCGCCAAATTGGAAAGTGTACGGTTGGAGCAGGTGGGGATCGTTAAAAAGATTGAAAGTTTGGTGCCGAAGTATTCTCTGGTGGGGGATTCGATCTTTTTCAGGAAGGAGCAGTTTCCCTGGACGGAGATGCTGGAGGCAAATTGGGAAGTGATTCGGCAGGAGTTGGATCAGGTGATGACCTATGCAGATTCTTTGCCTAACTTTCAGGACATTTCCCCGCGTCAGAATCGGATCGCGAATGATAATTTGTGGAAGACTTACTTCTTTTGTGCCTTTGGCTATCGATCGCAAAAAAACTGCGATCGGTGTCCTGAAACGGCGAAGTTATTGAAGAAAATTCCAGGGTTAAAGGTGGCCTTTTTCTCGATTCTGGCTCCTGGTAAACATATCCCAGAACACCGGGGCAAACATAAAGGCATTATTCGCTGCCATTTGGCGTTGAAAGTGCCAGAGCCGAAGGAGTCTTGCCGCATTCGCATTGCTGACCAGATCGCCTACTGGGAAGAGGGTAAAGTGCTGCTGTTTGATGACACTTTTCCCCATGAAGTTTGGAATGACACGAAGGATTACCGAGTCGTGCTGTTTCTGGATATTGCTCGTCCCTTGAAATTTCCGCTGTCGCTGGTGAACTGGACGGTGAATACTCTGGTGGGCTTGTCGCCGATCGTCCAGGTGGCAAAGGGAAATCAGGAATCTTGGGAACAGCAATTTGAGGCGATGCTGCGGTAGAGCGTTGCAGTAAAAGCTACCAATCTAACACTTTGCCGCGTAATCCTTTGGGGGGTTCGATGGTGTATCGATGCAGTAGGGTGGGCAGGATGTCGTAGAGTTGCGCTCCGTCGATTTGCTGACCGGCTTTAGGCTGTTTGGGGTCATAGAAAATTGCCAGACCATACTGAGCATGGTTCGCGTCATCGGCTCCCGTATCATTCTCGATGGTGTGAATGGAACCGTAGCCCACAGTGCCGATCGATCGCCAGGCCAAATCATCAAAATAAACTAGCAAGTCGGGAGCAATCCCCCTTACCTTCTGATAAATTTGCTGGGGTTTGAACGGTTTGATGTTTAAAGCATTCCCGTCTGGATCGGTGATATGGGTTAATGATTCGGCAAGCTGCGATCGAACTTTTTCATAGTCTGCAAGGGGAATTACACCCTGCGGTTCGCGCCCCTTCACATTCAAAAACACTCGCCCATAGTAGCCTCCTGCCCCCCATGCTTTGGTTTGGCTCCAATCCACTTCCACCTGATCCAAGGGAGTCGGTGTAGAAGGCGTTTCTTTTAGCACTAAATATCCCTGCTGAATCAGCCATTCATTTAGGCAAATGCCGCCCATCAACGGTTTTGCCCCATGATCTGACACCACCAGCACTGCTGTCTCTTCGCTGCATCGCCCTAAAAGTTCCCCAACCCGTCGATCGACGTGGCAATAGTAATCGTGAATGGCGTTGGCGTAGGGGGAATTGGGTTCGTGAGCAGGATGGCGAGCATCCATTGGTTTCCAAAAGGAGTGGTGAATCCGATCGACTCCCATATCCACTAGCATCAAAAAATCTGGTGCATCCTGTTCAATTAGCTTTTCCGCCAGGGTGAATCGCTGATCACACAGCTTATAAATATTGCTGAGAATTTCATCCTTGGCATCCGATCGAAAGTCCGGCACATCCATGATGAAATCGGGCATCCAGGAGATGATCTGCTCGGCTAGCTCTGGTGGGTGGGTGAACGGGGCTTCACGGCTGGGAGTGAGAAAACAGGAAACGAGCGAACCGTTTACCTTGTAGGGTGGAGAGGTTCCCGGAACGCTAATGGCTGCCACCTTCCAGCCTGCTTCGCCCAAAATATCCCACAGACGCGGCACTTTCACTGCCCGCCCATCGGAAATACTCATGTTGTTATAGGTTCGATCGCCCCGATTCCGAAAACCATAAATGCCCAGTTCCCCCGGATCACGACCGCTCATCATACAACTCCAGGCAGGTACAGTGATTGCAGGAATACTGCTCTCCAAGCGTCCGTAACTACCCTGGGTCATGAGGCGAGATAGGTTGGGCAAATCCTGCCGCCACTGCTCAAAAACCAAGGATGGCTCCATGCAGTCTAAGCCGATGATGAGGAGTTGGGGAGATGCTGATGTCATGAAAATGACCGTTGAATTGGGGATTTTAGATTTGGGATTTGGGATTGGCAGAGGTTGAGCAATCCATTTCCATTATCTGGTTTAGCAAAGACATCAGCATTAAGGGGGAGTAGGGAGTAGGGAGTGGGGAGTGAGGGAGGAAAGCCAGTCCCACAGGATAATTATCTTA
>PVWD01000061.1 GCA_003003615.1 filamentous cyanobacterium CCP2 | reverse complement strand
TCCCCACTCCCTACTCCCCACTCCTCCACCGCCGTTCCATCATCATCTGCGGTTCCACATTTTCCACCTCTGGGATAGCTTCCAAACGAGAAATTCCTGCCAAAGCTTCACCAATACTGCCTGATATCGATCGCACCCAGGCAGTGTGAGGGGCATAGGGAGGGCTTGATTCGATCGTGTATCCAGCTTCTTCGAGGGGAATGCGGTGGTCTGTGGCGACCGTCCCTTTCTGAAAGCGTACAAAAACAAGCCCAGTGGGAACGGCCGGAACATTTCCGGGTTTGAGGACATAAACAGCAGTCATTCTGGCATCGGGGGAATGCCGAGGAGGGGAAATTTCCTGGGGGAAGATGGCGATCGTTCCTTCTGCCATTGTCATTAAGGCTTCGGGCGGGGCAGAATTTGGCTGGCTGTAGTGTAGAGCGTAATGGGGCGATCGTTCATAGTACAGGTCAGTCCGCTCTGTGCTGAAGCGAATCTGCTGTGGATAGCCATTGGAAAGGGATTCTGTAAAATTCATTACGATGCATCCGGTGAGGAACACGCCAACGAACAGAAAGCCTACAAACAAGAAACACCCTTTCACGGTAGTTCATTCATCAAATTCTTCAACATTGCTTCAACATTGCATTCTTCAGCATTGAATTTCCTTAAGGGTTGTGAAATACTCACTCTGACGCAGATGTCGCAGACGCAGATATCGCACCAAGCAACCCAAACCGCTTTCCAGCTTTCGACTTCATTATTCTTAATAGAAGACACCCAGTAGGAGCAAAACGATGGTCAGTGTGCGCTACGGCGGTAAAAACGGACAACGCTACGAATTTATCCTCAGCAATGAGCTTGTTGTGGTGCGGACACATAGCCGCCAGCCAGTAATGGGCGATCGTCCGTTTGAAGTGGCTCCTTTGTCGGCTGAAACCCACATTGTTTTAAGTGATTTTCAGGTGGAAACTCAATTCCGTGAAGCTGGGGTACAAGTGCTTCGGACGATCGTGCCGCAGGGTGATCCCTATTTGCGAGATGAAGCCCGCACGATGCTCAATGCTGAACCCGACATTCAGTTTGCCGGACGGGCGTTGATCAATCCCCAGGCAGGAACGCCGGTCGTTTACACCGAAAACTTGTTTGTCAAATTTGCCGACAGTGCCAGCCTAAACACTCAGCAAACCCTGTTGCAGCAATACGGCTTAACCACCAAGCGCAGGCTAGCGTATGCAGCAAATGCCTACTTTGTATCGGCACCCGCAGGAACAGGGTTAACCGTTTTTGAAATTGCTGAAAATTTGCTGCAAGCCGATGCCGTTGACCTGTGCCATCCAGAACTGATTCAAGAAAGCCGTCCGCGTCAGGCTTTCCCACAGCAATGGCACCTAGCCCCCACAACCATTAACAATACCCTGGTGGATGCCCATGCCAACATTGAGGCGGCCTGGTCGCTGAGCCGAGGAGCTGAAATGACGATCGCCATTATTGACGACGGAATTGACCTGGAACATGAAGAATTTCGATCGTCTAACAAAATTATTGCGCCGCGTGATGCCACTCGTGGAACCGATAATCCCCGTCCTAGCGGGCGAGAAAATCACGGGACGGCCTGCGCTGGGGTTGCTTGTGCCAATGGCAATTTTGGGGCTTCGGGGGTTGCCCCGGCTGCCAGACTGATGCCCATTCGCCTTGTCTCAGGGTTGGGTTCCCAAGCCGAAGCCGATGCCTTTTATTGGGCTGCAATTAATGGAGCAGATGTGATTTCCTGTAGCTGGGGCCCACCGGATGGAGCCTGGTGGAATCCGAATGACCCGCTTCACAATCAGGTATTTCCTTTGCCAGACAGTACCCGATTGGCGATCGACTATGCCGTGGAACAGGGGCGCAATGGGCGAGGATGTGTCATTTGTTGGGCGGCGGGAAACGGGAATGAAAGCGTAGACAATGACGGATATGCCAGCTACTCACGGGTCATGGCCATTGCGGCAAGTAATGATCAAAACAGGCGCAGCGTTTATAGCGACTTTGGCAATGCTATCTGGTGTGCGTTTCCCAGCAATGATGCAGTACCATCCTTAACTCCTGGAATTTGGACAACCGATCGCACTGGAGGGGCAGGATACAATCCGGGGAGCTTGGCTGCGGGAGATGCCGCCGGAAATTACACAAACTCGTTTGGGGGAACCTCTAGTGCTTGCCCTGGGGTGGCAGGCGTAGCGGCCCTGATTCTTGCCCGTAATCCGGACTTGCGGTGGGATGAAGTGCGTGATGTGATTCGGCGAAGCTGCGATCAAATCGATCCAGCAGGTGGACAATATGATCCCAGTGGCCGCAGTCTGCTTTATGGTTACGGTCGGGTTAATGGGCTGCGGGCTGTAGAGTTGGCCATTCCCCCTGCGCCATCGCCCATTCGGTTCTACAGGGCCGTTCAAGATGTACCCATCCGAAATGCTTCAACGGCTAGCCTTTCCATGATGGTTCCTGTCACCAATGCCTTAAAGTCCATCAAGGTTGAGGTGAATATTGAACATGCTTATGTGGGTGACTTAATTGTGATGCTCAAACCCCCATCGGAAACAGGAGTTGTGTTAGTGACCCTTCATAACCGGGGAGGTGGCGGCTCAAACAGTGTCAGGAGGATTTATGACGAGGTGAATACACCCAGCCTGGGGATACTGAGAGACAAAAGCCCGAAAGGCCAGTGGACGCTGGAGGTGATGGACAAGGAAAGAGATGCTGCTGGCATGATTCATAGCTTTGCATTGGAAATGAGGTTTTAGGGCGGGTGCATGAATCACTTACCTCACTTTTGCGTATGCGGGGGAACTGGAGAGACAGTGGGCGGAGTTGGGGAGATTGTATAGGATTGATAGAGATGAGTCTAATAGTGATACGTTGAGTTAAGGCAAAATGACACTTGAGGTTGCAACAGACGCGAATGGGTTAATGCCGATCGAATCCGTGCAGAAAGTTTTGAATCGATCGCGGGCATCCGTTTATCGGTATGCCAACACAGACCCGAAAGTATTAAACCTAAAGCACGATCCACAAAAGCTGAATCCCGAATATCGTAAGCATAAGGACGAACCGTTGCTGTTCCATCCTAACGAAGTGGCTCGGTTTGCCAAAGATGTGCTGGGAATTCAACCCATCACCATTGAAGTCAAACAGCCAACTGAAACCCTGACCCATGAACTGCTGCACGCCATTTTGATGGAGCTGAAGGACATTCATCAATTGTTGCAAGCCCATGAAAATGCCAAAGCTTAATACGCTGATCAGCAGGATTTAATTCCTGACTCATTTAACGATTCCCCTGGAACGTTAAGATAGTCTGGAGACGGGTTCACTCAGCAAGGTGTTTTACTTGAGCAAGTGATGATCCAGTCAGCGTTCTACCGTTCTGCTAAGCGTGGTAATTAACTGTGTTGAGAACACTTTTTAAGACGCTAAGTGCCGATTTCCAAATTATTTTCGATCGCGACCCAGCCGCCCGAAATTGGCTTGAGGTTTTGTTTTGTTACCCAGGCTTACAGGCCTTAATGTTGCATCGGCTGGCCCATACCCTGTATCGGCTAAAGGTGCTGTTCATTCCTCGACTCATTTCCCATATTGCACGGTTTTTGACTGGCATTGAAATCCATCCAGGGGCCCAAATTGGGGAAGGGGTGTTTATTGATCACGGGATGGGCGTTGTGATTGGTGAAACGGCGATCGTGGGCAATTACGCGCTGATTTATCAAGGGGTAACGCTCGGCGGAACGGGTAAGGAAAGCGGTAAACGCCATCCAACTTTAGGCGAGAATGTGGTGGTGGGGGCGGGGGCAAAGGTCTTAGGCAACCTGCAAATTGGGGATAATGTTCGCATTGGTGCGGGGTCGGTGGTGCTACGGGATGTGCCGTCTGATTGCACGGTAGTGGGCGTTCCAGGACGAGTGGTTTATCGCTCAGGGGTGCGGGTTGACCCGTTGGATCATGGTCATTTACCAGACTCCGAAGCGCAGGTGATTCGGGCACTGCTCGATCGAATTGAGTCTTTGGAAGAGCAAGTACAGAACTTACAGAAAACAACTCCCGTGGCGATCGGGGTTTCCCAGCAGCCAAAAGAGGTTCCAGTCCCGATTTGCCACATTGAAAATAAGCTGATTGAGCAGTTCTTGGACGGAGCAGGCATTTAGCGTTTTAAGCTTCCCTTTGATCGCAGGGGCATTGCCCTTAGTCCTATGGGTTAACCTCTTGGACAGTCCATTCAGTTTCTGCTGCTCCCCGTTGGTAAAGATACCGATTTTGGGGATCGCCTTTCAGCTCTAGATGGTCAACTTCGATCGCATTCAGCAAGACCAAGCAAAAATGGGGAAGCGGTTCGGTTGGCTCTGGGGGAGGAAGATGAAAAGATTCATCGTCAGCGGCTCTGGGCTTTTTAGGGTGTGACCAGGTAAACTGCGATCGACCGGGGTCAGATAGGTCATGCCACTGGGCTTTTCTGGCTTTGAGTAGAGTTGGATCTGGATACTCATTGTCCACCAAGATTAGCTCCCCAAAAAAGCGAAACTGCTCACGGGTTTTGGGAAAATACCAGCACACTTCTCCCCAGTTTTGAAAGGCAATTTGGTCGGCTTTTTCACTGCGGCGATCGGTGGCAAATTTCAGAGAATTTGTATTGTCCAGGAATCCGCGAAAGACAACGGTGCGATTTGCGGGCCGACCGTCTTGGCGAACGGTGGCAAGCTGAACGTGGCGGACGTGGGCAAGCGATCGATTACGGTGAAGGGCGCGAGCGAGGGGAGATTGCCAGGGAGCAAGAGTCATATAGCTAGAAAGAGATTAATGCTATTTGATACTCTCATACACCTGTGAATGAATCCAGCGCAAAGATTTACGGCAATTGTCTCTCGCTCAAGAATTGGGGAACATGTCACTTTTTTTATAAGCAATTATGCTTAGCTGGCGGGTAAGGGGGAACCAATTAACCCATTTAGATAAGCGCAACGATGCGCTAACACTTAAGGGACATTTTCGCGATTCCATTGCGCTCCTGAAAGCTGCACTCGCCGACCAATCTGCTTGATGGCTGATTTCACTGCACCGGAACTAATCGAGTACAACCCTTCCGCCTGATAGTACTGGTAATTCACAATGCGATGTTGATGCTTCCGCAGATACTGACAAAAGTTCTTTGCTTGTTTTCGTTGGCAGTGGCGAAACAGCGCAATCGTTGCCTCTACTTAACCTTGCCATAGCAGAGCCTCTACTTGATGGAGTCGTTTGATTGACCCGCCAACCTTGTGGAGATTTTCCACCAAATGATACCAGTCTAGAATCTCTCGTCGTTGCTCAGCCGTGGCAATTTGGCTGATGATATTCCAGATTCCATCGTGACCATCTCCTAAACAAACGACAGGTTGAGCCAGAGGTTGCTCATTCACCCAATCAATCAATTGAGCATTGCTTTGAAAGTTAGCCAGTATTTCTTGATCTGTGGCAATCGCTTTGTAATCTTTCCATTCACATTCCTGTCCTATAAGGAGTTCTCAATCTCACTTTGCCTTCATCCACACTCAACTCTGCAATCGGTTGTTCAACATCCGGCAACTCGAAGGTCTGTCGATGCACCAAGTGCTGCTGTTTAGCCGCAACCCGGATGCCCGTGAGGTAGGCAACATCCTGTTTCTGCTTGCTCATAAGAGACCGTCGCACTCACACGCAAACAACAATTCTCCAAATGAGGGCTTAACTGGCGATAGGGCAACACGGCTAGTTTCTCTGCCTGTTTCGTGGTGATTGCCAACGCTCCTAACATACTCTTTAAGGTTCTGGATTTGCCTGCTTGTGTTCCTGTAAGCGTTTGGATAAAAAATTCCCCAGTTCTGGGCTGACATGAGTTTGGATCTGCTGTCGCAGAGTCATCTCAATCCCCTCTAAGGTTTGCATGGTGGCAGGGTCACTCTCGTCATAGAGAATCTTGGCAATCGCTTGGAGATGTTCTTTGAGGGCTTGTTGTTCTGAAGCCATGACGTTATCCGAGAAGGAGTCCACTTTGATTCTCGCCAATCGCCTCTGAATTTTCTAGCAATCCAGATTCTCTAAGCACTTCTACTCATCGTAAAGATGACATGCTCCCCTCGTGAATCTGTTCTAGGGCAAGTCCTGCCAGCAATCTTAAGGGAACTTAATTTCAATTCTCTCGATTGGATTTAATCATCTCCAAAAACGCAAAAACAGGCGGAGACAGTAGTGCATTCGCTAAGACAGCTACTCGAATAATGCGAAAAAGCGGAACTGGTAAACTGTATACCTGCACATGAGCCGGAATCGGTTCAGCCGCTAAACGGGGCATAATCGTAATTCCTAGCCCTTGAGCCACCATACTGACGATGCTGGAATCTGCGCTGACATGATAGGTTGCAGTCAACGGTTGACCAAAAGCAGCACAATGTGCATAGACTTCTTCATCATGAATATTTCCTTCAGCAAACATAATTAACGGATAAGTACTTAACTGTTTCCAATTCAATACCGAATCTTGTATCTCAAATGACTTAGGAACCAAGACAACATATTCATCCTGCAAAACCTCCCACGCTTCAAACTCATCGTTCAGTGAGCTATCAATCAACGCAACATCAGCTCGCCCTTTGCGTAAATCGTCTTCGATCGCACGGTTATCGGTCTTCTCTAGAATACTGATAGAAACTTCAGGAAACTGTTGACGAAACTGAGCAATAACGCTCGACAAAACGTGAGTGGTGATGCTGCGAAACGATGCAATCCGAATATTGCCACCTTTCAAACTATTGGCAAGCCGAGCCTCTTTCAGCATTTCTTCTTGCAGTTGCAGCATTTGGCGAGCATGAATCACAATTCGTTCTCCCACAGGGGTTAAACGAGCACCATGACGACCGCGTGAAAACAAGATAGTGCTCAGTTGATCTTCGAGCATGGCGATCGCACTACTTACTGAGGACTGTGAAAGCTCTAATTGCAGCGCCGCCTCACTGAAGCTGTTGTGTTCCGCAACCGCAATCAAAATTTGTAGCTGAGAGAGGCTAATTGAGCTTCGCAACGGACGGTTCATAAGCGGGGAAAAGCGATCGAGTGACGTAGATAACTGGGGCAGAAACGGAATGGTATCATCTCCTATCGATTTTACCGATGAAAGAGATAGGCATTCTCTTTTGATTCCCGCTTCTGCACTTTGTACCGTGAACTTACCCCGATCATCGTGAGGTTAACCTGATGAAGTTCACTAAATCGCGTTCTCTAATGAACTCTATTACACTGACAGAAACCAGTCCTCAGCAGCATTATTTACTCTGGCAAAGATTACAACATTTAGGGCGACGTTTGCTCAACTCACTCAAGACAGAAGAAGTGGAATTACGCGTATGGTCTACACACGATCGCACAGGAAAAACCTGGTGGAGTGCTGACAGCAATAGAACAGGCAAATCAATTCACAACGTATCAGAAGACCAAATCCGCCGATGGATTGAGAAGCAACAACAATCTTAGGTTAATCACTTTGGGCTATTTGGAAAGACTGGGTTCTGCAACGGTTGGGAAACTTGCAAAGTTACGTCGCACCCAGTCCATTCCCACTTCGTTGTTGAGTTTAATTTTCTGCGGTGTGTCTGGATAAAGTTTGCTCAAAATATCAGCATCCTGATCAACTACAACCTTACCGAATTTGAGATACGTGCTACCAAACACTCTAAAAGCTGATTTGTAAAGACAATCTAGAGAGCCGAGGGTGTCATTCTAGTTCACTTTTAGTCTAAAGAAGAGTGCTACTTGAACTGCTTTGACCATGACTTGTCTACCCGATATTGCCAATCCTCAGCGCCAACCCTACCCCAGTGATTTGAGCGATGCTGAATGGGAAATGCTCAAACCCCTGCTGCCTCAAGCTAAAGGATTTGGGCATCCCGTTGAGGTGGATTGTCGAGAAATCCTCAATGGCATTTTCTATGTGCAACGCACCCGCTGTCAGTGGGAAATGATGCCTCACGATTTACCGCCCGATTCCACGGGGTATGGGTATTTCAAGAAATAGCAGCGCAAAGGGGTATGGCAAAAGGTGCATGAGGCGGTTCGCCACAAGCTGCGTAAAAAGCTAGGTCGAGAAACAGACTCCACCGTCGCGATTGCCGATTCCCAGTCGGTGAAGACGACGGAAAAAAGCGATTATCTTAGCGGAGCAACGCCAACCAACGCGCTAATGCGTTTGTCACTGATTTTTCCTAGTTCAGGTAAAGTGGCTATGAGCGTTGTGGCAATCACCTTGCCAATGCCTTGCATACTGGTCAGCCGATCCATACGCGATCGCCATTGTTCATGAGCTTGGCTGAGTTGCCCAATTTCATCATCCAGTTCACGAATGCGTTTTTCTAGCCACTTCACATGCTCATCCACATTCTGCCGCATCTTACCGCGCAGACTACTCTGACGGTTTTTCTCAGCCGTTAACATCTCTACCAGTTGACGACGGCGAGTGACCGCTTCTTGGAGGGCTTGTTCGTTAGCACTGGCTAAAACTGAAAGTGATTTGGGTAGACCAGGGATACTCTGGTGAGAAGTTTGCTGAAGCAGTGCGACAGGTTTGTGGAGCAGATGTTCGCGTAGAAGTGATTGAACGGATATCAAAGACCTTTGAGCCGTTGCCGAAGCGATGGATTGTGGAGAGAACCTTTGGATGGTTGAATCGATTTCGGTGCTTAAGCAAAGATTATGAGCTGTACTCAAGCGTACTGAATTTTTACCATCCGGCTTGCTTTTCAGAAATGGTGAGGCCCTTGAAATCTAACAACTTCAAGGGTTTTAGAATCAAAGCGGGTGATGGGACTCGAACCCACGACATTCAGCTTGGGAAGCTGACGTTCTACCACTGAACTACACCCGCATTAATGATGAGAAACAGAATGGTGTATTCAAGGATAGCGCATCTATAAGGACAAGAACCCATCGCCTCCCATTAAGTCCTGTGACAACCTCAACCTCCTCAATTGCGCTAACTCACAATATAAAGTATTGCTTTATCACAGTTTGAATCACTCAGGTGAGATAGGGTAACGATAGGTCTAATCTGGGCATCCTTAATTCAAGAAAACCATAAGAGACAGCGAGATAGATTCCCTAATCAGTCTTCTCTGCCGTCTGGTGAATCCTCCGACCCAACTGCAAGTGCCCTCAGCCCTGGGTATCCTGCATTTTTCCCTAGCACTGTTGAGGCTCCAGGATGTTTAACGCCACTGAACTGCTCATTGATGATTTTGTAAAAAAGCTGAAAGAAGGCTATCAGCGCACCTATGGCGGCTGGAAGCACGATTATGAAGATATCATTGGTTGGGTTGGTTCAATGGCGTTGGAAAATATCGCCAACAGTGACGCGCTTTACCACAACGTTGAGCATACGATCCTGGTGACGCTCGTTGGGCAAGAGCTTTTGCGAGGAAAACACATCCGTGAAGGAGGAGTCTCTTGCGAAGATTGGCTCCACTTCATTATTTCGCTGGTTTGTCATGATATTGGTTACGTCAAAGGAGTTTGCCGAAACGATCGCAACGGCTGGTATGACACAGGCAATGGCGAAATGATTCATCTGTCTCCGGGTGCTTCCGATGCTAGCCTGACTCCTTATCATGTCGATCGCGCCAAGCTTTTTATTGATGAACGATTTGGTGGACACAGCCTTATTGATGCCCAACGCATTAAACAAAACATTGAACTGACTCGCTTTCCGGTACCCAAGGCAGAAGACCACCAAGACACCGAGAATTTTCCAGGCTTAATTCGCGCTTCAGATTTAATTGGTCAACTCAGCGACCCGCGTTATTTGAAAAAGATCGGGGCCCTCTATTACGAGTTTGAAGAAACTGGGGTAAATAAGGCATTGGGCTATCGGCATCCAGGAGATCTCCGGAAGAACTACCCCAAGTTTTACTGGAATGGCGTGTATCCATACGTCAAAGACGGCTTACGCTACTTGGAGCTGACCCAACAAGGCAAACTGGTGATTGCCAATCTTTACTCCAATGTGTTTGTAGTGGAGCATGAACCTCTTAACCCAGAAAATCTCCTAAGTGAGGATTAATCAAGGCGATCGGGTTTTTCAGTGGGGGGTAAGGTGTGTCGTCTGCTTCCACACTTCGCGCATTTCCATTACTCGTTAAATGAGGTCTATGGATCTGAAGGGCCTGTCAAGGGAGTTTGGATACACTTCATCAAATCTTTGTACTTTGATCAGAACTCTTCAACTCAATACGGTTTTCTGCCCCAGCCTCGAAGTGTAGGATATCGGGGAAGTGCAACTTGTGGCTGTAGTCATTCTTCGTTGAGTGGGGTATGTTCTGTAAGGGCAATTTTCTAATCTGCCCCAGCCTATCCTGCGTTATGCCATCCGTGTCGTTCTGTGAGTTGGTTTAGAATCGCTCAGATTATCCAAGTTTGGAACTATCCCGCAATTTCCAGCCTGACGAACAGATTGTTCAGGTGAGCAAAACATTGCGCGATCGTTTTGTATCTGTGAGGAGTGTGTTTCCTTGGCTCAAAAGAAGTTCCAGCCTGTAACCCAGTCCCATTGGCAACCCCACAACCTTGCCGCCTCACTGGGAAAAATCGCAACTGCTGCTCTGGTTGTTGCCTGTATTCATTCACCCAGCCTCATGAATGGCGTTTGGGCGCAGTCTACGCCAGATGCTCAAACCACTGATACGGATTCGCCCTCCCAACGGCAGCAAGACCAGGTATTGGGGGTTGTCCGAAGTGCCGACAATGCCAGCTATTGGCAACAAATTACGGCTCGGCTCGATGCGGCCAATCTGCGCTACCAGGTGATTGACTGGGATCGGGTGGGTCAGAACACCCGGTTTGATGGCATTTCGGTTCTATTCTTGCCAGATGTGACCCATGTATCGGCTGAGCAGGTGTTGGCGTTGCAGGATTGGGTCAACCGGGGGGGATTGGTAATTGCCAGTGGGCGCACGGGCACAAGTGGTTCGGCGGGCGTTCGGCGGGCGTTTCAGTCCCTTTTAGGAGCTTATTGGGAGTCGTCTTTGTCTGAACCTGTCACCTTACAGCCCGTTGCTCTCAACAGCCAGCGGTGGCTGCGAGAAGGGGACACTGAATCATTGGTCATTGGCGGGACATTGATTCCAACGGGGTTGGGCAGTCAATCAGTCGCAACCTGGAGAACCCAAGGTACATCAGGTGAACCCCTTGAAGGCTCTGCGACCAATACGGTTGCCATCATTACCACTCGGCAAACCGTTTTTTTAGGATGGCGATGGGGTCATCCTGACCAAAGTTTGGCAGACTTTGACGGGCAATGGCTCGTAGCCGTCCTCAACCGCTTCCAAAATGCCCTCCCAATTCGCACTGCCACTCCCCCAACACCCCCTCAGCCTGCTGCCTCCCCAGACTCAAACCGTCCGCTTGCGACCCTCTCTCCTCCGTCCTCCCCTGCTCAACCCTTAACCCCTCCCAGTCCTGAGGCTGCTCCCCTTTTGCCTCGTCCCGATCGCAACGCTGCTCCTCCAGGATTGGTGGTTGAACCGGGTTCAATGCCGATTTCAATTGTGGATTCGATCGCCATGCGGCAGGAATTGGAAAACCTGATTGGGCGATATGAAAGCGCGTTGTTGGCCGCGGATGCGACCGCAGGTGAGTTTGATGTGGCTTTACAAGGGGCAAATGGGCTGGAGGAGAAAAGTGAAGCAGAGGAAGAATCGATCGAAGTCAGCTTAACGGCTAGTACAGATGAAGCGATTCGGTTGGCAACGAATCCTGAGGAAGCGGGCAACCTGAATAGTCAAATTTTGCAGGAAGCTCGCGAAAAGTTGGGAATTTTTTTGGAGCGGGTGCGCCAACGAGACTATGCAACAGCCCGTAGTGAATGGCTTGCTGCCCGCCAGTTGCTTTGGGAAAACCTACCCACCGATCGCCCCTTGGCACAAACTGAAATTCGGGCAATATGGCTCGATCGGGGCACGATTGTTGAAGCTGGCTCAAAGCGCGGACTGGAACAAATCTTCGATCGGCTGGCGGCGGCTGGAATTAATACTGTCTTTTTTGAAACGGTGAATGCGGGTTATCCCATCTATCCCAGCCAAATTGCCCCCCAGCAGAACCCTCTCACCCAACGGTGGGACGCACTGGAAGCGGCCGTTGAACTGGCCCATGAGCGCGACATGGAAATTCATGCATGGGTTTGGACGTTTGCAGCAGGCAACGAAGCCCATAACCGCATTGTCAATGTTCCCCATGACTACCCTGGGCCACTACTGACGGCAAATCCTGACTGGGCTGGCTATGACTCGCGGGGTAGCCTCAATTTGCCCGGACACGAAGAACCGTTCCTTGATCCGGCGAATCCGGCGGTGCGTCGTTATTTGCTCCAACTGTTTGAAGAAATTATTACCCGCTATGACGTGGATGGGCTGCACCTAGACTATATCCGCTATCCTTTTCAAAATCCGAATGCTGGACGATCGCACGGTTATGGAACTGCCGCGAGACAACAGTTTCAGCAGTTGACCGGGGTCGATCCGATTACGTTAAATGCTCGATCGGGGCCACTTTGGCAGCAGTGGACAGACTTCCGCGTGGAGCAAGTCACTTCCTTTGTCAACGAAACGTCGCAGATGCTCGATCGCACCCGTCCTGAAGTCATTCTGTCAACGGCGGTTTTTGCTATGCCAACCCAAGAGCGAATTCAGAAGATTCAGCAAAACTGGGAAGTGTGGGCGCAAAACGGTGATGTGGATATGGTGGTGTTGATGGCCTATGCCGCAGATACCAATCGGCTGCAACAACTGACTCTGCCTTGGCTAACGGAAGAACGAGTGAGTTTGGGTTCGGCTATTATCCTGCCTGGAATTCGCATTCTCAATTTGCCCGATGCGGTTGTGTTTGACCAAATTCAAGCATTGCGTGATTTACCCTCTGGCGGCTATGCCCTATTTGCCACAGCACATTTGCACGAAAACTTACACGGCATTCTGAACCGCACCCAAGGTGTTAACCAATCTGACCCCATTCCTTACCGTGAACCCTTTGCCGCCGCTGCCAACCGCTTTACGGCCCTCCGTCGGGAATGGAATTTGATGCTGAGCCAAGACCAACTCTGGATTCGAGAACGAGAACGGGAGGAATGGCAAACCCAAGTTGAAGAACTTAACCAGGCTTTGACGAGCCTCAGTGAGGAGCCTTCCAGCCGCAAGCTCGCAGAAACGCAAGCCCAACTTCAAGCTTTCCAAGCCCAGTTTGATGATTGGATGTATTTGCAATCTCTCAACCAAGGCTATCGCGTTCGCACCTGGAAAAATCGGCTGACTGTGATTAGTAACCTATTGGAATATGGAGAACGAAGCCTGCAATAGGTTGTGATTATCCTAACCCTTTTGGCAAATTGGGCAATAGTAGAGCCGTCGTCCGCTCAGCATTTCCTTGACGATCGCAGTTTTACAGACATAGCAGGGCTTGCCCCAACGGTTGAATACCCAATGGCGATAGTCCTTGCGACGCTTTCCCTCATCCTTCAGCATTTGGGCGAGCTGCAAATCATTGGTGATACCGTTGTGGTGATAGGACTGGTCAGTAAGGGCGATCGTCGCTTCGGCAAGGTGTTGAATTTGCTCTGGCGTGCAGTCTACCGGACGATGCAAAGGCGGAATGCGGGACACAAACAAGACTTCACTCCGCAAGTAATTTCCCAATCCACACAAAAAATGTTGATCGAGTAACAGCCCGGTGAGCCGTCTTCGTCGAAACTGGGGAGATTGTAAACGTTGAATCACCTGTTCAACGGTAACCGTTGGATCAAGCACATCCAGCCCGACTTTACTCAAGAAAGGGTGGATAGCGATCGTTTCATCGGTTAGCACTTCAATCTCGGATGCACTGTAGAGCAATGCTGATTTCTTTTCGTTGTGGATGGCTAACCGCAGTTGCCGCTTAGTCTCAGGATAAGAATAGGCTTTACGAATCATCCACACGCCATAAAGCTGATTGTGGCTATAGATGCTGAGGTCATTGTCAAACCGAATCAGCATCGCTTTACCTTTAGTCTGCACCGCCGTAATTACTCTGCTCTTTAACTTGGCTTCGTAGGGCTTGAGATGCTCGAAGGCAAAAAAGATATCCGTGGTTGGGCGATCGACCACTGCTTTGGCGAGGCGATCGGCGGCACGTTTGATTTCGGGCCCTTCGGGCATAAGTTCGGTGACTTAGGTTTTTTTGACTGTACCTACTTACTTTAACTCAAGGCTAGCGGGCACGACGCACCTATGAAGGCACAAAGATTGAGATGCTCGAAGGCAAAATTGCATTCAAAGTCGTTTCGGTTAACGAGGCAGCAAGAGCTTATCCTGGTTCAGTTGAAAAATCAATTTAAATCTGATGTTTTGCTTGATTTTATTTCGAGCTTTAGTCTTTATTACAGATAAAACTCCTATTTATTAGATGAAATAGGAGTCCTATATTTAGAGATGTGCCATTGATGAAATAAATGTTAAGTCACATCAATTATGAATCGTTGGCTATTCTATGTTTATTCAGATTAATCATGAAGCAATTACTTCTTTACTACAATCAATTTGAGGAGTACAAATTGGTTGATTTGCTTTGACTTCTGGTGCTAAATGAAGCTCTGGCTCTAAGAACACATGAACTTTTTCTCTCAGACAGGTCGAAGCTTTTACGAACACTTTTGGCTCTAAAAATATTGGAACAACGATCTTAAGGGGAACAACATATTCACAAGCTTGTGTACAGTAGTGTTCGTAGGATTGGGCATCAGACATTTTTCGATTTCCTTGTTTGTTTAGGTTTTAGTGATGGGGTGAACCGACCTTTTTGTTAGTGTTTGGGTTGTTCATCCGGTATATTTCAACTTTACGAGGAAGTTTCAGAAAAGAAAATGGGAATAACTTAGGGAAAGTTAAGGAGTTACTATGATCAGTTAGCCGAGTTTGCCATGCAATACCCAAGGCGACCCATACTCAAGGCGGCAAAGTTTCAACAAACCTTTGGATTGCTCTGAAATACGATCGATCGCCCGGTTGATAAATGCTGACGTGATCCGCTTCAGGAATCAGGAATAATTGCTTAGGCTCTGGTGCAGCAGCGTATAGCCGCTGACTCATTTCGGAAGGCACCACAGAATCGGAACTGCCATGCAGGAAAAGCACGGGCATTTGCAACGAGCTGATTTTGGCGATCGACTCAAACCACTCTGTTAAAACTAAATGAATCGGTATCGTTTTGATAAAACTTTTTTGTTGAACTGCCTCAAGCATGGAAGTAAATGTGCTTTGCAGAATTAGCCCACTGGCTTCAGGATGTTTGAGTGCCAAATCTAATGCGATCGCCCCTCCCAAAGACTCGCCATAGATCAGGATTTGTTCAGCAGGAACCTGGCGGACTTGCCGCAAATAATTCCATGCCGCCTGACTATCCTCATACAGTTGAGTTTCATTGGGAAAGCCGCCTTTACTGCGTCCATAGCCTCGGTAGTCAAACACTAAGACTGAGAATCCGAGTTGTCGGAATGCTGCCACCCTGGACAAATAGTTATAGTCCCCCATGTTGCGTCCAACGCCACACAGATACAGCATCACCTTGGGAGATTGGAGAACTTGCATCGGTTCCTGGGGCAAAATCGCGTACTGCTCTGGGGGCACAACAGAGGGAATCCACCAGCCATGCAGTTGTTCTGGAGAATTTGGGATGGATATCCAGACATCTTCGTAGGGAAGCCCGAAATCAGGCGCACTGGGAAGCATGGAGAGGTCAGGGTTGGGGCGATAGATCAGGTGCCGCTGCCGGAAGGTGAGGAATAAAAAGAACGAAAGATAAGCAACTCCGAACATGCTAACCCCCACAAATAAACGTTTGAATAGTTGGCTTGGAGATAGTCGGCTAGTCGATCGGCTGGTGTGGCTCATGGGTTTCCGGTTCAAACGTAAACGTCCCTACAATCTCAAAATTACTTACCGATCGCCGTCCCAGTCTGCTTGTGAACTTAGCTTTATCAGCCTGCGTAGTATAAATAGCGATTTTTGAAGCGATCGAGGGCATTTTTCTCAGTTTCGGTGAGGGGATGCGAAGGAGTTTGCCATTCGCGGCAGAAGTGCGGAGCAACAGTGGGAGAAAGGTTAAATTTACGGTGAGCCTCGTTGAGGTTGGTAATGGCTTCAGTGACAGCAGTGGTCTGGTTCATGGTGACTTCTTGAGGCTCGCGCTAGTTTTATCATGAGTTCATGAGTTGAGTAACGGTCGATCGAACGAGGGACTGCAAGAGGTGAAGCTGGGTCTCTAAGCTAATCTCATAAAGCGGTTGACTCGTGTTGCCCGTATGCTTTACTGCCATATTCACCTGATGAATTTCATCGAGCGAAGCGTTCATTAGGTCAGGACAAACCGCAAACGGAATTTCTGAAACAGCCAAAAACTGCGGCTGAAATCGATCGGCAACAAATGCCAGAGAACTCCCTGGCGAAGCGTGATTGGGTTCAACCTTCGGCAAGCCTAACTCAAAAAATCCAGGAGCTAAAACTTGCTGCGCCACTCCGGTTGGATCATGTTTCAACAAAGGAATATCAGCAGGAACGATCGCCGCCATATCACGCATCACCTGTTGAACCAGTGGAGGATCAGAGGGTTCACCGACATAGAAAAACAATCCAGGTGCGATCGGTGCTGCTGCATGGAGGGAAAAATAGGCATCGATTTTAGAAAATTTTTGGAACCACTGCCGGATCGCAACGCACTCAGGATAGGTAGCAGCCATAAAGTTTCCTTCCAAGTCTCGCTGATGGCTGAGGTTCAGGGCATCCTGTAGCGTGAATCTTGATGATACAGTAGCGGCATTTCGATACAGGCAATCTGGATCGGCAACGGGCACAAGCCCAAACCGGACAGAGGAAATTGGCGTTTGGACGATCGATCGCAGAATCGCAACTGCTGCCAAAGAACCCACAATTTCAGTGGCATGACAGCCCGCCAAAATCACGACGGTATACTTTGCCTGCTCCTCGCCAACCGTAACCCCGTAGAGCGATCGTCCTTCACCCGACACACCAATTTGCTCAATCGAGGCTCCAAGAGCCGCTGTTTCCAGAATCAAGGAATCGAGTTGGTTTAAATCAGCCCACTGCATTTTTAGCCTCGTGCATTTCTCATCCCGATATTGCCAAACTTTTCCCATGCTATGGCATACACAAAAGTAGAGGTGAGCCAGATCCGCCTGTTGCTGACCTTAGCTCACCCTTAAAATGAAGTGATTCAATTTTTTGAAGCGATCGCCTTATGCCGCAGATGGTTCAGCTTTCTGGCTGGTCTGCTGCTCTGCCAATTCTTTCAGCTTGCGAATCCGATCTTCAGTGGGTGGATGGGTGAGGAAAAGCACCTGCAACCCTTGAGGGCTTAAAGGATTCACGATAAACAGATGAGAGAAAGCCGGATTTCCCTGTAGCGGCATTTTTTCCTTGAGTTCTTCCAACTTTTGCAATGCGCTGACCAACGCTAGAGGATTGCCTGTAATTTCTGCCGATCCTTGATCCGCCGCAAACTCCCGCGTTCGGGAAATCGCCATTTGGATTAAGCTTGCCGACAGGGGAGCTAAAACAATTAAGAACAACACTCCAAGCGGGTTTCCCTGCCGTCCTCTGCCACCGCCTGCGCCAAAGAGTGCTCCAAAGGTCAGAATTTGTCCCAGGTAGGTGATAGCTCCTGCTAAAGTTCCGGCAACTGCCTGAATGAGGGTATCGCGGTTTTTCACATGGGTCAGTTCGTGGGCGAGAACGCTATCTAGTTCTTCTTTAGAAAGGAGTTTAACAATTCCCTGAGTCACCGCGATCGTGGCATGGTTAGGATCACGACCCGTTGCAAAAGCATTCGGAGAGTCAGTTGGCACCACAAACAGCTTCGGCATCGGAATGCCTGCTCGATCGCTCAATCGCTGCACCGTATCGTATAACTCTGGAGCCTGTTCACGGGCGATCGGTTGGGCGCGGTAAGTTGCAAGTGCTGCTTGATCGGAGAAATACCAAGAGCTAATTGAGGTGAATGCAGCAACGACCAAGCCAATTAGCAAACCCGTTTCATTGCCTACCAGATAATATCCGGCTAAAACGATTAAGCCGCTCAACAAGCCCAACAGAGCAACTGTCTTGAGTTGATTAATTCCAAACATACGATTTTTAACTAGTCTTAGAAGCTTTAATCAAAATACGAGTCTTTACTATACAAAGTCTCTACCAAGTGGGTGAATCTGTCTACGCCTTAAGAGTTAATCTTCTGATTACCGCACCAATGACTACACCGAGACAAGCTTGATGCCGCTGGATTTACAGTTGAATTGGCAGTGTAAATTGGAAAACATGTTATGACAAAAAGTGTTTCTAAATTGCTCTTGAAATTATTCTATAAACATAAATATTACTCACTCAGTTCCGTTTCTAGATAAGTGCCAGACGGTTGTTGATTCAGATTAGTCGCTTATGTATTTAAGCGATTTCGCTTGTTCTAAAGTAGCGGAATTTCCCAATGAATCTATATGTCTTAAGAAGAAATTTAGCGATCGTATTTAGGATTTACTTTTTGTCTCAAACGGATGCTTATGACTGTTTTAATGCTTGCATCACACGATCGTATTGTGCCTTCACATCATTTCGATCGCATTCTTCCGACAGCCCGATTTCACTACCCCGCAAAATCATGTCAGCATGGCGTTGGAGGATTGCTCGCTGAGTGCTGTTGCTGGTGCAAGATGCGATCGTCCGTAGTGCGTTGAGGAGCCGAACGGTCACAGCTACATCAGGTTTAGCATACTGGCGAATGGGGTTCAGCGCGGCATTTACAAGAATATTAAATGTGACAGGTTCAGCAATCACTCGCAAAGTTTTCTCGTCGTCATAGCGGTAGGGAGACGGCATTTCTCGCTGGGCTAAATGGCAAAGTCCGGCACCCAGGCGATCAATGCAGCGAATGGCGGTAAATGGATCGTTGACTCCAGGGGAAAGGGCGCGTACTGCGGTTTCAACGAGTTGATCCACTGGAAATTCAACATCCTGCTGCTCAATTCGTTCTGATCCTAAAATCAAAGCTCCGTTTAAACGCTTTGCCACTTCTGCATCAACTCGGTCTGCTGGATACGCCTTCGCAATTTCACTACCCTGAATTACAAATTGCCCTGGACGGAGTTGAAGATGAATGATTAAGTCCTGTTGTTTTGCCAGCTTCATTAAAGACACGTCATCAACGACCTGTAAATAGCCCGTGCGTTCTGCTTTGATGGGAATTGCAACTGATGCAAAATCTTTGGGGATTTCACTCATCGGTTGGCAATGGTTGGGAGCTTCCTCGCCGATCGGTTCAGGAAATAGCCGATCGATCGCATCGTGCAATTCGTCGCTGACCTCGGCAATCACATGGGAAGCCTGAATCATGGTGGCGGCATGGTGAATAAAGTAAATCAAAACGCCAATGCTGAGAATTGCCAGGCTCATGCCAACGGTAATGGAAAGCTGCGGCACAAACAGATCAAAGGATTCATCGTGAATCGTTCGCAACACCAACAGCGAATAGACAAACGTAGACACAAAGCTGCCCAACACAACCTGATTGCCCGTATCCTGCATGAAATTTCGCAAAAGGCGAGAACCAAAGTTGGATGAGGCAAGCTGAAGGGCGACGATCGTAATGGAAAAAGCAGTCGTTGCCACCGTAGCCATTGACCCCGCAACTGTCGATAGTACCTGCCTTGCTCCAGAGGGGCCGCCCGTATAAATCCAACGCAAATCCTTTAAAATCTGGATCTCCGCACTGTCGATCGCCAACATCACCGTAGACAAGATCACCGCCCCGATCGCCATCAGCGTAGGCACAAACCAGTAGCTCGCCCGAAGAGAGTCCCATACATTGCCTAATTTTGCATTTTTCATTCTTTTCAATCCATACAGCCCTTCAGGTTAGGGAAGGGATTCAATCAACCAAAACTCTTGTGGGGCGGACAAGATGCCCACCCAGCCAACAAAGCCCATAACGACATAAGTACCTGCTGCTCAAGAATTCGCTTCCAGAACGGTCACATTGACTAGCGGCGTAACGTTAAAATCTTGCTCCTGCAATTGTTGCTGAATTGCCTGAGTGATGCGGCTCTGAATTTCAGTATCAGGCAGAGTGACCTCCGGGCGACGTTGCACATAAATGACGCACAGTAAAGTATTTTGCCCTTCAATCTCTGGTCGCGTGAATCGGACATTCGCTTCTACCAATTCTGCTAACCCAACCTCTTCGATCGCATTTTGCACTTCCGCAGTGGCTCGCTGCGCCTGGCTCGATCGCTGAAGATTGGGAGATTGGGAAAATTGCCAAACCAGCATTCCGGCAAGGGCGATCGTACTGAGGGCAAGCGTTGCTTTAAAGACTCCTGGCTTACCCCGCTGATAGCGAGTTCCTTGGGAAGTTAAGCCAAACCAGCGAAACAACAACGTTGCCGCGACATTAATGCCAAACAGTTGCAGCACCAGCAGGAATACGCCATTCACCACCATATCCCACCGTCCGATCGCCCCTGCCATACCAATAATTCCAGCGGGAGGAGCCAACGAAGCCGCCACCAACATTCCCGTTGCCGCACCAGACACCAAACTACTGCGATCGGACTGCACCAAGTTAATTGCCCCAGCTGCCCCTGCCGCTAAAGGCAACAACACCGCAACGGCAGAAATTTGGCTCTGTTCGATCATCAAACTGGTGGGAATTTCTTGCCGTAAAATTAGGCTCAACCCAGCCGCAACGAGAATGGTTAAAGCGAGGGCTGCCACATAGCGCACCAAACTTCGCCAAAGGTGTCGATAATCCCCTCGTGCTGTGGCAATGGCTACATTCATAGCTGGCCCAGCAAAGGGAGCAATCAGCATTGCTGCAACTAAAAGGTATTGCGTGTTCGTAAATAAACCAATCCAGACGACAACCCCCGCCAATGCCGCATAGCTCAAAAATCCTTTCCACGAGCCAACACTTTGTAACCCCGACAGAAAAACCTCGATCGGACTGCGCTCCTCAATGTTTTTCACTTGCTGGGGGGCAGAGTCGGCAGGGGGGTAGAGTGCCATAATTCCGGTCGGCAAAAACGACACGCGCAGGTTTGGCAAATCTTCCAGTTCCGCTAAAAGGTGTTCAACCTGACCATTAGAAACATGGATCAGTACTAAGTCGATCGCACCTTCCGCATCTGTTCCATCTAACTGAGCTAGATTAATTCCCTCGCAGGATTGAGCAATCTTCAGAACCGTCTTTCCATATCCTTGCGGCACTTGAACAAACAGTTGGCGCATTTCCTGACCCTACTAACTCCACCATCAGGCATAGCCCTCTCTCCTATGATGCGCCTTCGATCGCCCGTTCTCCTCCCCCTTTTGCTCTATCATTAAATTTGTAGCAATTGAATCATGACGTTTTAGCAACAACCTATGGATATTTTGACGCTTGGCTGGGTCGGACTCTTAGTTGTTTTTACCTTCTCTATTTCCCTCGTCGTCTGGGCCCGCAACGGCTTATAAGTTCTCCAATTCTGCCCTCTGAGTACCGTTTTGTGAGTCTTTACCATCTATTAAAGATTCACTCCTCACTTTTCACTTCTCACTTCTCATCTCTCCTATGGAAAGTACCTTCTTGAGCATTCTTGCACTGCTTGCCTTGGGGCTGTTGGTTGCAGTCTCAGGGGGTGTAGCTTACTTAACCGCAGTCGAATGGCGCGATCGTCGGAGGCGTGATCGGGAAAGTAAAGAAGCTCGTCGTCGTTGAAGTTGATGGGGGAGTTGGGAATAGGGAGTAGGGAGTGGGGAGTAGGGAGTCGGAAAAACGCGATCGATCCGATCAACTCGATCAGCCCTTAGTTCTCGCTAATCTCCTGTTCTGTTTTCCCTTTTCTCTTCTCCTTCATCCCTGCTCACTCCTTCCTGGCAGGCAAGATGCCTGCGCTACGGTTATTTTCCTCCTGACTCCTGGCTCCTGACTCCCTCTCACTCAACTGCTGCTCCACTGCCTGCCGAAACGCAGTCCATTCTGCCAACGCCGTTGGGTCAGACTCCGCCCGAAGCTGAAGCAGCACCACACCATCACTGAACCCAATAATGCCGTACCGCCGATCGCTCATGCGGATCACATCTTCAATTCCCAACCGCAAGCTTTCCCGATAATCAGCAAACGCCACTTCATACTGCTGCAAATACCACAGGTCGGCGATCGCATACTCCACCCGCACATCTTCCCCTGCATCGTTAATTAGCCGAATCCGAGGAAAGCGCAACACTTCTCGTCGGTTTGACACATGGGACACAATGTGGTCAGTCGCAGTGATGCTGGCATCTGGCGGCACCTGAGCCAAAAGCGATCGAATTGCCTGACTGTGCTGCCATTGCCGAGGTGGAGAAACATAAACCCAGGGCTGAAATGAATCGGGAATTGCCCAGGATAAAGCTCGGTTTGGGTTTGCTGTCACGGTGAAAAAGAGGGACAGGATCAGGCAGATCGTCCAAACTCTGCGAAAGGGGCGATCGAAACGGTTGGGATGAGCCGCCCACCAAAGAATCGCGCCATAGAATAGGGCAGGCACCAGCGTTATGGCATAGCGCAAGTGGAGCGAGAGGGCAACAAAATCCTGCTGGCGGATCAAAATTTTGAGCAGCGGAAAGCAAACCAACGCCCACGCACTGCCTGAAATTACGGGAATAAATGCCAACGGCACCCACTGCCCCAAAAGGTATCGCACCGTTTTGCCAAAGGGCGTAAAGATAGAAACGAGCAACTGCCCCGGATTGGTCAAAATTCCCCAGATTACATCCAAAGTAGAGGCTTCTTCACCCTCTACAAAATGCCCAAACTCTTCAATCATGAACCGTTGCGACACATCATCTGAAAACAACGGCATGATCAGGTTCGTCAAGGCCAGCATATAGCCCATGCTCAAACCACACAGCCCCAACCCTAGCCAGGGATAGCGACGGCTCACCACCAAATAAAAGCCAATACCAAACAGCACCACCCCACTGTCTTCGCGAACGGCTAAGGTCAGAATGGCAAATAGCCCGACTAACCACCACTTGCGCTTCTCTAAGGCCAGCAGCAAAGCAAAGATATAAAGCGGAATCTGGCAAATATCATGGAAATTAGCCAAGGTTGGGCTGATCACGGCGATCGCCGCAAAATAGCTCACTGTGATCCATGCCGATAGCCGAGGTGGATGATAGTGCCGCGCTAAGGCGTACAGGACAAATCCTGCCGCTGTCACCAACGTCACTTGTAGGATCGACAATCCCGCAGGCGAAGGAAACAGGGCATAGAAGGGCAACCACAGCATTAAGGCAGGCGTAAAGTGCTGTCCTAAGCGGTGATAGAACACCTCCGCCACCTCTCCCTGCTTCACGGCGATCGACTCCGTAGAAGACAGCGAACTTTCAAAGAATTGCCCATGCAGGCTATTCCAAAACACCTGATTGAAAATGCCCTGGTCAAACGAAACGAAGGTTGGGAAGAAGTTGTAGAAGCGATACAGGGCCAAAACGCAACAGATGCCCCAAAACAGAATCGCCACCTTGATCACCCACCGCAGTTCTGGCTCTTTCAGGGCAGGACGTTTTAGGAATTGCCAAAATCCTAAATTCAAAATCTTAAATCCTAAATCTTGTTGGTTGTCAGATTGTAAATAGGTGGAGAGTCAGGATGCAACCCTTGGGGTTCACCATCTACGCCGATCGACCAATTGCTATAAGCTAGGAAATAGCATATATTTCAATCTGCATTAATCGATCCTTCATTCATCTCTCTCAGTCCTTCATTCTCAGTCCTAACCTATGCCTCCTCGTTGGCCTCGTCAACCGACCCGTCAAGATCCCGCTTTTCGCAAGTTGGACGATCGCATGAATTTTGCAGTGCATGTTGCAGTGTTTGCAGCCGTGAATTCAGGAATTTGGTTTTTCCGAACGTTGCTGCTGGCTGAGTGGGGGTGGACGACCTGGGTTACAGGAGTTTGGGCAGTGGGGCTGTTGGCTCATGCGCTGTATATCTTTGTGATTGCTAACTATTCTGACTCTGCACCGTCTAAAGGATAAATTCAGGAGAAGTCTACTCATGGCGTACACTTCCAGTGAAGCGATCGAAAAACTGGCGGCTTCGATCGGCGAGAATGTTTACATTGATGTGGCAAAGTGGCATTTATATTTGCGAGATGCCCACCTGCATACGCCCCTTGCAGAACAGCTTTATCCCATGCTCAGTAAGGGGATGCCCAGCGAAGAGGATGTGCTTCGTCTGTTGCAGCAAATGACTGTGAAATTGGGCGGTGGCAAATTAGATGTCCCACTGTCAGATTTGCTGCCCATGCAATCGCAGGTTCACTTGATGGACGTTCTCGAAGAATTTCAGCGAGATTTGTAAAACGTTCATTATTCCCATCCCAGCATTTCGGCAATTTGGTTGGTGACAGTCATGGGGTCAAAGGGTTTTGTAATAACACCAGCGATGCTCATGTCTGCAAATCGCACTTTATCGACGGGTAGCACCTTTGCAGTTAACAGAATCACGGGAATCGATCGCGTTTGTGGATCAGCCTGGAGATGCTGAAAGAAAGTAAACCCATCCATATAGGGCATCGAAACATCCAGGAGAATGGCATCCACTGTTTCCACTTTGGCTTGCTCTAACCCTTGTTGTCCGGAGTCAGTCATCAAGACTGTCCATCCTGCCAAATCTTCCAGACAAGCTCGCACCACTTCTCGAATTCGCTCTTCGTCATCTACAACCAAAATTCGTTTTGTCATACCCCAACCTTTTGATATTTGCAGTCCTCCAGGTCAAGCAAGATTTTTCCAAACCATAGCTCTACGCAAGCACGTTAGGACAGTTTCCTATTGCCAACCTTTTTGGGTTTCCATCACCTGAGATTGTCCTACACCTTTCCGTCTGTTGCCATCGTTCAGTTTCCTCCCACATGGGCCAAATCCTGTCAGACAGACATTGCTTACAGGAAAGGTTTTCGACGCGATCGAGTCCGTTCAATCCGGCTGAGGATGCGAGTGACCAATTCCGGACCAACCACTGGTTTGGCAATAAAGTCATCGGCTCCTGCGGCAAAAACACGGCGAATAGATTGGGCATCGGTGTGGGCAGTGACAACTAAAATGGGTAAATCTCCCCATTGAGGATCATGACGCACCACTTGACACAGATCAATGCCGCTGAAACGAGGCATTTCTAAATCCACCACCACCACATCTGGCTCTGTTGCAACAAATGTTTCCCAAAACTGCTGCGGATCATTCAAAGTAGTGACGCGAAGCCCCCAAGGATGTAATAGGTGACTCAGTGCTTCTAAAACCGATCGATCATCATCTACAATCAGCACCTTTGCTTCATTGGTGGGATAGGTTGTCAGGGTGTGGGTGATGGTTTGCAGAATTTGCTGCACCGACATGGACTTTGAGAGAAACCCCTTCCCCCCCAACCGAGACACCTCAACCCGATCGTTTAATCCATCGCGTCCCGTAAACACCAGAACAGGTAACTCAGGATACTGATGCGTCAGTTCGGCAAGGAGAGACAGCCCATCTTCTGCTGAATTGGGAAAAGACAAGTCTAGTAAAATCAGGTCGGGGGTGGAGTGAGCCAAGATTTGACGCGCTGCCATTGGACTGGCTGCCGATTTGAGTAATAGCCCTTGCTGCGCTGCGATCGTTTCGAGTTGCTCAGTCAAGGCGGCATCATCATCAATGACCAAAGTAAACGATCGAGCAGTTGCCCATTGCACGGAGGGTTGAGGGACTGACTGGGCAGTTTTTATGTCTGAACTTGCCTTTGTGTTTGAACTTGCTTTTGTGTTTGAACTTGCTTTTGCGTCTGGAACGACCGATCGGGATGGTTTTGTTAATTCCTGGTGGAGGGCTTTGATCAGTTCAGAGAACTGGTGGATGGTAGACGGGTCAAACGATTCAGTATGAATCAGCAAATGTTCTGCTTCACGGGCTAACTGAGAGCCACTGGGGTAGCCAAAAATGCCCAATGATCCAGCGAGCTTATGGGCTTCTTGACGGGCTTGTTCTCGCAGTTCGGGTATGAACTCTCCTCCTTGAAGGGCTGTGGTTGCCTGCTCTAACACCTCAATTTGCTCTAAAAAAGTATGTCTGAATTTTTCAATGACTTGAGCGATCGAGGCTGTATTTTTGGGCTTGGCAGGAGGAAGAGAAGGAGTCAAATTTTCTGGGGATGGCGTTTCGGAAGGGGGAGGTTTGAGGCGATACCCCAAGCCATAGACGGTTTCGATCAGGTCGCTCGTCATACCGCCGGTCTTGAGCTTTTGCCGCAAGTCTTTAATATGCGTGGTGACGGCACTTTCGGCTGGCGAATCTTCCATTGACCACAGCCGATCGATCATGGCACTTCGGCTAAAGACGCGATGCGGGTTCCGCAATAAAAGTTCTAGAATGCTGAACTCTTTGGGCGTAAGGGCGATCGGCTCATTGTTATAGGCCACATCATTAGCCACTGGGTCAAGGCGGAGGTTTTCCCAGGTCAGCAGCGAAGAGAAAGGCGTACTGCCCCGTCGCAGCAAGGCTCGAATGCGGGCCCGCAGTTCTTCCAGGTCAAACGGCTTGACCACATAATCATCTGCCCCAGCATCCAATCCCAAAATTTTGTCGGTTTGGGAATCCTTTGCCGTCAAGAGCAGAATGGGCATTTGCTGTCCCTGCGATCGGAGTTGGCGACAGATACTAATGCCATCCAGCTTAGGAATTAAAACATCTAGCAAAACCAGGTCATAATCATAGGTTTCGGCAAGCAATAGACCCATTTGCCCATCGGTTGCAATGTTGACGACATGGCGATCGTCTTTCAAGGCAGCCAAGAGGGCGGCAGCAGTGGGTTCGTCATCTTCCACCAACAAGATTTTCACGGTGGGATTCCTCTAGACGACTGCAATCATGTGCTACTTCTAGATTTGTCGAGGCTGTCAAAATTTCTGTCTTGTCTGAGCGATGACGCACCCCTTGGAAATGGCACATTCTTCATTATTACCCTCCTTCCCGTACAGACATGAAATCTCGCGTCTCTACCCTACCTCTGCGATAAACCACCATTCGTGTCCCCACCACTGGACTCCGGGCTAACACTTCCCCATCCCCATCAATCAATTTGACGGATTCAAAGTCTAGCTGGCGCGATCGGTTCAAAAGGTCGTTTGCAAGCGTATCTTGGCGGTTTGCAGGCAGGTCATACCACCCATCGCTGAGGTTGACGGTTAGCTCGCTGCCACCAAAATTGGTCTGAACCGACTGAATCAACCCTTCTGTATATTTATCTGCAACCTCTGTCACCTGTTCCTGAATTCTGGCGATGAGAGCAGGATCAGGAGATTCTGGCTGGGGTTGGCTGGGGGTACTG